>NZ_JBIARH010000044.1:0-1293 GCF_042889785.1 Streptomyces sp. NPDC002476 | reverse complement strand
CGGGGGGCCCCCGTAGCCCCTACACTGCCCCCCGCCCCCGGGGGCGCGCCCCCCCCGGCGCCCCCCCCCCGCCCCCCCCCCGGCCGGGGCCCCGCCCCGGCCCCCCCCCCCCGCGGCCGGGCGGTGCGCCGCAAGATGGTCAGACAGGATGTCAGACCTCCTCGCTGCCACCGCTCTCCTCGTCGGTTGCCTTCTCTTCCTTGGCCGTGGCCGGTGTCGCGCCCGGCTGCGGCTCGGCCACCGCCACCCGCGCGGGGCGGATGGTGCGCTCGCCGATCCGATACCCCGGCTGCAGGATCGCCACGCAGGTCGTCTCCGTGACGTCCGGCGCGTACGAGTGCATCAGGGCCTCGTGGATCGTCGGGTCGAAGGGCTCGCCCTCCTTGCCGAACTCCTGCAGGCCCAGCTTGGCGACGACCGTCTCCAGCGATTCCGCCACCGACTTGAACCCGCCCACGAGCTCACCGTGATCGCGAGCCCGGCCGATGTCGTCGAGCACGGGCAGGATCTCGGACAGGAGGTTCGCGACCGCGATCTCCTTGACCGTGGCCCGGTCCCGCTCGACGCGGCGACGGTAGTTCTGATATTCGGCCTGGAGCCGCTGGAGGTCGCCCGTGCGCTCGTTGAGCGCGGTACGGACCTGGTCCAGCTGGGCCGTCAGACCGACGGTCTCTACTGCGTCCCCGGCCGGGGCCGCCTCTTCCTCCTTGGCGGAGGAGGAGGCGTCCTTCGGCTCAGCTCCGTCAGGGGTGGCGCCGGAGGGGACGTCGGGCTTCTCCTCGAAGCCCGAGTTCTCCTCGGTCACACCGCACCGCCCTTGGCGTCCTTCTCGTCGTCCACGATCTCCGCGTCGACGACATCGTCGTCGGCCTTGGCCTGCTGGGCGCCCGGCTGCGGGTCACCGTCGGCCTGGGCACCCGCGTACATCGCCTGGCCCAGCTTCTGGGAGACGGCCGCGACCTTCTCGGTGGCGGTGCGGATCTCGGCGCTGTCCTCGCCCTTGAGCTTCTCCTTCAGCTCGTTGACAGCGGTCTCCACCTCCGTCTTCACGTCGGCGGGAACCTTGTCCTCGTTGTCCTTGAGGAACTTCTCCGTCTGGTAGACGAGCTGCTCGCCCTGGTTGCGGGACTCGGCGGCCTCGCGGCGGCGGTGGTCCTCCTCCGCGTACTGCTCGGCCTCCTCACGCATCCGGTTGACCTCGTCCTTCGGCAGCGAGGAGCCGCCGGTGACGGTCATCTTCTGCTCCTTGCCGGTGCCGAGGTCCTTGGCGGTGACGTGCATGATGCCGTTGGC
>NZ_JBIARH010000043.1:0-57387 GCF_042889785.1 Streptomyces sp. NPDC002476 | reverse complement strand
CCGCCGAGCCGAAGAAACTCCGCTACCGGCTGCTGCACGCAGCCGCTCGCATCACCCGGGGCGGTCGCCGCCTCCATCTGCGCATCTCCGCAACCCGGCCCTGGCGAAACGAGCTGACCAGCGCATTCGTACGCCTCGCGGCACTGCCCCGGCCAGCCACCTGAAGCACGACAGCCCCCCTGCCCGCCCACGACCCGAGGAACCCTGGAGCACCCGACCCGCGCGTCGGGCCACGGCCATGCCCGCAGACAAGGAGCAACCGAACCACCACTGCACACCAACTCAGACAGGCTCAGCCACTCGAAGCGAAACAGGGAGGCTTGTAGCAGGTCAGTGCGGCGGCGAGACCAAGGAAGGCGAGGAAGTGGGAGCCTTTTCGCTCGTATCGGACGGTGAGGCGGCGGTAGCCGAAGAGCCAGGCGATGGACCGCTCGATCTTCCAGCGGTGCCGGCCGAGCCGTTCGCCGGACTCGATGCCGGGCCGGGCGATTCGTGGGGTGAGGCCCCGCTCACGCAGCCAGGCGAGGTGCTCGGCGGAGAAGTACGCCTTGTCGGCGCGGAGTTTGACCGATCGGCGCCGCCGTGGCCCGCGCCGGGAGCGGATGGCGGGTATGCCGCGGATCAGCGGCTTGAGGGCGAGGCTGTCGTGCATGTTCGCGCCGGACACTGCGACTGCGAGCGGGATGCCCTGGGCATCGGACAGCACGTGCAGCTTGCTGCCCTTCTTGCCGCGATCGACCGGATTCGGCCCGGTCAGCGAACCCCCCTTTTCGCCCGCACCGACGCGGCGTCCACGATCGCCGAGGCCCAGTCGATCTCACCCCTGGCGCCGAGTTCGTCCAGCACCGCCCGGTGGAGCCGACGCCACAGCCCCGCCCGGGTCCACGCGGTGAACCGGCGATGCACCGTTGCAGGCGACACCCCGAACGTCTCCGGCAGATGCCGCCAGGCACACCCGCTGGTCAGCACGTACACGACCGCCGTGAGCACAGCCCGCTCGTCACACGGAGCAGTCCCGTCGCCCTGCGGACGGGAGTTGAACGACGGCAGCAACGGAGCGACCAGTTCCCACAACCCGTCAGGAACCAGCCGCTGCGACAGATCAGCACTCACGAACAGACATCATGCCGCAGCTCACGCCATCACCACGTGAGACAACCTTTTAGTACGCGACTTCCGGTTCGCGCTTCATCCAGATGTTGCCGGTGGGGGTCTCCGTTGTTGCGTTGTCGGACCATCCGGCCTGTTTCCGCTGCGCTCTTCGATATGCACGACGAATGAAACGCCTTACCTCGCCCCCCCGAAGGCGCTATGGGTGATATCTACCGTAAACTCTCTTTTAGTTCCTCCGCGCCACCCAACGCACCGAAATGCAACCGCCATTTGATCCCCAACACCATGACGAGGGACACTACCTGGCGGATGCGTGTTCCCGACCGAGCGGGACTCACTTCGGCATCCTCCCGTGCAGGTCATCGGAGGCCATTCACCCAACGACTACTGGGCAGTTGACCTCAGGGTTTCGTGGTAGCGTCCTCGTTCGGAGGGACAGAGCAACCTGAAAGGGAAATCGTGAACACGGAGAAGATCGCCGCTCGCCGCCTCTCATTGGAAGAGGTGACGAAGCTCGACATGAAGGACAGGCTCTTCGTTTCCGCCGACACGGCAGAACTCAAGCTTCCCGGCTGCTATGTCCCTGCTTTTCTGACCAAGTCCGGTGAGGATTTCGAGGGTGGCTCGATCACGGCGAGAACCGTATTCCAGGAAGAGGTCTCCTGCCTTCCCGACGACGAGAATGAAGCCGGAATCTACTTGGCCGACGAGAACGGCTCGGTGACCATCGAGGTCCTCCAGTCCGCCGGCGTCGTGCTGGACCTGGCACTTTTCGTCCCTAGTGGGGACAAGGGGGCCCTCACGGCCCTTTACGCTGCGGCCCGGCAGGCGTTCGGCGCCGACATCGTGCAGATCTGGCGCCAGGGCCTCAAGGAGGTTCCCGACGTGAAGGTCGACATCTTCGAGGAGCAGATTCCCCGGGGGCGCAAGGGGAGCGACAGCCCCAAGCGTGACCGTCGCGCGATCGACACCTACCCCACCCGTGCGGACTTCATCGAGTTCACCGCGGGGTGGAAGCCGGTCGTTGAGATTCACAGGCCGATTGTTGACGACACCCCGACCATCTGAGGCGGCGTTGCCTCTCGTTCTCGGCCTGAGAGAACGCCGAGAACGCATGCGCCGCACCCGGTCGACCCCTGAGCGGCCCAGGGAGTCGTCGAAAAATAACTCACGAACGCCGAAGCGCCGTTCCACTCGATGACCTCGCGAGACAGCCCGCCTGACCAAGATCAAAGCCTCAAGTTATTCTGCGACAGCCCTCAGGGCTTCGGTGTAGTCGAGTGACGTCCACTTCGTGCTCAGGCAAGGCCGAGGAGCGTGAGGGGTCGGCGGGCGCCACGCGCATTGCGGCGACGGCCGGAGGCGATGTTCTTCGCGCCGTTCAGTCGCAGGGGGGCGACCGCGAGGTTGCGTCAGGTCGCCATAGCGCGGGGTGCCCTGTCGGTCCACCACCGCGCACGCGGTCAGGTCGAGGACGACGGCCGGCGCGTGCCGCACTCCTCGCAGCCGGATCATCTGCTATCAGCCCGAACGCCCAGCCCAGCCGCTCATCCCAGGCACGGGGAGCAACGGCGCAGGTGGTGCGAGTGGTACGGCCTCCCGGGACCCTCCCCGCGCGCGGGGAGGGTCCGCGGACCACCCGGCGCTCTGGCCTCGGAAGGACCGCTTTCTGCATGTGCGGGGGTGGTCCGATGGGTGCCCCCGCGGGCGCGGGGGCGTCATGGCATGAGTTCCTGGGGCTTCGCGCTGCTCCGATCCTCAGCGCGGCCAGGCGGCCGGAGTGTTCGGCGGCAGCGAGATCTCGTCCAGTCGCAGCCACTGTTCCTGGCCGCTCTGATCCGACAGGCGGAACCGCACGTCCTGTTCCTCGTCCGACTCGTACGGGGCGTCTCCGACTGCCTGCAGCAGGGCGTGCAGCCTCGGGTGAGGGGCCTGCATCGCCCGGTCGCGTACGCTCTCGGCGCGCAGGGCAGCCAGCGTGAGGGAGGCGGTGTTCACGCCGGTACGCCGGTGACCGTCGGCGTGGGCGATCGCTTCCGGGTGTTCCACGATGGAGGCCAGGGCCTCGGGGCCGACGACGGTGTACGTCAGCACCAGGTCTCCGCGCTGCAGCATCACCTGCGCTCCCGGCTCTACCAGCGAGCCGTCCTCGCGCGTCGACATGGCCACCTTGCCGACCATCGGGCCCATGCCGATCGTCCGGACCTCGTCGAACTGCTCGATCGTCGGGTCCACGAACCGCTCGGAGTCGGGGAGCACCAGGGCGCAGTGCCCGTTCCACGAGGTTCCGGTCCAGGTCGGTGTGAGCGAGCCGTAGAGGGTTCCGGTGCCGTTCTTCTTCCGGATGGCCACGGTGACCGGCAGGAGTTCGGCCCGCACTCCCAGCTGGCCGTAGGCGTTGCGCAGCGTCAGGCACGCATCGACGCAGATGTTCGCCGGCGCGCGGCCGTCGGAGAGGGCCGCCCACAGGAAGGGCAGCACCAGTTCCACGATCTGGTCCGGCTTCGCGTGCTCCAGCATCCGTGCCATGTGATCGATGCTCCCCGGCAGTGCCGGAGCTGCCCTGTGTGGACGCGGTACAGAGGGACGGGAGACCCGTTTCTGCGGTGTCCGGGCGAGGCGAGTGCCGGCAACGGAACTGGCGGTGCTCACCTCGCGTGAGACCGGCTCGATATTCACTGTCGGACCCCTTGCTATATCGGTTCCCCCAGTTACCGGCCCCGCACAGCAATCCCGGCGCCCCAGCTACGCTCGTCACGAGTATCCGGCGCTGCCGATCCCGACCACCGACATCACGATCAACCCAGCCGACCAGAGCGCGCGCAACATGCCCCAGACGATTCTGGTGGCTGAGGGCGCCCCGTCGTTCCCAGATCCCATCAGCGCCTGGCGCGGGACGACCAGCCGGATCGTCGCTCCCTTCAAGTCGCCTGCCACTCCTGCGCCGAGCGACCTGACCACTCGACCCAGTCTGGATCATCGAGCACCAGCTCGGGGTCGGTGATGCCGGCGGCCTCAAGGAAAACGACCAGATCGTGGTCCGAGTAGGCCGTGCCGAGGACTTCGTCGCACCCGCGAGTGCATACGGTGACGCGTCGGCCACCAACCGCCGAAGGCTGGTGCACGACGATCGGAGCAGTATGTCCACCCGCCACCCCTTCAGGGTGCCCTCGACCGCACACCAGGACCACTTGGGGGCGAAGGAGCGGGCCAGGGAGCCGCATGAGTCGATCCCCCTCACCGGCCGTCCGATCCGCCGTGAGCGTGACTCTCGATCGCCGCACGAGATCATCAACGGCGCGGCGCTCCCGACGCAGTCGGCAATCTGTCTGACGGTGGGGGGATGGAGGCCGAGCAGGCGATCGATGAGCTGTATCAGGTGTGGCCGGGCGAATTCGTGGCCGCCCGTACGGACCGCGCGTCCGAAGCCCAGATGGCGAAGGATGC
Source organism: Streptomyces sp. NPDC002476 (assembly GCF_042889785.1). Lineage (NCBI taxonomy): Bacteria > Bacillati > Actinomycetota > Actinomycetes > Kitasatosporales > Streptomycetaceae > Streptomyces > Streptomyces sp. NPDC002476. The sequence goes on along the minus strand of NZ_JBIARH010000043.1, from coordinate 52,827 downwards.
GGCCCTGGCACGACGGATCGCCAAGCTTCACCGGCCGACGCTCCTCCCCCTGATCGCCCAGCCGGCCGCCATGGGCGCCCTGCCCACCCTGCGTGCCGCCACCGACCCCACCGTCACCGGGGGCCAGTACTACGGCCCCGGCGGCATGGGCGGAACCCGCGGACACCCGCGGCTCGTGACCTCCAGCAAGAAGTCCCACGACACCGCCCTCCAGCAGCGCCTGTGGGCGGCGTCCGAGCAGCTCACCGACGTCAACCTGCCCGACAAGACGCCTGACACCCCATCAGAACGAGCGTCACGAGCGTCATTCCAGCGTCAAGATATCGCCCGTAACGCCCACACCGCACATAATGCGCACGCACAAAACCGCAGGTCAGGAGCCCTTCACGGCCGGTTCAAGGATCGCGACGCACTCCACATGGTGCGTCATCGGAAAAGCATCATCCGGAAGGGGAGCTGACATACCCGCAGCTCAGGCATTGCTTTCGGTGCACCTAGCGGGCTCTGCAGGCACCGACAGCGTCAAACGAGCGTCACGCCTCATCCCGACTCCGACTGCGGGACAGGTCAACGAGCGCCAGCGTTGGAAGGCATTGCCGACGGTCCCTGGGGGAGAGTCTGCACCAGAGGCTTGAACGTGGCGCCACGACCAAGATCCGTCCCTGATCCTCTGCAGGCTCCCCTCCGTTTACACCGCGAGGCTGCGGACTCGTGCCCTGGTGAGTGCGACGTAGAGCGAGCGGTGGGCTTCGTCGGCGGGGTCGAGACCCTTCCGGAGCACAGCCGCGTCGGACTCTTCCAGCCTGACCCCGACCCTGTCCCACTCCTTGCCCTTCGCCTGGTGGCATGTCAGGCCGGGAACGAGTCGCTTATGCGCGTCCTCCAGCCGTATGCGCAGATTGCCGAGAGCCTTGCGCGGTGTCCGCTTCTGGCTCTCAGGCCGCTCGATGTGCGTCTTGGTGACCACGCTGTCCGCCAAGGCGGTCCAGATTTCGCTGAGGTCATCCTGGCTCGCCAGGCGCTGAAGAGCAGCCTGTAGGTCCGGACGCAGCTGCTCGAACGTTTCGGCTTCTTCAATGCCCAGGGTGGTCCGGGCGTCGGTGAGGAACGCGGCAGGCAGGCCGAAGGAGCTCTGGGTGAGTTCGTTGAGAAGCAAGGTGCACACGGCTTCCTGGAACGGTCCTGACGGCTGCTTGACGGCCAGCGGGAGGACATGGGGGTCTCCGTCCCACAGCGTCTTCCACCGCCGTGCGAGGACGATATCGACGTCGCGTGCCACCCCTACGGGAAGGACCACGCGCTCTCTACGGCGCAGTAGACGTGCCAGTGACGCCTGGTCACTGCTGTCGTGCCACCTGAACGATGTCTGAAGTTCGCCGCGTTCGAATCCCAGTAGCTCGATGAGCCGGCGCACGCTCTCCGGGCGTGCGCCACGAAAGGCGTAGAGGGCCTGCCAAGGGTCTCCCACCAGAGTGACGGCGAGTCCCGCTTCCGCCGCGGTGCGGATGATCTCCACGTCCAGGTCGTTCGCGTCGTAGACCTCGTCGACAAGCAGGGACCTGATCGTCCTGGCGAAGTAGGTCGACACGTGGGCGCGGATATCGTCAATGCCGAGGGCCCCGTGCAGGACCTCACGTACGTTCTCGTGTGTGCACCATCCTCTGTTGACCGCAGCGGCGAAGTCCGCTGGCCTTATGTGGTTGTCCGGCTTCGCCTCTGGCAGGTAGGTGGTGCTGACCTGGGTGCCCGCCAGGCAGAGAGCGGGCTTCGCGATAGTGCGGATGGTGGGAAAGTGAGTCCGCCATGTGTCCAGCACCTCCAGTTCCTCGTGGCCGCCTGGCCACTGGAGGAACCCAGACCGCAGGAGGTGGGTGAGTAGGTCGTTCAGGATGGTGTCGAGCGTGACGATGCGATGGGGCCATGCCAGGGCCGAAGGACCCCACTGCCGAACCACGCGGCTGCGTATCTCCTCGGTGGCCGAGCGAGTGAAGCTGACCGCCACGACCGCTCGGTGATCGATTGTGCGCGCGAAGCGGTGCAGGCCGAAACGCTGGTGCGAGACGGTCGTCTTCCCGGAGCCGGGAAGTGCCTCTACGTAGACAAGGCGGTCAGGGCTTGCGGCAGTGAGGAGTTGTTCCGGCGTGAGAGCGCGGGTGCCAGGCCAGCGACTACTCATCGGCAACCGTCATCCGACGTGTGACTGTCGGCCAGCCCCCGCGGGAGGGCTGCCAGTATCGGAGTTCCTCCCATGGCGGTGCATCCGGATCCGGCGCGTCAGAGTCCGGAGGGTCCGGGATCGGTTCGTCTCCGGTTGTTTCCGCCCACTCCCTCTCTTCCTTCTGCCAATCGTCCGGCCAGTGCAATTCCTCAGCATCATCGGCCTGTTGCTCGCCTGTGTTCCGTTCGCCGTCCAGCACGAGCCAGTCCGGCTCATCAATGGACTCATGGGGGTCGGTCTCATCGGCCGGGTCGGGCGGGTACAGAAACTCGAACAGCCGCCGGATGTGGTCGGGCACGATCGGAAGGCTCGACGCCTGCTCGGGACCTGCTTCGTTGGCCTCTGCCAGGAGGCCGGCGAAGGCAAGCGCGAAGTCGCCCTTCTTGCTGGAACCCCGCCCTGCCGGGACGCCGGGCTGCCCGTCCTTGCCCTTCCGCGCACTGCGGAACAGTTCGTACACCGTCCGAGCCGTCACGAGCGGCTCGTCCAGGTCAGCCTCGCGCAGGGCGGCCGCGATCAAGTGCTCGTTACCCTCGGTGATCGATGGTTCCAAGGTCGGATGGCTGACGAAGGCATCGACGACCGAGGGGTCGTGCTCAGGAAGCCAAGTCGGCTTCCTGAGCTCCTTGTTCTCGAACGGTAGGTCGCTGTCGACGAGGATCGCCAGTTTGGTACACAGTTCCTTGCCCCGAGTTGCCAAGAGATGCACCGGCCACTGCCCGACCTTCCACCCCATGTGCACAATGCTGAGTGCGTCGATGAATGCGTGCTTGCCCGCGTCCCCTCCGGCCCAGGTCCTGCCGAACTCCCTTAGGACGGCGGCGTCGGTGACCCCCTCAACCAGGACGAGGCGGTCGGCGAAGAGGGCGGCGGACCGACTCGCGTCCAGATGGAGCCGCGTCTTCCGCAGCGTGATGTCGCGGTGCTTCGCCGGCACGACGTCGGCGACGGTGCGGCACACTCTCCCCTGCGCCGTCTGGCGCACGACGATGAGTTCCTCGGGGGCGCAGGATGTGATGACGTCCGTCGCGTGGCTGGAAAGGATGACCTGCAGCTCCGGCCTCTTCTTGACGGTTCTACGCAAGTACCGGACGAGAGCGTGCTGCAGCTGCGGGTGGAGGTGCGCCTCAGGCTCCTCAATGACGACCGTCGCGTGGAAGGGCTTCGTACCGAAGAAGGAGTCCTCCTCCGACTCGGCATCAGCCTGTGCCTGTTGGAGGTTCAGGGTCGCCTGCTGGATCTGCTCAATCTCTGTGGGGGGCGGCTGGTCGGGAGCATCCTGGTGAGACCGGGCGGTGTCCTGGGGAAGTTCGGTGGAGTCCGGTATTGCTGCCAGGATCACGGCGATATGCAGCAGGTTGACGTACCCCAGCCCGGACACTTCAAGAGGCCGAGCGAATCTGCGTCCCTCCATGACAGCGAGCATGACTTCCAGCACGCGAGCCAAGTAGGTATCGTCGATGACCTGCCCACGTATGTACGACCACTGGCGACTCACCCCAGCCGACAGGTCCGTGAGGTAGCCGCCGATCCTCTTCTCGACGGCGTCGATGATGCTCTCCTTGGCCAGCTCCTCGAGCAGCTGGGAGGCCCGCGCCCGGAGCCCCACGAGGTTCCGGGTCCCGTTCAGGCGCTGCTGTTCAGCACGGAGCAGCTCAACCAGGATCCGTGCCTCGCGGCGCGCCAGTTCGTCCAGAGGATGACGCCAGGCTGGCAGGTAGATCAGCTTGTACGGGTCCAGGTCCAAGGACCTGCCGTGGGCCGTGTCAATCTTCGGGGTGACGCTGCCGAGCCTGCGACTCAGCGTGACACCCCAGGTCTGAGCGACATCCCCAAGGCGCTGGTGGCTGACCTCGTGCAACTGACGTCCGAGACGACCTTCCCCGGTGAGGCTATCACCCAGCCGGTACTCCACCTTGATGGTGCGGGTGGATCTCTCGGGTGCGAGCGTGGCGGAACCGTACCTCGGCAGGGCTGGGAAGCGAGAGCCAGGATGAGATAGGTAGAGCGCATCCGTGAGCGTTGTCTTTCCGGCGCCGTTGGCTCCGATCAGCACGCTGAAACGGCCAGGTATATGGCAGACCATCTCGCCGTCTGCGCTCGCCCGAAACCCGCTCACTGCGATACGACTCAGGTGCACCATGCCCCCCATGGACAAGAAGTACGTGAGTAGTCATCATCGCCCCGAGCACTGACAACGCTCTTTCTCTTGCGATCACTTACGGTCTGGACGTGCCTGAGCTCCATCGAACGCAGGATGGCTCCACGCGCCCCCTGCGAGATGATCTTCCTTACAGTCCATCCAAGGACACTCGACACAGGCCGACTGTGAGCGTCCACCTGAGCAGGCAAACGCCTCTGCCCCGTCCGTGCCGGACGGGGCAGAGGCTCGCTCATGCGGCGCCGGTCAGCGGAACATCCATGCGCTCCCAGGCCCCGAGCACAGCCTTGTGGGCGTCCGGCTGCAGGTGGGCGTAGCGCTGGGTGGTCTGGAAGCTTTCGTGGCCCAGGAGGTGCTGGACCTCGTAGAGGGAGACTCCCTTCTGAACGAGCCACGAGGCGCAGGTGTGGCGCATGGAGTGGGGCGGATAGTGCGGGACGGGGATCTGCTCCCCGTCGGTGTCGAAGTAGTGGGCGCTCTCGATCGCCGGCCACCAGGTCTGGCGGCGCCAGTTGCCGTCGTCGAGCCGACGGCCGGCGCGCCCCTTGGTGACAGTGGTGAAGACCAGGGCGTCACGGTCGAGCGGGTGGACGTGTCGCTCGAGGGCGTCCAGGACGTGGGACGGGAGCGGGACTTCCCGGCGGCTCCTCGAACTTTTGGGGTACTCCTTGATGCCGCTCTTGGTATTGACCTCCACCACGAACAGGCGGGAACGGCGCTGGTCGATCCGATGACGGTGCAGGCCGGCGAGTTCGCCCCAGCGCAGGCCCGTGTAGAAGCCGAGCAGGCACATGGTGCGCCACGGGGCCGGGAGCTCGTCGACAATGCTCTGCGCCTGGTCGAGGGTGAACCACTGCGGCGGCTTGACCGCGATCTGCGGCAGGTCGATGTTCCGGCAGGGGCTGACCGCGATGACATCGTCGTCGACGGCCGCCCGCATGATGGACGACAGCAGGTTGTACGCCCTCTTGATCGCGGATGCCCCGACCCCCTTCTCCACCAGTCCGCGGATCCAGCTCTGGACGTCCATGCGGGTGACGGCCCGCATCTCCCAGTCGGCCCAGTGGGGCAGCACGTGGTCCTTGATGCTGGAGGCATCACCGCGCAGCGTGTGGGGCTCGACGACGCGGGCCTGCCACCAGCGGTCGTGCCACTCACGGAACGCCGTCTCGCCCGCTCGGGGATCCCGCATGCTTCCGCGGGCGGACTGGGTCTCCATCTCGGTACCCCAGGCGCGGGCCTGTGCCTTGAGGGGAAACGACTCGCTGAACCGGTCTCCAGCCCGGTTGCGAACGGTCGCCTGCCATTTGCCGGACTTCAACTTCCGGAGGTACGTGGTTCCGTTCCTTCCTGTTTCGCGTGCGGAGGGACTTCGTCCTGGTCAACGGCGGCGCACGGGCGGCGCGACTGCCCGGCTGTTGATGAAGTCATCCAGGCTCGCGGCGGGGACACGGACGCGAGAGCGAGCCGGTCCCGTGCGCAGGTCGACGACGGGCAGCTCGCCAGCGGCGATGAAGCGGTAGACCGTTCGGCGGTCGACGTCCAGGGCTGCGGCGACGGCGGGTATGGACAGCAGGCGCAGGGCCATGGGCGGTTCCTTTGCGTGAGAAAGAGCGACGGGAATTGAGAGATCCAGCCGGGGCGGGAGGCAACAAGCCCGGGCGATGCTGCGAGATCTTCGAGTAGGGCTTTTACGTACGGCCGAGATCTCCGAGCGGAGCAGAAGAGGAAGCGAGCGGAGTTACGTGTGCGCGGCGGGGAATCCGAGAATGGCACGTATGCCAATCGAGCAAGGTGTCCTCTGGGGAGGTGGGCAGTCTTCTGGCAGGGCCGGTACGACGGGCGTTCCGGGACCCACAATCATCCGAAGAATCGCCGGTTAGGCTAACCGCCGATCGTCGGCTATGTTCCGCCCGCGCCGACCGCTTCCAAGTGCGTGCGACGGCCGGCGAGAAGGGCCTGCGGGAGCGATTCCGAGGGCTGTGGCAATGGCGACGAGGTCGTCGATGTCGCAGCGGCGGACGGTGCGTTCGATGCGGGAGAGGGCGGTGAAGGTCATGGGCTGGCCGAGGGCGGTGACTCTGGCGGCGAGCTGGCGCTGGGAGTAGCCGCAGGCGGTGCGGGCGCGTTCGATGGCGTGGGCGGCGGCGTGTCCGGCGGGTCCGATTTCGAGGGGGCGTGGCGGCATGGGTGGTGTTGTAGCTTGCGCGTCGGCCCCTCTGGAAGGGTATTCATGTCTGCCGTGAGCGATGCGGATCGCACGGTGTTTTCCGGCGGCTATTTCGTCAACCGGGATTTCGGGTCTACATCCACCGGGCCATGGGCGAAACGACTTGTGCATGATTCCAGAACCAAGTCTGGACTTTCGCACACCGGGTGTGGCTGTGTTGTCCATGCACCCTGGCGTCGCCGGATTCCCTGCCCCTCTCCCTGATTTCGAATGGTGGTCGATCGACATCGCCCGTATCCGCACCATCAAGCCCGAGGCGTTCGCGTCGGAGTCCCTCGCATCCGTGTCCCTGTCCGCCGAGCGGACCTTCTTCGGCCTGCTCACCCAGGCCGACGACCAGGGCCGCTGCCGCGACCAGGCCGCGGTCATCGCCGGCCAGTTGTGGTCGCTGCGCCGCGAGCACGGCCCGGTGGAGGTCGAGGACGACCTCACCCAGCTCGGTGGGGCCGGGCTGATCTGCCGCTACGAGGGCGACGACGGCAAGCGGTACCTGCACATCGTCACCTTTGCCAAGCACCAGAAGATCAACCGCCCGAGCGGAGTGCGCAATCCGCCGTGCCCGCACCACGATCTCGGTGTTCCGCGTGAGCCCTCACCGCGGGTGCCCGGAGCGGTCACGGAGCCCTCCGTGACTCGGGCGGGAGGACTCACGGAGACCTCCATGAGCGGCGAATCCGCAGGTCAGGGCGGATTCCGTGAGTCCTCGCCGCAGACGCGGGGAGGACTCACGGAGCCTGCAGTGAGCCCTCACGGTCCGGATCTAGGACCTAGGAACAGGGATCTAGGAACTACCCCGTTGGGGGGCGCGAGCGCCCCCGCGCCGCAGACCGTCTCGGCGAAGGACCTGATAGGCGAGTACGCCGCCGCGTGTGCCCACCACCCGCCCCGGGACGTCCTGGGCCAGCTCGGCGTGCAGGTGCGCAGGCTCCTCGGCGAGGGCATCGACCCCACTCACATACGGTCGGGTCTCGCACGGCATCGTGCCAAGGGCCTGCACCCGAGCACTCTGCCCAGCCTGGTGCACGAGGCCATGAACTCCACCGCCTCCGCGCCCGCCGCCCACCGGCCGTGGACCAACCCCGCCGATGTCGCCGCCGCCTACGGAGGTGACCTGTGACCGCCACCCTCACCCGGGACCCGCACCAGGTCGGCCGGATCACCGACCGCCTCGGCGCCATCCTGACCCAGCGGGGCATCGGCCCCGCCGCCACCGCGCACGAGCCGCCGTCGGAGCCCGTCACCGCGCTGGAGCTGGCCGATGCCCGCATCCCCGCCCGCTACCGGCGCGCCCTGACCGACCACCCCCACGTCACCGCCTGGGTGGACGAGATCGCCCGCGCCGGCCGCCCCGGACCGGCAGGCGCACCGGGAATCTCGGAGGGCTCGTCCCTGCTGATCGCCGGCCCCACCGGCACCGGCAAGACCCACCAGGCGTACGGCGCCATCCGCGCTCTCCTCGCCGCCGGGGTCCGCCTGCGCTGGGAGGCTGTCACCGCCGCCGACCTGTACGCCCGCCTGCGTCCACGCTCCGGCTTCGACAGCGAACGCGAGCTGCAGACCCTGGCCAAGTGCCCGCTGCTGCTCCTGGACGACCTCGGAGCGGCCAAGACGAGCGAGTGGACCGAGGAGCTCACCTACCGGCTGATCAACCACCGGTACGAGCACCTGCGCCCCACCCTGATCACTACCAATCTCCCCACCGCCGAACTACGCACCGCCCTCGGGGACCGCGTCGCCTCCCGCCTCGCCGAGATGACCGAACGCGTCATCCTCGACGGCCCCGACCGCAGACGCCACCCCGCAGCCTGACCTCCCGGGCCGCCCTCCTGCCTGCACCCGGGGCACTGGAACACCGTGCTCGCCCCGGTCCCCGGCCTGCGGGGTCCCGACAGGTCCAGCGGAGACCGTATGCGGGGACCGAACCCGTCGAAAACGGGGACCGTCCCCCTGACGACCTGTCGGTCCCCGGTCCCTGTCGGGGACCGGCCCCGACGCATGTTGGGGACCGGGCTCCAGCCAGAGGCCGCGACAGAAGCGGGACCGGGGACCGTGAGGACCTGCACCAGGGAACCGCCGAGGCCCGAGGAACGGGGCCCAACCCGCCCGTCACAGGCACGAAACTGCTACTCAGGGCGCCACAAGGCTGGTCCTCGCGCCCGTCCCCTACATCGGTCCCTGGGGATTTCGCACGCCGGGACCGCCCTGCTCGGTACTCGACGGAGCGAGGTGTCACCGAGGCAGGGGCACCGACCCGGGGACCGAGCAAGGCGGAGACCGCCCCCACTACAAGACGGTTCCCGATACGGGACCGGCCGCTGGGGACCGAAGCCTCGTGGGGACCGGTCCCCAGGGGACCGGGGACCGCGGCGGGGACGAGGGGTCAAAGGGTCAGGAACGGGGACCGAGCACGGCGCCCTGCGCAGGCGACGGCGGAACCTGCAGATGTCCAACTCAGCTGCGCTTCTTCACCGCGTGCACACCCTCACCAACCATCCGCAAAACGACGAAAAACACGGAGACCAGACATGCATAACCCGCACCACGAAGTCCCCTCCACGCAGCAGGAGATGACCACCCCAGCCCCAGGCGGAGCAAGGTATGGCGTTGGACCGTCCAAGGGCCGGTCCCACGCGGAAGCCTCCGCCCCAGGAGTGGCGGAGACGGGTCCCCGGCGCGAGGGCGCACCGGGGGCAGGGGGTGTGCGTGCGGCCGACGAGGCCGCGCTGCACCGAGTCGCCCGCCGCCGGGCCCGCCAGGACGTGCAGCGCATAGAGCGTGTCGACGTCCGCTACAGCGTCGACGAGAAGCAGGCGATCCTCGCCGAGGCCCGCCGCCACAACCTGGCCGGCGCCCATCTTGTCGGTGCCATCGTCATGGCCCACCTGCACGGTGACCTCGCCCTGCCCGAGCAGCGCACCGCCATCGACGACCTGATCGACGAGTACGCCGCGCTGCGTATCCAGCTCGCCAGGATCGGCACGAACGCGAACCAGATCGCCCACCGCCTCAACGCCGGCGGTGAGGCACACCCTGTGGACGCTGCCGTGCTCGCCGAGGCCCGCCAACTCGTGGCAGCAGTGAGGCAGACGGTCACGGCGGTCGACACCGCCGCCGATGTGGCCGCCACAAACTGCCGGGCGGCCTGATTGATCGCGAACATCGTCAAGCCCGGCCACAAGACCCGAGGCGTCCTGAACTACCTCTATGGCCCCGGCCGCGCCAACGAGCACACCGACCCGCACCTCGTCGCCTCCTTCGACGGCTTCGCCCCCGACCCTGGCCGCAGCCCCGCCGCCACCCTCGCCCAGCTCGCCGACGTCCTCGACCTGCGGGTCAAGCAGGCCGGTCCGAAGGCGCCGGAGAACCACGTCTGGCACTGCTCGATCCGCGCCGCTCCCGAAGACCGCCGCCTGACCGACGACGAGTGGGCCACCATCGCCCGCCGCGTCCTCGACGCCACCGGCATCGCCCCCGTCGGCGACTCCGACGCCTGCCGCTGGGTCGCCGTCCGCCACGCCGACGACCACATCCACATCGTCGCCACCAAGGTCCGAGGCGACCTCCGCTCGCCCCGCAACTGGAACGACTTCCTGCGCGCCGACAAGGAACTCGTCGCCATCGAGAAGAAATATGGCCTACGCCAGGTCCCGCGCGGCGACCGTACCGCCGCCAAGCGCCCCACCCGCGCCGAGCAGGAGAAGGCCCGCCATACCGGGAACGCCCGGACCTCCCGTGAGCACCTGCGCACCATCGTCCGCACCGCCGTCTCGGCGGCCACGACCACCGAGGAGTTCTTCCGGATCGTCGAGGGGACCGGCGCCCTTGTCGATGTCCAGTACTTCCCGTCCGGGGACGTCCGCGGCTACAAGGTCGCCCTCGACGACGACACCAACGCCCAGGGCGAGCCGGTGTGGTTCTCCGGCTCCACCCTCGCCGCCGACCTCTCCTACCCCAAGATCGCCGAACGCCTCGCGACCACGGAAGCACGATCTGCCAACCAGACCGAAACCCCGGCCTGGCGACGACTCTCCGTCGCCCTCGACCGGACGCCCGACCACCTTGCCCACGGCGAGGACGAGGCCGGACAGGCCCACATCGCCGTCCTCGCCGAAGCCCTCGACGCACTCCCCCTGGTCGCGCCCGCCGGTCTCCAGGCCCAGCTGATGCAAGCAGCAGCAGCGTTCGAGCGCGCCGGCCGCTCCCGTATCCGCGCCCATCACCAGCAGGCCCAGGCCACACGACAGGCGGTGAAGGCCATGCTGCGCGTGCCCCCACCCGGGGACGGAGCCCTTCTCGCGACCGTCCTCGACGCCCTCCTGCTGGCGGTCATCGCCACCCAGCACTGGCACCGCACCCGCAACCACACCCAGCAGGCCGAAGCCGCCCGACAGGCAGCCGAGCACCTCCGTGTCGTCTGCCGGGCCGCAGCCGCAGAGCCGCTGGCCGTGATCCACCACCGGGGTCGGCGCCTTGCCCGGCCACTTCTGGAGCGGCAGGCCGCCGTGGTGCGCCAGGCGCTCCCCGACCTGGCCGAGCGGATCCTCGCCGAACCCACCTGGCCCGCCCTCGCTGCCACCCTCGACGACGCCACCACGGCTGGCCACGGCCCCGCCGCGCTCCTCACCCAAGCCGCCCGCCACCGAGAACTCGACACCGCCGCCAACCTCGCCGAAGTCCTCACTTGGCGTCTGAAGCGCCTTCCGGACCTGGCAGTCGGGAAGCCTCCGCACGACAGGACAGCAGGCAGAGTTCAGCCTGGTCCTGCCACACCCACGCCAAGGTCGACGCGGGCAGACTCCCTCCCAAAGAGCCGTTGACACGGGCACTGCCCCGAGCAGTGCATCCGCACGTTCACCGAGTGAACAGGCTGCGGCTCGCTCTCAGGAATACCGCTCCGCGTCGGAGCAGCGACCTCATTCCAGCGCGGAACACCCCCCCTGTTCCACCTCAGAGCACCGGCGGACCGCTGTTCAGACACTGAACGGCGGTGATGTTCAGTAACTGAACGGCCGTCCTGTTCAGACACTGAACAAGGCAGCCACCACCCGGTCCCGCAGCACGCCCCCCAGTACTGGCGTACGGAAGCGGGCCCGTTCCTCCAGGGAACGCCGAACGCGTTCCCTGGAGGAACAGCGCTCGCGCTCCGATCCGGAACATGCTCGCCACGATGGTGAGAGGGTAGGCCGGATCCCGTTCAGTCGATCTCGCCCTCCAGCAGCTCCAACGCCTCCTCCCACCGGAAACGCTTCGCCCCCGCCCTCCTTCGGCCGGTGCGGCTCGCACGACCCGACCAGCACGCCCGTCTCCCCCAGCCGCTCCAGGCTCCGGCCGTACACCGGGTGCATGGCCATGGCTGCGTTCACGTACGGCAGGACGACCGTCGGGATGACCATCCCCTACGCCTCGCACAGGATGCCCAGCGCGAGAGTGTCTGCGATGCCGACGACCCACTTGTTGATCGTGTTGAACGCGGCCGGCGCGACGGCGATGGCGTCGGCAGGCGGGAGGAGGCGCGGGTCGCCGGGGCTACGCCAGGCCGAGCGGATCGGGTAACCCGTCCGGGCCTCGAACGCCTTGGTGTCGAGGAGGCCGAGCCCTGTGGTGTGACTATGACGCCAACGTCCCAGTCCTGCTCTTGCGTGGCAATGATCGGCTTGTGGGCGTCGCCCGCGATGCCGACGGCGCAGTCGACGTAAAGGAAGGACTTCCTCGGCTGGTCGTTCACCGCCCGTCTCCCCGTCGGCGGTCAGGAGACTCGCAGCTTCTTCGGCGCAGCCCCACGAGAGCGTGACGCCGGCGCCTCCGTACCCGTAGTTATGCAAGACCACGGTGCCGCCCTCCGCCCTCTCTGCTTCCACGCGGCCTCAGGTCTGGGTCGTCCTGGCACCGATCCGATGCTCCAGGACGCGGGCCTCAGCGAGACACGGCTCGGCCTCGGCGCAGAGGGCCCGGATGTTGGCCGCCGCCGTGTCGTCCGGGACGAGATCGCCTTCGCCGTCGATGGCGGTGTCGCCGTGGGGGTAGAAGCACAGCAGGTCCGGCGAGATGCCAGTGTCCTCGGAGAAGAACTCGGTCAACCCGGGGTTGGTGACGACGTGCTGGCCGCGGATGGGCCGGAGGTCATGGTCTGGGACCAGTTCCTGAGCACCCAGGCCCGTGCAGTTGACGATCACGGGAGCAGGCGCGGCGTCCGCAAGCGAGGCCAGGCGCCGCCGCTCGACCGTTCCTCCAGCAGCGTCGAGCCTGCGCAGGAGGTAAGCGAGGTAGGTGGGCATGTCGATCAGCGGCACCGTGAACCGGTAGCCGGCCGAAAACCCGGTCGGCAGTTCGGCCAGCTCGCACGGCCGGAAGCCGGGCAGAGTGGTGGCCCAGTCCGGCGGGGCCTCGGCCGTGCCGGACGCCTCGATGCCGCTGGTGAGCCGGACACCCGTGGACGGGTCCTCCGCCAGCTCGCGGAAGATCTTCAGGGACCGCTGCCCCCACTGGTCGACCTTGTCCTTCGGCTCGACCAGGTACGGCCCCCCGCATCGCCCCGGCCGCCAGCGACGCGATGCCCGGCACCTGCTCGGCGATCACGTGCACCGAGGCTCCGGCCTCAGCGAGAACGACGGCGGTGGTGAGCCCCGCCACCCCAGCCCCGGCAACGACAACGTGCCCCTCACGTCGCAAGGGCGTCACCCCGAAGGAGCTCACGAGAGCAGAGCTGCATCAAGGTAGTCCTGCACCGGCTCGAACAGCCCGTACGGCATGTACTACGGGATCTCGCCGTGCGTGGCCCAGGTCAGCCCGGCCACCTCATCAGCACTCGCCACGATCGCTTGACCGACGACGGGGCGGCATGCGATGTAGTGGATCTCCCGGCCTGTCATGGGGTGAATCCGCTGTCCGAGCACACTCTGCGGCACCGCCAGGAGCCCTGTCTCTTCCTCGGTCTCACGTGCTGCGGCTTGCCCGGGGGTCTCCTCGGGTTCAATCTTCCCGGCCGGGAATTGTCACGAGAGTGCGCCTTCCGCCACACGTCGCCGCATGAGCAGGATTCGCTCGCCCTGAACGACGACGGCAGCGGCTACTGCTCTCTGGGCCTCGGTCGGCACGAAGATCCCCTACCGTCGCACCTGAATCAGCGCGTGCGTTCCACTCGTACGCCAGGCAGCCCTGGATCGTTCGAGCGCGTCCAGCGCTTCCTGCTCCAAACCGACGATGACGTCAGACTTCAGAGTCCGGAGCGCCGCGACGGTCCCAGGGAAGTACGCGGTGAGATCGGCGAAGGACACTGTGGCGTCCCACAGCTGGTCACCCACCAGGCGTCGGTAGTTGAGGTCGCCCTTCAGGATGGTGAGCGTGGCGCTCTCGAAATCGCCGCGAAGGTCCTCGGGCATCTCCTCGTACGGCAGGGGAGCGCAGAAGAACGGGTGGGTGCTGACCTCCAGGCTCCCTGCCGCCATGGCCTTCCACAGCCGACTGCCGATCGCGCCGGCTTCGCCGGGTGCCTCGGTGAGGCGGCGGAGGCAGTCGACGACGTCGGCCGTCATCGCGTCGGAGACGTAGTAGGGGTGCGGTTTGAGGTGAAGCACAACCTGTTCGGCATGCCGCTGTTCGAGGAGGTGGTCGATGAGGATCAGGTCCGGGATCAGCTCGCGTCCTGCATTGTCCGCAACCACGGCAACGGTCGAGGAACCTCCGGCAGGCAGCAGCTGCCACAACAAGGCGCTGTCGTCGGCAACCAGGGCGGAGGCAGCAGCGTCACCGGCCGCCGGCTCCCCCGCCGAGACACGGAAGCCGAGGTCCGCGCGGTTGCCCCAGAGCGACGCGTGAAGCAGGGCCGTAGCCCGCTCGTCCGCCGGAACGCTCGCGAGCGCGTCCAGGGCCCGCAGCTCCTCTTCCACGGCCTCGCCGCGCAGCTCGGCCCGTTTGAACGGCGCGAACGGATCGACTCCCTGCCACGGCCCGCTGCCGAAGTACCCGACCGCGCCGAGGAGCCTGCGGTAGAAGTAGCTCTCCGCCCACAAGAACGGGGCGTCGTACCAGGAGCGCCCGAAGTGCTCCTGCCCCCAGTCCGCCCAGATCTCACGGTCGTGTTCCCCAGGGGAGAGCGGCTGGATGACGCCATTGGTGATCTCGTCCAACAGGGCGTCGAGAGCCTCGTGCTGCCGGCGGCCGTACGGGAAGGCGTCTCGTACCTGCTGGATGAGGGCGGGGTGGCGCTTGGCCAGCACGCCCCAGGCGAACGAGCCGGGCTCGTTGCTCAGGATGACCGGCGCTCCATCAGCATCAGCCGAGACGTGGGAGGTCTTCGCTGTCATCTTGTCCAAACCCTTCGCTTCTCGCTCACGTGTCCAAGATCCCCAGGGCCACGACGCCAGCCGCACTCCCTACCAGCACCTCGCCCGTCGCCGGAGTGAGGCGTCCATCCACCCTGACCTTAGATCTGCCGCTGAAGTGGGAAGTGAACCGGTCCGTCCCAAGATGCCGTACCTCGATATCTCCTGCTCCCGCCCGATCGTCACCTCGGCCTCACTGATCGCGGAGCTTCCCTTCTGAGTGCCGTCGTGGCCGCATCCCGCCGACGTGGTCTCAGCCCTTGGCGAGAAGTTCCCTGGCCGCATAGTAAGCGTGCAGTGCAGCCTCGCTGCCGGAGCCCAAGGCAGTCATGATCCGCTGAAAGCGGGCGGAACGGAGGTCGCCGGCCACGATGACACGAGGGTGCTGGTCGGTGGGCGGGCAGTATCCGTCCGCGCCACGAGTCAGGTCTCCGGACGGGGCGGTGGGCGCGTTTCCGATGCTGAGGTAGGCGGCGTCCGCCGTGACCGTCCGCCGGGCACCGTCCTGGCCCACCGCTTCCGCTGACACCGAGGCGCCTTCTCCGCAGCTCAGTGTCAGGTGCTCGACGGGGAGGAGGGTGACGCGGGGGTCCTCGCGAATCTCCTCGATCTTGTATTCGTCCGCCGCCGGGTACGCCACGAGCAGACGCGTGTCGGTGGTCGGGTTGGCGCGCAGGAAGGTGCCGATCGGGCGGTCGCCGCCGAGGACGAGGAGGGTGTGGCCTTCGGCGTCGTCCGCCTCGGCCTGCCAGAGCGGGGGCAGGGTCAGGCCGTCGGGGGCGGTGATCCAAGTGGTGTCGCGGGGCTGGAGGGGGCCGACGCCGGTGGCGACGATGGCGTACGGGGCGGTGAGGTGGGCGCCGGTGTCGACCGTGGCGGTCACCTGGTCGTCGTCGGCGCGGAGTTCGGTGACGTGCCGACCGAGTTCGAGACGGCACAGCTCTGTGCTCTTCAGCTCCGCAACGACGGAGTCGGCGAGTTCGGGGCCGCTGGTGTAGCCGCCGAGGACGTTGTTCAGGGCCGAGATCCGGTAGAGGTTGCGGCACAGCCGGTCCGGCTCGACCAGGATCGAGCGCATGCCGACGCTGGCGGCCATGCGGGCAGCGGCGCAGCCAGCCGGGCCTCCACCAATGATGATCAGGTCGGTGTCGTACAGCGTGTCGGCCATGGGGCTATTCCAACACTGGGGCCCCGGCGTACGCAGTGAGTTGGCCGATCACGTGGTCGGTGGTGACGAGTTGGCCGGTTCCGATCAGGCGGCGGGCGACGACGAGGCCGGCGTCGTGGACGTCGGGGCCGGCGTCGCTGGCGCAGGCGTCGGTGACGATCCAGGGGGCGTAGCCGTGCTCGAAGGCGTCGGCGGCGGACTTCAGGACGCAGCTCTCGGTGGCGATCCCGCAGAAGACGAGGTCAGTCCAGCCGGCCCGGCGCATCAGTTCGGAAGCCTCCGGGGTGAGGAGCGTGTACCCGGTCTTGTCAACGACCGTGTGTGCGTGGGCGGCAGCCTCGGCGAGTTCGAGGACGATGTCGGTCTCGGGCGCCTTCTGGAGCCGGTGCCACTGGAAGAAGCGCTCGTAAGGGCTGTCCGGATAGTTGAAGTACCGGGTGAAGATCACGGGTCGGCCGGCGGCGGACCACTGGGCGACCAGACTGGAGACTGCGGGCACGGCGTGGCGGCTGTGGTGGTTCACGAAGCCGTTCTGCATGTCGATCACGACCAGCGCGGCGCTGCTGATGTCCATCCGGTATCTCTCCTGCCCAGGGTTCTCAGCCGACGCTCTCGCGCAGAGCGTCCTGTGCGGCGCGCAGCCGTTCGGCCAGTCCGCTGGTCTTCATGATGGCCTCCCGCATGAGGACATGCTGTGCGGTCTCCTGGGCGCGGGCGGTGGTGAGCCGGGAGGTGGCGGCGCGCAGGAAGCGCCAGCCGTACTGCTCGGGCATGGAGGGGTCCTGGCCGTCCTCGATCATCTGCTGGACCTGGCGGGTGAAGCACCACAGGGCCTGGACGGTCAGCTCGCAGGCGACCAGCTCGTCGATGGTGAGGCCGCGCTCGCGGGAGTGGGAGGCGTAGGCGACGCCGGACCAGCCTGCGTAGCCGGTGGAGACTCCCCGTACGCCGAAGGACACGATGTCCGGGTGGTCGAAGCCGGTGGCGAGGAGCGATGCCTCGACCGTGCCGTCCAGGGGTGCGGGCCCGCCCGGGGCTCCGCGGTCGACCAGGACCGAGGGTGTGGACAGCAGGCGCAGGGCGGTGTCGTAGGCGTCTCCGGTCCAGGGTGTGGAGGTGAGCCAGTACAGGGAAAGGACGTACTCGGGGTTGGGGATGCGGTCGTGGGCCTCGTCCAGGAGGTCGCGGAGCTTGTTCCGTGCCCAGGGCAGGTCGGAGGCGTACGAGCGGTAGCGCCAGACGGCGAGGTCGGTGAGTGTGGGAGGCTCGTGCGGTTGGACGAGGTGGAAGACGGCGGCTCCGCACGCGAAGACGTGCAGGACGCAGTCCTGCGCTTCGGGGTGGTCCACGCGGGCCGAGGAGGACTCCAGCCACTGGCTGCCCGCGCTCGGCGTCATGTGCGCGCGGAGCCGGTCGGCGCGCTCGGCGCCGATGAAGACTGGCAGGAACTTGTGGGAGTCGACTCCGATCCGGCCTGTGACGGGTGGAGCGGCGGCGTTCGCTCCGAATGCTGCGGCGAACCGCGCCTTCGCGTCGTCCGGCGCGCGGCCGAGCGCGGTGTCGAGGACGGCCTGGGATTCACCACGGGGCTGGTAACTGGCCCCGCCACCTTCCCAGTTCGATACGGTCCGGTCGCTCACGCCCAGGTAGGCGGCGAAGTCCCGCAGGCTCATGCGCAGGGCGTCGCGTAACAGCCGGGCTTCCCGGCCGGACCATCGCTGCACCGTGACCACCGTCGTACCCCCTGTCCGTCACCCGGTGGAATACCGAAACGCCCAGCGTAGCCAGCCTTGTTCAGCAGCGCTGCGGCATTGCTGCAGCACGTCTACGTCACACCCCGTCACCGACCTGCACCATGCTGAGTTCACCGAGCCGGGGAGGTGCCGACCGCGACCAGGCGGCCCTCCGCCCGTTCTCTCCAGTACCACCACCTGAAGGAGCAAACGGCATGACCGACATCGTCAAGCGCAACGCCCGAGCCATCCTCCTCGACGGCGACGAGCTGATCCTGATCAAGCGCACCAAGCCCGGAAGGGAGCCGTACTGTGTGTCGGTCGGCGGAGGCGTCGAGGAAGACGACGCAACCATCGAGGCAGCCCTCCGCCGGGAAGTGTTCGAGGAACTGGGCGGCAAGCTGGAGCGCACCGAACTGGTCCACCTCATCACCGATGAGCTGGAGGGCGGCGTCGGCATCCAGCACATCTTCGCCGCACGCCTGGAGTCGATGGACCTGGCCGCGCGTACGGGGACGGAGTTCTCCAAGCCGGAGCGGGGCGGGTACGAGGTGGTCCGCGTGCCGTTCACCGCCGAGGCCGTCCGCGAGCTGAACCTGATGCCGCCGCAGCTCGCCGACTTCATCGCCGCGAACACAGACGCGATCGTCTCCGTCCTCGACACCCCGATTCGCGAGGCGTGAGCAATGGCGCAGGTCCCGGACTTCGTCAGCCTCAACGGCCCCGACAACGTAGGTAAGACGACCCACCTGGTGCGGCTGGCCGAGCGGTGGGACTGCTTCCAGCCGCTGGGCGCGGTCCACGAGCACGACCCCGAGCCGTGGGCGCGGGTGGCATCCGACGACTACGCCCGGTGGTGGTTCGATACTTCCACGACCGTCGAACTGACCGAAATGCTGCTCGTCGGCCACGCCAAGCGGGCCGCCGCCCGCGAGGCCGAGCGCACGGGGCTGCTGGACAGGGGCCTGCCCATGCTCCTCGCCGTGGCCACCGCGACCTGCGTGGTCAAGGACGGGCTGACGGTCGGCGAGGCGTTCAAGACCGTGACGGGCATCGCCGGTTCGCGAGCCACCGCACCGGAGACCGCGATCCTCCTGCTGCCGTCCCTCGATGCCGAACGTGGCTACGCCATCACCAGCGCCCGCGAGGGCCGCCCTTGGACCGGGGTGTACCCGGCCTATCAGAAGACGCTGCACGCGGTCCTGCTTCACCAGGTCGACCACGGCGCATACACCGCGGTCGTGGACTGCGAGGGCCGCTCGCTGGACGACATCCACGCCGACGTACTCGGCCATGTCGGCCTTCCACGACTCACCGACGGGAGTCCCCGATGACCCAGAACTCCCCGCCCCTGGTCCTGCCACCTGGTCTGTCACGGGCCATAGTCACGCTCCAGAACAAGGACCGGCATCGCCTGGACGACACCGTCACCCGGCTCCACACCGTCAACGGACGCCTGTGGAACGCCGAGGACCGGGTGCGCAGCGCCTTACTCTCCGCCGCCCAGGTCGCCGACTGCAAGCGGGAGATCGACCAGCTCAACGCCGAACGCAACGCGCTCGCCGAGCGGGCCGACGAGGTCCTCGGCTCGCTGGCGGACGCGGGCCGCGCCGACGCGCCGCTGCACACCGAGACGCTCGCCTCCGTCGTCGACCGCCTGTCGGTCCTGACGTTGCGGATCTGGCACAGCGAGCGGGCGGCGGCCCGGGACGAGCTGGCCCGTCGGCGCGTCCCCGCCCTCCACGGCCAGCGGGAGGAGCTGTGCGCCGCCCTCGACTCACTGGTCGCCGATGTCGTGGCCGGCCGCCGTCGGCTTCCCGTACCAGCCCGCTTCAAGCTGTACGGGCGGGACGACGCCGCCCCCGCGGAGATCAAGCCGAGTCGGCACCTGCGCCGGGTCCTCGCCTTCGGCGGATTGAGCGAGTGCGGCAAGAGCACCAGTGCCGAGTTCGTCCAGCGCACGTGCGGTGCCCAGCGTCTCAAGATCGGCTTCCTGCTGCGGCAGGCGGCCCACCGGGAGGGCTTCGCGGACCCGTACGCGCTGTCGGCCCGTCGGCAGGCCGAGCTGCTGCTCGGCGAGCTGAACCGCTTCGCGGACGCGCACGTCGACATGAGGCTGTTCACCATCGAGTCCGTCCACGACGACGCGTCGATCGCCGAGCTCAAGCAGCTCATGGGCGACACGCTCCAGATCGTCTACCTGGACGCCTCCTTCGCCGTACGCGTCGAGCGGTCCGGCACTACGGCCCAGGCCGTCGCAGCGAAGGACGAAATCAAGATGAGCCGCGGCGCCCACCAGGTCGCCGCACTCGCCGACCACTTGATCGACAACACCGGCAGTATCGCCTCCCTCCGCGCCCGGCTCCTGCGCATTGCCGCCCCGCCCGCCGCCACAGCGCTGCGCGTGGCCACCCCGTACGGGCTCGGCCTGTCGGCCGCCGTCGCCTCGGCGACGGCCGACTTCACCGACGCGGTACGGGCATACGGCCCCGGCGTACGGCTCGCCGCCCTGACCGGCAGCCCCGGCGAGGGCAACTGGATCGCCGGCTGGTCCGATCTGGACCTCCTCGTGATCGCTGAACACGAGGCCATCGGACGGGTCCACGAGGCCCTGGAGCAGTACCGGACCGCCCTGGGCAGTACGGCCTCCCTCGGCCCCACCCTCGTCACCCCCGGCGAACTGACCGCCCGGCGCCTCACCCCGCGCCTGGCGTTCGTCCTCCACCAGCTCCAGCAGGGCAGCCCCGTCCTGCACACCGCGCCCGACCTCGAACTACCGACGATCGGCCGAGACGAGCTCGCGTTCGCCGCCGTCCGCGAACTCCCCCAGGTCGTCCTGACCATGCGCCGCCTGCGCGCCAACGCGGGACCGGCCACCCTGCGGCAGCTCTACAAGCACCTCGCGCTCGCCTGCCGCCTCCTCCTGCGCGAGCACAACCAGTGGGAGTCCGGCCCCGACCAAATCCTCGCAGCGGCCTCCCGCATGCCGGGTCTGGCCGCCATGTCAGTGCCCTCCCTGGCCGAGATCGCCAGTGCCTGGCGCGACGGCGACACCGAGCTCGTCCTCAAGCCCATCACCTCGGCCGTCGACCAGCTCCTCACCTGGTACGCCGCCCAGCTCGCAGCCTGAACGGCCTCTCCCTCCTTCCTCCTTCTCCACCGACAGGAGCTTCGTCATGCCCGAAACCATCGCCATGCCTTCCTTCTCCGCCCGGATCGTCGAACGCCTCAGCGTCGGAGCCACAAGCCGCCGCGAGCGCGTCATCCACTCCCTCGACGGCCTGGAGAACCCGGTCCACCCCGACACCCTGGCCCGCACCGGAGCCGACCTGTGGCGTCTGCTCCAGGAGCAGGTGCCGGGCGGACTGGACTCCGTGGACTTCCTCCTCGGCCTGGACGCCGGCGGCATCCTGCCGACCGTTTCCCTCGCCGGCGCCGCCCACCTCCCGTACAAGATCGCCTGGAAGCTCCACCTCCCCCTCGACGGCGCGGTCCGCTTCAGCGAGCCCCACGCGATGCGCACCGACGTCTTCGCGTACGGCATCGCCCCCGGCCAGCGGATCGTCATCGTGGACGACGAGATCACCACCGGCCGGACCCTGGCCGACCTCACCCGCCGCCTCCGCGAGGCCGGCGCCGTCCCACTGGCGGCGGCCTGCCTGGTGGAGGACACCACCCGCGGAGCCCGCGACCTGCTCACCGACCTCGGTCTGCCGCTGGTCTCGCTCACCACGATCGAGGGCCCGGCATGACCACGGCCGCCCCGGCGGAGATCCGGTTCCACCCCGGTTCCCAGGTCGTCCCCGCCGAGGCCGTCCACACCACCCCACTCGGGTACGACCGGGACGGCATTCCCATCGGCGCACCGCTCCCACTTGCCGCCTCCACCGAGCTCGTCCACCGCCTGAGCGGGTGTGGTGAGGTCGTGGTGGCTTTCGAGGGGAAGCTCGGCGACACCCTCCTCGCGCTCTCGGGGGTACGCGCGGTCCTCGACTGGCTGCGGCTGCGCTCGGTTCGCGTGACCGTCCGGGCGGCGGGGCCGTACGCGGGGCTGATCGCCCGCACCGGGCTGCTCACGCGGCCCCAGGCCACCGCGCCCAGCGGCTGGCGGGCCGTGATCGGAGACCGCGCAGGGGTCGAGGCACAGGGCTCGACGGCAACGGTGAGCCTGGTGCTCGACCCGGCCACCCCTCCCTGCTGGTCGACCGACGGCCACGCCCACCCGGACCTGCCCGCCCGCCACTACCTGGCGATGGAACGCCGCCTCGGCATCCGCCTGCCCGCCATGGCCCCCTTCACTCCCACCCTCGCGACCGGGCCGAACAACCTCGTGGAGGAACTGCGCTCGGTGGGCTGGCTGGGCGACCTGAACATCGCCGCCATCACCGCCACCAGCTGGCCAGCGCGCAAGGACTACACCGCCCAGCGCTACATCACCCTGGCCGAGCACATCGCCGAGGCCCAGCAGACCCAGACCCGGCTGCTGCTCATCGGCGGCAACCCGGGCGACGGCCTCCGCATCACCGCGGAGGCTCCCAGGCGCCACGTACAAGTGCTCCGCCTCAACGGGATGCTGGCCGACCACCTCGCCGACCTCTTCCCTCACTGCCACCTGATCGTCGGCAACGACACCGGCCTCACCCACCTCGCCGCAATCACACGCGGCAGGGAGTGCAGCGGCCCGCCGACCATCGGTCTGTACGCGCGCCACAGCCACAGCAAGTGGCGCACCGGCCTGCCGCACCACCACGCCATCGCCACCGACCTGTCCAACCGCATGCACCAGGGCGACCTCTGCCCCGTCCGCGATGCCATCGCCCCAGACACCGACGTTCACATGGACGCCTTCCCACCCACCGCACTGGCCCAGGTCGGCCTGGAACTCCTCGACGGGGTGAAGCCATGACCATCCGACCTCTCCTCCGGATCGGTCCGGTACGGCGCTTCACCCGCAACCTGCTCTGCCCCATCGACCTCCTCGGCCGCCCGCTGCTCCTGAAGTACACCCGGGACCCGGCCGAGGCCCGCGACGAGATCCGCGGCCATGCCCGCCTGGCCCGGCACTACCGCGTCCCCACCCTCCACACCCACTTGCGCGTACCGGGCGGGCACCTCCTCGCGTACGAACGCCTCCCCGGCGGCACCGACAAGGGCCTCCTGCTCGACCTCCTCAACGCAGACAAACCGAGCAGTGACCTCCACACCTACATGGACCGGCTCACGACCACGTACCGCGAGACCATCCTCGCGACGGCGTGGTTGGCCGATCCGGCGCACGTCGTCCACAAGCTGTACTGGGACCGCGCGGCACCCGGCGGCCGACTCGACACGTACTACGCCGGGAGGGACTTCCTGATCGCCGACGGACTCATTGCCGCCCCGGTCTCCCGCCTCGACACGTACACCCTGAGCATCAACGGCCGTCGGCGCCACCTGGACTGGGCGGCCACCCTCCGCTGGCTCCGCGCCCATTTCGCCAAGGCCGAACCGGTCTGGGCCGCCCTCACCCAGGGCGACCCCACCGACGTCAACCTCGCCAACCCGCTCGCCTGGTTCGACTACGACACCGCCGGGATGAACAGCATCCCCGGCGAGTTCGCCAACTTCCTCTGGTACGCCTCCGCCCTCGGCGGCTGGCTCGTCCCCACGTACAACCCGGCCGCCTTCGCCGACCACCCGGCCGCCTTCGCCCACGTCCCGGCCAACACCCCCGAGCTCCGGCGAGCGGACATCGACCACACCACAAGTACCGTCCACATCGACTACACCCCGCGCCTCTCGGCTCCCCGACGAACCGCCGTGACCGCGTACTGGAACCAGCTCGTGCGGCCGGTCGCCGACCGCCTCTGGCCCGGCGCGGATCTGGCGAACCTGCTCCGCCCGTACCTGGCCATGCGCATCCTCGGCGTCTACAACCTGGCCGACCTGGCCCCCAAGGACCGGCTCGTCCTCCTTGCCCGGCTCGCCGAGGCCATGAGCCCCACCTTCGACCCGACCACCTACTTCTGCCCGCTGGAGTCGCCATGCCCGGCCCCCTGAACGGCCGCACCGCCCTGGTCACCGGAGCCACCGGCGGCCTCGGCTCGGCCATCGCCCGCCGCCTCGCCGCCGACGGCGCCACCATCGCTCTCGCCCACCTCAACGACGACCAGGCCGCAGCCGAACTCACCGCCCACATCACCGACAGCGGAGGCACCGCCGTCCCCCTGAGAGCCGACCTCCGCGAGGACGAGGCCGTAAGCGCCCTCTGCCACCAAGCCCACGACGCACTCGGCCCGGTCGACATCCTGGTCAGCAACGCCGGCGCCTACCCCCGCCGCCCGTGGCCGGAGACGACGCCAGCCCACTGGGACGAGGCCCTGGCCACCAACCTGACCAGCCACTACCTCCTCGCCCACGAGCTCACCCCCTCCATGACGGCCGTCGGCTGGGGCCGGATCATCACCATCGGCTCCGTCCTTGCTACCGCGGGCCGCCACGACCTCGTCGGCTACATCAGCGCCAAGGCCGGCCTCGAAGGACTCACCCGCGCCCTCGCCCGTGAACTCGGCCCCGCCAGCATCACCGCCAACTGCGTCGCCCCGGGCTCCATCCGCGTCCCAGCCGAGGACACCGTCGTCGACGACCCGGAAGCCATGACCGCCCGCCAGCTCGCCCGCCAATGCGTCCAGCGCCGAGGCCGCCCAGACGACGTCGCAGCCGCCGTCTCCTTCCTCGCCACCAACGAGGCCGACTTCATCACCGGCCAGACCCTGCGCGTCGACGGAGGCTGGATCCTTGGCTGACATCTGGCTCATGCGCCACGGCGCCTACGAAGGCCACCGCCCCGGCCACCACGCCCCGCACGAGGCCACCCTCACGCAGGAGGGCCGCGACCAGGTACGCCGCTCTCTCCCCCTCCCCGAGGGCATCACCGCGATCGTCACCAGCCCGATCCCCCGTGCCCGTCAGACCGCAACCCTCGTCTCGCACCTCACGGGCCTGCCGATCGTGGCCACCTCCGGCCTCCTCGCCGAATGGCGCGCTCCAAGCATCGTCCTCGGCCGCACCGCCGAAACCTACCCACCGGCCTACCGCGCCTGGCGAGCCCGCCGCCTCGCCAACCCCTCCCTACGCTGCGAAGACGGCGAAAGCCTCACCGACCTCCACACCCGCGCCCGCCACTGCGCCACCTTC
Source organism: Streptomyces sp. NPDC002476 (assembly GCF_042889785.1). NCBI lineage: Bacteria > Bacillati > Actinomycetota > Actinomycetes > Kitasatosporales > Streptomycetaceae > Streptomyces > Streptomyces sp. NPDC002476. Next base: position 27,820 of record NZ_JBIARH010000043.1, on the reverse strand, counting down.
CTCCACCACAGCGCCCAACGCCACGGCCCACTCCTAGCCGTCTCCCACAACCTCCTCCTCGGCGTCCTCACCCGCCTCCACGAAGGCCCCGCCGCCTTCACGACAGCCGCGAAAACGCCCTGGCAGTTTGCCGAGCGCCGACTTCTGCCCACGCGTCAGCGAGTAACGTCCAGCCTTCAGCGACCTGCCCAGTAGATGGCCGACGGCGCCTCAAGTCGTAACTCCTCGCGAAACTACCGGCGTTCGGCGGTCAGCCCGCCTCCTTGTGGATACCACCGCACGGGCGACGAACAGCCAGCTCCCACGACCCCACGATTTCAACCTCAGTAATTGGAAGACGGCGATGGACTGCCACGCCCCTTTCACAATTCTCAAACTCAATTATTTTGCGGGAAAATAGCACTTGTGTGCAGTCTTCCTCAACCTTCCTTCGATTAGGTGACGGAACCCTCGGCGAATCGGTACTGCATCTCTCGGCTGGCGCGAGCGGCCCTAACTTGTCCGCATGATCACGGACATGCTCCCCGAGTTCGTCAAGCGAGGCAGTCCTGAACGCGATTCCGAGCTGATTCTCAGCCTCGTGGCTTCCGGCCTCGTCGGGATGGCCCATTGGCGCGGTGACGTCGATCGGCGTCGCCCATACGACGGGCGACTCCAGTTGGGGCTGGATCGTCTGGCCGTGGCGTGTGCCCGAGAAGGGCTGAAGCCCCCGATCGGCGTTGCCGACCTGGTGTGGGACTGGAGCGCCGAAAGGCCAGTACGACAGTGGCCGTTGCGCTTGGACGAGGATGCCGAGGTCGGTGACGAACGACTCCTGGTAGCGGGCGAGCCCAGCGAGTTCTGCCGTGAGTGGGTCTGCGCTGCATCCGATGTGATGGCCGAGATCCACGAGAGTGCACTCGTCGAGCACGTGAAGGACGTCGCTCGGGCCCTGGGGAGACCTGAGTTGTATGCGCAGTGGCGGCTGATCCTCACGGAGCACTCAGTGCTCTCTGTGACGGAGCTCCTTCAGTGGAAAAACGTCCACCTGGATGTAGCCCCCTGGCCCCTGTGGCTGGACGAATCGTACGAGCAGGTCCCTGTAGAGGCAACAGTGGACGGACAGAACGCCATCTGCCGCGGCTGTCACCAGTCGATGACGCCGAATATCGCCACGCGGCGTTGGCGTTGTCCGAGCTGGCGGTGCGACGTACGGCAGGACTTGCGCGACCCGGTCTTCAAGCCTTCGGAGGGGATGTTCAGGTTGCGGTCGGACCTGGTGCGCTTCGTGGCTCTACCGGGCCAGCCCGAGCTCGGGCTGGCGAGGGCCCTGGCCCTCCGGGGCGCCCGCGTCGTGCTCTATCCGGAGCTCGATGCATTGGATCTGCTGGCCACATGGCCTGACGGCTACGCGATCGGCGTGGACCTCAAGGACTGGCGCTTCTCCTCGCTCCTCGCCAAGAAGATCAAGCAGTTTCCAAGGTGGCCCAAGGGCCACCCTTATGCGTACAGCGAGGGCTTCGTAGCTATCCCCCGCGATCGGACGCGGGGTCACCCGGAGTACCTGAAGACCCTTCGCAAAAGGAGCATGGCGCTCAGGGCACAACCGCATGTCCACGCCATCACAGATGCACAACTGATCAGCCAGTGTCCGAACGTTGCACCCCCGGGTGAGGTGACCTGTGGCCCGTAGCCGCGTCGATTGGCGGCGCTCACTGATCAAGCAGCTGAAGAAGCCGGCACGTCAGGCCGGGATCAGCTTGGAGTCGCTGCGCCGAGCCATCGCGGTGGAGTTCGGGCTTTATGCCTTGTCGATGTGGGCTCCCGAGACCGCCGCACGGGATGGTTGGGCGCTGCTCAAGGGGTACGACTTCCGTCCTCACAGTGCTCTGGGGCTCCGGACCAACAGTTCGGTCCGCTGGCTCATCGGCGAGCTCAAGAAGGACCAGGACTGGCACGAGGCCCTGGAACAATACGAGGCGTTCCCCGAGCACCTGCGTCTGTACACGGTCAAGGATCCCGCACGGCCTGCAGTGCGTCGTGAACTCACACACGCGCGAGACCGAGTCGATGCTTATGCTAAGGCCCTCTCGGGGCCGCCGAAGCACCAGCTCCAGTCGATCGACCTCGCTGAACCAGAGGTCGTCTACCGGTTCACGGTCAACGGGGAGGAACACCGACTGCAGATTCCCCGATGGCTCGTCCCTGAAGTCCAACAGGGGCACGGCAAGGTCCGCAAGCGCCGCAGGATCACGCTCATGTGGTCCGCACTGTTGAAGACCGCGGCCTCCATGGACAGCTCGGACGCGTCCCAGGGGCGGAGCAACAACTGGCACAGTCGCATCTGCGACCTTCAACTGCACCTGCGCAAGTCGGGAAGACTACGGCCGGCTCGACGGCTGACGGTCGAAGACATGGTCCATCTGGTCGGCATGCCTGCGGTCGGCAAGACAACTCTGTTGACTGTGTTCGCGGTCTGGGCCGCCAGGCGACGCCACACGCTGACGCTGGTACTCGGCGATGTCATCGCAGTACTGAACATGGTCGAGGACCTGAACCGCTACGTCGCGGACTCGGCAGCGCCAATCCTGGGAGCCTCCACCCGGGGCCAGCACCTCCGCCAGTTGCACCGGCCGCCGGACGTTCGAACACGTGGGCTCCAGCTGTTGCAAGACGATCGGTTGCGCTGGGTATCGACGGCTTGCCCCGCACAAGGGCTACTCGCCGACCTTTCCTCCCCGCTACCGCTGGGGGCTGCGCCGTGCCACGGGCAACTGGAGCTCGTGGCACAACCGAAGGACAAGCACGACTCGGGCCAGCCCAAAGAGCCGACCAAGAGCGGCTGCCCGCTGTTCTTCTCCTGTGGTCGGCATGAAGCGGCACGATCCCTGGTCAAAGCCCCCATCTGGGTCGCGACCGCGCAGAGCCTGCTTCACTGTCGCGTGCCTCCCCAGTTGACGGACAAGTCACAGCGCTACCTCGAACTGGCCTGGGGACGCAGCGATGCTTTCGCCTTCGACGAAGCGGACTGGGTACAGATCCAACTCGACCAAATCTTCAGCCCTTCGCAGACCCTTGCCGGGCCGAGCAAGGACGCATGGTTGGACGAGGTCCGACCGCTGTTCGAACAACACAACCGGTCCACGCACGGCAAGCACCTGACGACGAGTGCCACGGTTCGTGGGTGGTCGATCGACATCAACTCTGCCGGGATGCTGGTGGCTCGGCTGCGCAACCTCCTGGCCGAATACCGCCACGTACGGGAATGGCTACGCGAGGGCTACTTCAACGAGTGGCAGCTCTCCATCCGCCTGGCCAGCGAGATCGCGAAGCGCCCACGCAACAACAACGGCGAGGCCGCGTCGCAGGACGGAGCATCTCGCTGGAGGCGGGACGAGGACGTCTATACCCGCTGGCGCGAAGTGTTCCGGGAGTGGCTTCAAGACCCCGCTGGCCGATACAAGGGCGACAAGACGCAGGTGGCCTTCTTGCGAGACGTCGCAGCTCGCGGATACGACGACCCCACCAGGATCAACCGTGATCTCATGCACTGGCTGGAGGACGAGCCGGACGTCATCGCCAAAGACACCGAAGTCCGTCGACGCATGGCCGTTCGGCTTCAAGTCACCATCACCGTGGCCCTGCTGGCGCAGAACCTTGCGCGTCTGACCAGGTACTGCTGGGAGGTCGAAAGCGAGATCGGCGCGGAGTCCATGTCCTCCAGCCTCGTTCACCGTCCCCCGACCGAATACCTGCCGCTCGTACCTGAGAGCCCCATGGGCAATCTCCTGGGATTTCAGTACCGCGAGGACGACAACGGGCCGGCCGACCGCATTGGTGCCCTGAGCTTCTTCCGGTGCTCCGGCATCGGAAGGTGGCTTCTCCTCGACCTCCCGAATCTGTACGCAGGTTCGGGGCAGAAACAACAGCCGGGCCCCGGAGTCCTGTTGCTGTCGGCCACGAGCTGGGCGGGCAACTCGCCACGCTACGACGTGCAGGTTCCCGTGGCAGGAATCCTCTCGTCCCGAGCTGCCGACAAGGTTCCCATCGACCAGCGCATCGTCTGCGAGTATCTGCCGTCCAGGGTCGTGGGGCCCGACGGCAAGACTCACGACCGGATCGTCTCCGGCCTGTACGGCGACCGAAGGTCCGAAGCGTTGTCTGACGTGCTCGCTGACCTCTGCACTGCCCAACCGGGCCTGCGCGGGGCACGGCCCAGCACCTTGGAGCGTATTCGGGACGGTCTCGAACCGGGCCGTAGGCGTCTGCTGCTGCTGGTGGGCAACTACCAGGAGGCGAAACTGGCGCATCGCAAGCTGGTCGAGCTGCGCCCTGAGTGGGCCGATCAGATCCTTCACATGGTGCCCGACGACGAGCGCGGCACTCATCACTGGGCATCCGGCTCGCTAGCCCGCAGCCGTGTCTCGACCTTGGCCCAACACGAGGACGTCTGGATCCTGATCACCCCGATGCTGGCCATCGAGCGCGGGCACAACATCCTCAACGACGACCACGTGGCCGCGCTCGGTGCCGCCTTGTACCTCGTGCGACCGCACCTGCACCCCGAAGACCTCAGCTACCACATCGAGAACATGAACCGCTGGGCCGTCGAGCAGATCCTCGCCGGCCTCCCGACGGCGGGACTTCCTGACACACCTCTCGGTGAACGAGCCGGAATGTTCTCCCGGATCGCCCACCGCCGCTGGACGGACCTGCTCGAAGACCCGTTGCGGTACGCGTACACCGATCCTGACTCAGCCGAACGCCGGGCCATGGACTGGACGAACATCGCTCCGCTGAACCAGATCGTCGGCCGTCTGCTGCGCGGAGCGGCAACCGCACGCATCTACTTCTGCGACGGCGCCTTCGCTCCTGCCAGTGACGACAGCACGCTCCTCGGCATGTACCGGGCGATGGACGAGGCCATGGCCGGTCGGCAATCCGATATCGCGACCCCTCTATACGAACCCCTCAAGTACGGCCTGCACACCCTCTTGGAGAAGTTCCGTGGCGACGTATGACCGCCTTCAGCGCCTGTCCCTCACCATGAGGGCCACCGGCACGACACCCCTGTGCACCTACAGGGCGTACGAATTCCCGCGAACGTGGGCCCAAGCGCTCAAGCAAGTCTTCTGCCGCAAGAATCAGGACGGCGAAGACACAGATGAGCCCTACGGCCTGCCGCTCTGGGCAGTGAGCACCGCCATCGCGGCGCTCCTGCCGCAGTTGCTCGTCTCCAACAGCTCGGGCCGCGCCGATACCGTGTGGCTGGCCTGGAACACAGAGGAGGGGACGCCTGAACCCGACGAGGAAGTCCTCCTCGAGCTCGTTCGCTCCGGTCTGATCGTCGCGGCCCAGTCCAGGAACGACAAGGCGCGGCGGCGTAATCGCCCTGAGCCCGTTGACATGCAGCAACTCGCCTCCATCCTCAAGTGCTTCAGGACGGACCACCTGCGCAGCGAAATCCGCCAGTTGCACATCACGGCAGGCGAGCCACTCTGCCCGGAGGGTTACCGGCTCCTTCCCCACGTCATCGCCAACCACCTGGTCTCCACGGGCTGGAAGGTCCTGCACGCTGGCAAGTCGTGGGTGTGGAACGAAAAGGCACAGGAGAAGGAAGAAGAGCCCGGTAAGGACATCACCGTCTACGGCATCTCCCGCTGGCGTCGTTGTGTGAGTGATGAAGGAGTCGAACTCCTCTCCTGGCCGCCGCACCGGTACGTGAGCAGCAATGGAACGGTCTATCCGTGGTCGTACACCATGCGTCTCACCGCGCAAAACCACGGGCACGACAGTGCTCCCCTGATCCACGTCACGCTCGGTACACGTCGCTGGGCACGGGGGAACGTCTGGGACGGAAAGCGCGGCATCACCGCTTATCTCTTCGCTGCATCGTCTTGGTGCGACGACACCTGCCCGTTCGGCAAGGCCCGGATGAAGTGGCGCCCGGGGCCGAAGGGAAAGAAGGAGGGGAAGATGGTCTGGGACGACGTGCTCGCCGAAACCCTTGCCCGGGTCACCTCCCACAATGCGCTACCGTCCGCTCCCGCCCTCGCGGCCGACCCCCGTGCTTTTCTGGAGCCGGATGAGGGCATGCCACAGGCAGGCGTGCCCTTCCGGGACGGCCTAGGTGAATACGCCAACCACTCAGTCGGCAAGGGCATCTCGGCGCGCGACCGTTGGCAGATCTTTCACCAACTCCAGGAAGCTGTGAAGGACTTCGCCGAACCGGAGCAACCGCTCGAACGCCTCTACGTTCCGCTACGTCCTCGCCCCTCCGCCTCGGACCTGCTGAAGATCGACCAGGCCGCACTCGCCCAGGCAACAGCACAACGTATCGCAGTGGACGTGGCCTGGGACACCACGGTCATCCGTGATGAACTCGTCGGTGCTCTGCACGAGATGCTCGATCTGTGCCCGCCCACCCCCACCGAGAGAGAATCCTCTCCTCGATTGAGGGAGACCGTTCTCCGAGGCACGGACATCGAGATCCTGCTACGGAGTTACCCGGTGGGCGAGCTGGCCTCACCCCTGCCCGTCAACAGCTCGATCAGCAAGCGTAAGGACCGTCTCGCTGACGCGTCTGAGTCGCGGCGCACCAAGGTGGTGCAGAAGCTGCGGGCACCGGAGCTCTGGAACGTGCCGCGCTTCGCGCTTGTCGAAATGGCCAACGTCGGTACGTTCGCCAGTGCCGAGCACGACCCCAAGCAGACAGTGAAAGGAGCCGCCGGGTCCGTCGGAGTTCTCGTCCAGAACATCACCCCTCCGAAGGAGACCGGAGAGGGATCTGGGAAGGAAAGCACAACGACGCGTCGAGAGCGCGCTCGTAAGTCCGCCATGGACCTTTTGACTCGGCAGAGCGGAATGCTGTCGCGTCCCGACCATCTAGGATCGAAGGACAACCCGCTGAACGAAGTGACAACCGTCGGCCTGTGGGTCGTGCGCCGCACGGGCGACCAGCGAGCAACGCTGCCACTCGCCGTTGCGCAATTGCCCGACGAACCCTTCGCCCGGCTGCGGATGCCTCACACGAATACCTGGCTTCCCTTCCGTGAAGGGCTGCTCACGCTCACCGACTACGAGACGGAGCGCCACTTCGATCACTCGTACGTCCAGCAGTTCTTCGGGGAGGTCGTCCAGGAGGTGTGCGACGGCAGCGACGTAGTACTGCTGACATTGGCCCAGAACCTCCGATCCTGCTGCCCGGGGCTGAGCAACGCGCATCTCATGCCCAATGTGCTTGCCTTCGATCCCAGGACCCCCATCCAGCCGGAGGCTCGAAAAGGGCTGCGGCACGTCCGCCTCCGGACCAATCTGCGTGATGAGACCAGCCAACACTTCGCCTTCAAGGAAGGAGCCGATGCCGGCGATGTCGGTGTCGGCTCCAGCCTCTGGCAGGACCCGCTGCGCCCGTGCCACTTTTTCAGCACGGCCAGGAAGCCCGCCACTGCCGGCAGCGGATCGCCTCAGGGCTCTCGCATCGAGAAGCACTGGGCCAGCATGGGCAAGGATGAGCAGGGGCGAAAAAAGTACGGCATGAGGCACGACGTCCTTCAGGACGTCTGGAACCCCCGACTACTGGAGATCCTCGTCAACTGCCACGATGAAAGCGACGACCCACGCTCATGGGCCGCTATCCCACACCAACAGCGTTACGCAGCAGCGCACTTCGCTGATCCGCTGGCCCTGCCCGCCGTGCTTCATCTCGCCCAAGGTGTGGGCGAACAGATCCTCCCGCCGTACCTGCTCGCTCCGATCGACCAGACCGACGGCTAGTCGTGGCTGGCGCCGATGGACTGCCGGAGGACCCTACTGGAAAGGGGGTCTCCGGCTTGGGACTTCAGCGGTGGCAAGAGCTCAACGAGCGTCAACGCCGCTACCTGAGCATCTTCTACGACCTTGACCAAGAAGCCCAGCGGGAACAAGGTCGGCGCTGGCGACTAGGTCTCACACGGGATCCCGCAGATATCTGGCGCTGGATCCCATACGACACCCGCCACCCTCGCGCCGCGCCAACTCCTGCACAGGAACGACTGGACGCGACGGGACTGAGGGACTCCGGCACAGGGGCAACTCTCGGAGCGCTCGCTCGGCGCGGACTCGTCGAGACTCGTCAGCAGCCCATCGAGACTCCGTCCGGAGCCGCGGTGCAGATCCAACTGAGGCTTACCCCGCTGGGGCGGGCAAGTGCACGCAGTGGCGCACCTGACCCGACGCCCGCGCCTCAGCGAGCTCTGCCCGATTGGCTTTACGATGCCCTGATTGAAGTCGACCGAGCAGGTAGTCACGGGCTGCCCAAGTACGAACTCGGACGCTCCGCAGTGCGTCGGCTCGGCCCGCGCGGCGACCGATTCATCGAGGAGGCACACCCCTGGTCCTATCGACTCACCGCGGCAGGACGAGCTGAGCTGGAGCGGCGGCGCAACGGGGCTTGAAGGGGAAGTTACTGACGGGGATCGCACCGACTCACGACGGCCAGGAAGCGAGAGAACAGACACCACGGTCGCGGCCATTCCTTGGCCTCGGTCACCCACTCGAAATCTCGCTGCCCGTCCTCCAGCTCAAAAACACCAACCCCGCCACTTGGGCCCTCTACGCACACGTCCACCGCGCCGCCCACCTGCACACCACCGTCGCCACCCGCCCAGCTACACCCCCTACTGATCTTTTCGTAAGTTCGGTGGGTGTGGTGGGTGGATGGTCAGGCCGGTATGGGCGAGGAATGACCATGGAAGTCGGGGGTTGGCGTTGATGCGGTGGATGCCTTGCTCGGTGGCGCCGGCGACATCGGCCAGGTGCTCGCCGGCGAGGTTGGCGAGTTCACGCTTCTTGAGCGAAGACCACAGCAGTTCCACCGGGCTCGGCTCGGGAGCGTAGGCGAGTAGTCGTTCCGGAATGAGCCAGTCCTGTTCGGCGGCCCGGGCCCGCATCGCCCGGCTCCAGTGGGCGGACAGCTTGTCCCGGACCAGGACCACTCGCTCGCCGCCGTAGAACACCTTCATCTGCTCCAGGACCTCGATGAGTCCTGCGGTGTCGTAGCTGCCGGGCTTGAGGTGAAAACACAGGCGCGGACCGCGATCGGGGTCGGTGGCGTGACAGCCGAGGGCCGCGGCCATCGACGCCCGCTTCCAGTTCAGCCGGTGCCGCAGGAGCGGAGTCCGGCCCCGGGGTGCGTCGGTGCGGCGGATCCGAGGCAGCAGCCAGACGCCTGATTCATCGAGGAACACGATCCAGGCACGTGTGCTCACCGCCCCTTTTTGATGCGCGGCCACTCATGCGCGATCCAGCGGGCGATCTCGGAGTCGTCCCGCTCCACCGCCCGACGCTCCGGCCTCTACAGACTCCACCCCAGCCGACCGGTCAGCAGCCGCCACACCGTCGCCCGCGACAAGGGCACCCCCGTCACGCGCTCCACGACCAGACCAACCCGATCCAGCGTCCACAGATCAGCCTCGAAACCATGAGCCTGAGCCCCCCGCTCCAAAGCCGCCCGCACCTCCTCGACCCGGGCATCGTCCAACTTCGGCCGACGGCCGGGCGCAGGACGCCGCCGCAGCGCTTGGGCTCCGCCGTCCTCCCACGCGCGTCTCCACCGCCGCACACTCTCCGCATGGACCCCCACCATCCCCACGATCTCGGCGTTCGAGCGGCCCTGCCCGAACAGCTCAGCCGCACGAACACGCCGGGCCTCCGCCAACTGCGGCCGTGGCAAAGGAGGAACAGACGAACCGGAGACAACGGAAGAAGGCTGGTACAACACGTCAACAGAGTCCCACCCGCAGACCCGCCACACCCACCGAACTTACGAAAAGATCAGCAGGAAGGCACCCGGTCCACCAGTGCCTCGTGCAGGGTGGAGGCACCCTTCTCCGGCGCCGCTTCAGACAGCCTGCGAAGGTCCTCATCGGTCAAGTACCTGTAGCTCTGAGGCGGGTGAAAGGGTCCTGCGGCACGCAGGGCAGACAGCGGCACGGGGTCCTGGAAGGTGACAGGTGCCTCTAGCGAGAGGCCGCTGGCGCGGGTCGCCCCGCTCATGTATTCGTCGTACTCTCGACGGCTGATACCTGCACTCGTACGACTGGCTGACCAAACCTCACGTGGTGAGGCAACCTGCACCGAGGCGATCCGCGCCATGCCCACGATGGCCATCGTGGGCGCGGTCGCGTAGAGGAGCACCGGAGTTCCAGGTGGGGCTGCGACGCGCTGACGACGCACCTCGACTGTCTTGGTTCCAGCCAGGATCGCCGTGGCGAACCGAGGATGGACGGACAGCAGCATCGCACGCTCCGGATCGCTCACGTCTTTCGGTGCCCCTCTTCGTACACGGCCTGGAACAGCGCGTTGTCGATCTTCATCATCGACATCGGCGTCTTCCACGTTAGCCCCAAGCCCTTGGCCAACGAGGTCAATCGCGAGCGCGTCACCTGCGCAGGAAAGATCTCTGTGTCCGAGAACCTCAACGCCATTACCCTGCCGGTTGGTTCGGCTTGCGCACATACGTCAGCACGACCATATACGCCCAGGTGTTCGAATCGCGAGAAGAGGGAGTCAGGGTCATCGACGATCACCTCGTCCAGCCGCGAGCAGCCAACGGCCATCATCCCTTGTTGCCCAGCGGTCCCATGACTGACGTACCAAAGGACTCTGCCGGGAACGCTCTCCCCGCGATGGCCAGCGGACCGGTAGTAGACGTGCTCACGGCTGATCCCGAGTACGTCGTCACGAGGTACGAGCATGGCTGGCACGTTGAACAGCTCGGTGGACCAAAGAGGCCGAACAGGAACGACGAAGGAAGGAAGGGCAGTGTCGACGAGCTTCGCTGGCCACCAGACTCGCTCAGCTACGCTCACTACTTCCGGTGAGGCACGAGCATCCAGGCGCGGCGCCGTACGTCCGGCACGTGCCGCAATCTCTCCTGCCGCCTCCGAAACGGCCTCGGCCGGCCCGCGGAGGTCGACGATGAGTGCCGTGAAGCCGTTCTCGTCCTCAGCGAATCCGTCGGCACCCAGAGCAGACCTGGCGGTTGTGGAGAGATAGGGGTCAGAGATGTGCACGATCTGCGCGCCTCGGTCTCGCCCCAGCCGCTTGAGCATGAAGAGCAGCTGCCGGGCGAGTGTCTCCTCCAATGGATGGGAAGCGGTGCGCAGGATGGCGACGTTCAACGTGCGACCGTCCATCGCCCAGACATAGAGGGCCACCGGATGCCCGTCACCGTCCCGCAGCAGCTCTCTGCGCCACAGCACGCCATCCGCGCCGAGCGCCTTCAATCGCTCCGCGAAGGCGGTGCCTGTGTCGCCGCCCGTCTGCTCGAAGAAGGCGACCAGCTCACCTTCACTCCCGGACGCGACTTCCTCCATAGAGAACGCCGTCCCCATGAGATCCGCTGGACGGTACACCTGGGCTTGGCGGAGTTCGTCCACATGAAGGGTCACCATGGCCGGTGACACCACCCTGACGCGCGCTACGTCCCAGGCGATATCAGCCAGCCGCTCCAACTCGGGATCGCGCGTCACCAACACCTGCAGCCCCGCGCAGGAAGTCTCGGCCACGTAGCGCAGTCGAGCACGCGCCTTGCCGTCGATCAGCAATTCCGGCAGTTCTTTGCCCAGGGCCGTGAGCAGCTCCTGCTGGCGAACCGATACCGCCGCCCCGTCAGGCGACGCCGCTCGAAACTGGGGAAGGCCGTTGCGCTGATGCTGTCTCGCATCACGATTCTCGATCTCGTGCACATCGAGAAGGAGCTGCGGTGTGTATGTCAGCTCGATCAGGTCCGCCAGCCAGCCGGCTTCAAGGGCCTTCGACTCCTCGACGGCCCGCTCAGCACCCACGCCCCGAAGCCCGGAGAAGACGCTGTAGTCGACAGCCACGACCAGCAGGGCGTCGCTTCGCACCTCGGTGAACAGGTCATCATGGCCAAGGTCGAGCCACCAGGTATCAAGGGGTTCTTTGTCCTCTCCACGGCCAATCCCCTCGCCCTTCGGAACGAAACCGAGGCCGCTCCACATGGGGCTGAGCCCGTAGTCCCGTCGACACCTGGCCCGAATGCCGAGCCGATGCCCTTGCCTGCTGCGCAGCTCCGCGATCAATCGCCGTGCGATGCCCTTCCCTCGGTGCTCCTCGGCCACGCAGAGATGCACGAGACGGACATGCTGGCTGCGTTTGGGCAACCCGAAGAGCGCATAACCGACAAGTTCATCACCCTCCAGCGCGACCAGCAGTCCACCGTCCTGGGCGTACTTGCGGTACGCGGGTGGGGTGAGCAGACCCAGGCGCTTCGTGTATCGGTCACCCAGGGCAATGGCGGCACCGAGTAAATCCGACTGCTCTCCCGTCGCCGGCAGCACCTTGATTGCCATCTGTGTCCCCTCCAGTTCGATCACGCCCCAAGCGCATACTGCCCAAACCGGAAAGGCCAAGCCACCGGTTGAGCAAAACCGGCCGATGGCAGGAACCTTGCTGCACCCCTGCTGACGCTACACACCTTGGCTTCGACGGTGGCCCCCACGTCTCCGCCCTGGGTGGCAGGATCCGGGGGCTGGGGGCCCTTTACCGGCTGCGTGTACGTGAGGGCTGAGACAGTGAAGGTGGCGTCGTCGGTCGTGACCTTCGCGGTCTCGCCAAGCTTGTACGTGGTGTCTCTCGCAGTGGGGCTGGGGGAGCTGCTACTGGTCGTGGCCACCGGTTCGAGGCTGCTGCTCGTCTTGCTGACGGTCGGAGCAGCCGGATCGTTGCTGCACGCTGTGAGCGCGAGGAGTAAGCCAGCAGCGAGCGTGGTGATTGTGGGTCTGCATATCAGACCAGCCTGCCGGATTGCACACAAGCAGTGGCAAGGCGTGATCATCTCGTGATGGTCGGACTGCCTCTCGGCATCCCCGCATTCGTGCAGCTCCGGCAGGCATTGGCGAAGCGCGGCCGTCTGGTACGGATTGAGGCATGGCGGCTGATGACAGCAGGTGAGCAGCCGTGCGTCTCGCCAGCGGACACTCCTTTAGCCGGGTGACCTCTACGCTTTGGTATCACGACAGTGCCGTGAAGTTCGCTGTCGTGGGGAGTCCGTCAGAGGGCGACCTTTCCTGCATCAGTCCGGATCCACGATCAACGCGCACTTACAGTAGAAACGTCCATCGTGCTCGCTGCCCCGTTGCGTTGCACGTGGAAGGAGGGGATGAGCGAGGATGCCGAAGCGCATTCGACGCGCAGCCGCGCTCGCTGCTGAACAGTGTGCGGTTGACCATGCGTATTCCTGTCTGGAGCGGGCCCGGCAGGAGGTGTCGGAGCTGAGCTGCCTCAATGTCGCAGCCAGCGGCAAGGACTCCATTGACGCCCGGCGGACCTGGGAGCGGGAGCTGGCGTCCCTCGACATCGGAGGCAAGTCCCTCGTCTTCATGAGGGCCGATGTCGACGAGGGTGAGGGCCGCGAGACGTTCTACGTTGGGCGGCGCGTGGTACGCGACGAGCAGCGGAATCCCGTCGTGGTCTCCTGGAGTTCGCAGGCCGCGGTGAACTGGCGGCTGACCAGCGAGCGGGATCCGGGGCAGGTACGGCTGTTGCGCCAGATCATCTGTGATCAGCAGGTGGTCAAGCGCTATCTCGATCTCCACGGGTCGGAAGCGGGACCACCGGCGGTACCAGAGATACCGGCGGCGGCACCGGTCGCCGTCGACGCGCCGGATACAGCGACCGAGGAACCGGCGTGGCGTGATCCGCTCCTCGACGAGATGGACCGTGCGCGTGATGGCTCGATGCACGACATCGTCGAGACCATCCAGCGGGAACAGCTCCGGCTCGTGGCGGAGGAGCCTGCGGGCGCGCTCGTGATCCAGGGCGGTCCGGGCACAGGCAAGACAGCGGTCGGCCTGCACCGCGTGACCTGGCTGCTGGACAACAAGCACCGGACCGCCAAGGAAATCCTCGTCATCGGCCCCAATCGGGGATTCCTCGACTACGTGGGCGTCACCCTGTCCGAACTCGGCAGCGACGACGTGTCGATGCTCGAACTTCCCGTGCTTTGGTCGGCGGCAGCGTCGCCCCGAGATCACCGTCCGATCGCTGCGGTGAAGGCCGATCCGAGGATGGCTGCGGTGCTGCGCAGGGCCGTCGACTGCGAGACGACGAGCTCGGTGGACCGGCTGACCGCACTCGTGGGCGGGCCGGTCTTCACCCTCGAGCTGAACCGCCGCGAAGTCGTTGTCCCTGTAGAGGAGATAGCGGAGATCGCTGCTGCGGCGCTGGCCGGCGACAGTCCGTACCAGGTGCGTCGGGAGCGCTGCACACAGCGGATCACGCAGCACCTGACCGATGTCTACGTCGGGCTGCTGCCAGGCCCTGCCGACATCGACTACCTGGCCGAGACTGCCAGGGCCCGCCCCGTCGTACGCCTCCTCAAGCGGATCTGCCCCAGCCTTGCGGCCCAGGACATTCTGCGGGGCCTGTTCTCCGGCGGGGCCAGCCTCAGCCGGGCCGCCGAGGGCATTCTGTCGGTAGCCGAACAGGATCTGCTCACCGCACCCCGCCCGGGAGCCGGTCCGGGGAGCCGTGCGGCGCGCTCGCGGACGGAACTAAGCCGTGAAGACATGGTCCTTCTCGATGAGTTGGAGTATGTACTAGGCGGACGCCCCCAGAAGGTGTACGGACACCTGGTCATCGACGAAGCACAGGACGTCACGCCGATGGAGGCCAGGGCCCTGGCACGGCGCTGTCCCAGCGGTTCGATGACGGTGCTCGGCGACCTCGCGCAGTCGACCGGGCCCTACCTCCACCAGGACTGGGACGGGCTCGGGATGGTGCTCGCCGGCCAGGACGGATGGCGGGTCACCCAGCTGCTCACGGGGTTCCGCGTACCGGGAGAGGTCATGGCCTTCGTGGCCCGGCTGGGCGAGCACTGCGCGCCCGGCGTGACAGTGCCCGACTCGGTGCGCGACACGGGCGCGGGCGTCGCCGTGATCCAGGGGGCGGAGGTAGGCACTCTGGCCGCCGAGGCCGTGGCACGGCTACGGGCGAGCGCGCCTGCCGGAGCGGATGAACGCTCGATCGGCGTGATCGTGCCACCGGGCGGCGAGTGGGCCAGCGACATCGCGCGCGCGCTCGGTTCGGAGAGTCTCGGGAACCTTGCCGTCCTCACCCCGGCTGAGGCGAAGGGTCTCGAGTTCGACCACGTCGTCGTGGTGGAGCCTGCCGGGATCGTCACAGACGAGGCTGTAGGCCCGAGGCATTTGTATGTCGCGCTGACGCGGTGTACCCAGTCGCTGACCGTCGTCCACGCCCTGCCCCTGCCCCCGCAGATCGGAGGCCCGGACCGCCTTCCCGCACCCACTGCCGCATCCGCTCCTTCGCCGTCCCCTCGTGACGCGGAGGGCTCGGTCGCGGATCCTGCGGCGAGCCTGTGCAGCCGGTACTTCGCTGACGGGACTCCGTGCACCCATTCCACTCACCACCCAGACAAGTGGTGCAGGACGGCCCCCTGCGGAGGCTTCCGCACAGCTGAACCGGTGGTCGTGGCCCAGCCCCGGCGGCTTGCTCCAATCGTCGGTGCGCAGGACCAGGGCCGTCTCAACCTCGATGCGCGGCAGCGTGCCGCCGTGCGGGTCAGCTCGGGGGCGTGCGGGGCCTTTGTCGTACGGCACCGGGGCGGCCTCCGCGAAGCGACGGTGGAATTGCACGCCATGCTGGCCTCGTTCGTCGAGCGGGCCCGGCACCTGCGCGCCGCGGACGGCACCTGGGTGCTAGACCTCGCGGGATTCCGCATCGTGCTCAGTCCCGAGGCCGACACGATCACGGGCTACGATGCGGTTCACGCGGAGCGGAGCTTCGCGCAGTTCGAGGAGGGCGTCGCGTCCCGGGTGGGCAAGGACGCCCGGGCCGCGCGGAGATCGGCGCTGACCGCGCCGGTGATGGAGAGTGGCCCATTGCTCGGTGCCGAGGAACCGGTCCGCCTGCTCGACGCAGAAGCGGTGCACGCCACCGCCTCGGCCTGCGCCGGATACGAGCGGGTGGGGCAGATTCGCGGTATGACCGATGAAACCTTCGTACGTGCGATGCGTGGAGCGCTCGCCGATGATCTACTGACCGCGGACATCGAGTTGTTCGACACCTGTGTCATCGTCAAGGGCAGCCACTTCCAGTGGCGTCTCTCGCCCGACGGCCGCTCCCTGTTGACCGTGCGCGAACCCGGTACGGACTACCGCAGACCGCCGGCCGTCACCGACTCCCTCCCCGAGCCCCGAAGGACAACCGTGTCCCCCACCGACCTGGCACCCCTGCTCGTCGAAGAGGAGCAGGCGAAGGAGGATCAGCCGACCGCAGCGAGCAGCAACCTGGAACACCTGGTGGCCGCCCGCACAGTGGCGGCGCGGTCGGACCGGTCCCACGAAGCGCTCCGGCACCGCTTGCTCGCCGACCTCTACGACAGTGCGTCAGAGGTCGGGGAGAGCGTCTTCGTGGACGCCTGGTGCACGCGGGCTGACGGCACCGTGCTCTTCGACGTGCTGGGCAGCAAGGACAGCACATACCCGTCCATCCGAGAGTCAGTGCTCCACCTCATGGAGGTGTCCCACCTGCGTACGGAGGGCCAGGCGGAGTTCCTCGTCGTCGTGTTGGGCGGCGAACCGGCGGAGCCATGGGTGGTTGACGTGGTCGACGGCGCTTTCAGCGTGCTCCTCACCTGGCGAGCCGACGGGGCCTGGGCTGGGCCGGGCGCGCGGCACATCGCGCCCTGGTAAGGGCCCTGCCGCCACCGAGAGAAGACCTGTCAAAATACGACGCAGGTTTCGAACGCGGGAGACGAGCGGGGCGCATGGGGAACGAGGACGCTTCGGCCGATCGGATCGGTGGATTCGGAGCGGGGGCACCACCGTTTACGGAGTCGATGACGCGCGCTGAGATGGTCGAGGCGTGGCGGGCGCGGCGGTCCGCCCGACGCTCCGCCGCGATCACCAGTTCCGGGGGCGTGGTCGACGGATTCGCGTTGCGCAAGTGGCGCAGGGCCGGGGTCTTCGGTGCGGAGGCGGTGGCGCGTGTCGAGGATGTGCTGCGCGGGCTGCTGGAGTCCACGAACGCCGAGGACGAAACCCTGCGGTGGGGCGCCGACACCATTCGTGCCTGTCTGGACGGACAGCCGACGCCCCAACTTCTCCCCGCCGTTAAGGCCCTGCTCGAAGCCGTCGAACCGGGCCGGGCCGTCGAACAGACCGCCGCCGTGCTCTCCGCCGTCTACGAAGTCGGCCTGCCCTGGCTCTCCCCAGCTGGTGAGCGCCGACTCGCGGTGATCATGGAAGCGGTCCCGGCGGCCGACCTCGGCACGGACAACATCCCCCGCGGTGCCGAGGCGGACCCCACCGGGGCCTTCGCGCTTCAGCAGGCCCTTGCCCGGAGGAACCTGAAAGAGCTGTCCACGCACCATCTGGGGGCCATCGTCCCCTGGGCGCCCCTCGGCATCATCGACGACCTGATCGAGGCAGGCGTATTGGACCGCAGCCATCAGCCGTGGACCCTGCGGGCGGACGCCAGCGAACAGCGTTACCTGCTTGCCAGGCTCGCACCGGAGAAGACGGATGCCGCCCTTGCCCGCTCGCTCGGCTGGGACGAGCCCGGCGAGCGGGAGGCGTTCCTAGCGGGCGACCCGGTCCAGCCGGCACCGGGCAGCCTCTACGACCTGCTCCTGCGTGTCGCGGATGGTGAGAAGGACGTCCTCAAGGAACTCGAGAGGCTGCTGCCTCGCGAGCTGGTGCTTCGCCTGCGCAGGGTGCGCGATGGCGCTGTCACGGGCTCCTGGGACCCGAACATCCCCGCCGACCGCGGGCTGTGGCGGCTGATGTGCTCCCTGTGGGAGCCAAGGGCTGCGGTAAATCCGGCGCGCGGGCCGTTCTACGCCCTCGTGGCGCTGCGGCACGCCTACGACCTGATCTGCCAGGGCGAGAGGAAGAAAGCCCAGGCACAGGTAGACAAGCTCGTCGATCACGAAGGCGCGTCAGCCGAGCACGCGGCCGAGGCGTGGAACATGTTCGCCTACCTTGCTCTGCTCAATGACGATCTCGACCTCGCCTACGTCTCGCTGGCGCGTGTCGCCCGAACCGACCGGCGGGTCGAGGAGAACCTGGCTCTGCTGGACCGTCGGCGGGGGACCAGGCGCAACGATCGGGACCAGCCCGCCAATCCGTATCTGGAGCTGGGGCTGCCGCACAAGAGTGAGCAGTGGAAGCACCAGTGGCGCGAGCGCAGACGGGCCGACCGGGACGACCTCGACCTGGCGGCGCAGGCCAACTGGGCGAAGCGCCGGATTGAGCAGGCCGAGCGGACCGAGGACTGGTCCGACTTCTTCGTGCTGCCGCTGGATCCTGCGTCCCTGCGACTGCCCACGGTGCGGCCGAGGTCCCTGACGCCGGGACCCGCCGCGATGCCGCGCCGGACCACGCACCGGACCGACGCTGACCTCGCGGCGATGCGCAACCGCGCGATCGCCGATCTTCTCCCCACCCTGCTGACCGCGCCCCGGCGCCCCGATCACGACCACAGGACGACTTCATGAGCAGCAAGTCCGCACGCCGCAAGAGCAGCCCGAACGCGGCCGGACAGGCCAAGAAGCCCACGGGGCGGACCCGCCGCAAGGAGAACCAGGAGTTCGCGGCGGACATGAAACTGCGCACCCTCAGGCCGGAGGAACTCCTTCATCCGGCGCAGCTCCTCGCCCGATTCACCGAGCGAGCTTCAGAGCTGATCGCGCAGCTTCCGCAGGACGCCCGTCCAACCCCCGCCACAGTCAACGCGGCGCTGCGTCAGGGGGTGCTGGAGGCATTCAGGACGCGGGACGAGCACATCGCGCGGCTGGTCGAGACCGACGTCCTCGCGAGCACGCCCGAACAGGGAGCGAAGGCCATCCGCCGGGCGGTGCGCGCCTCCCTCATCGACATGGGGGTCCGTGTGGTCGAGGAGGCCGACGAGCAGGAGCTCTTCGTCGTCGTCGAGGGCGAAGGCGAGGGATTCGAGCTGCTCCGGCCAGCCTACGTGGACCAGGCGACGGACAAGCTGCTGCTCGCCGGCCAACTCCGCCGCATCCCAGCCCCGAGGACCCTGGCGGAGCGTGACGGGACCAGTGCGGCGGACGTGCGGGGAGACGATGCCAAGTGACCTCGACAGGAATCGACTTCGGTACGACCAATTCCGTCGTGGCCCAGTGGCAGGGCGACGACGCCGAGGTACTACCACTCGACGCCCACCACATCGATGCCGACTGGCGGCGGCCCGGGTTTGAGCAGCTCTTCCCCTCGGTCGTGGGTGTCAGCTCGCTTCGGCGCGGCCCCTTGTTCGGCTGGGAGGCCAAGCTCCGCTCCGAGGAGGCGGCCGAAGCCTGCAAGCGTCTCCTCAAGAGCGACGAGTACGTGACCATCCAGGGCAGGCGCTTCGCGGCGACCACCGTCGCGGCGGGTGTATTCACCGCCATGCGCGACGGCGCCCAGCACAACCTCACCGACATCGATCGCGCCGTCATTACTGTGCCCGCCAACGCGACGGGCGCCGCCCGGTATCGGACCAGGGCAGCGGCGCGGTTCGCCGACATCGAGGTCCAGGCTCTGCTCAACGAGCCGACAGCGGCTGCCATCTCGTACGTCCACGACTTCCGCGAGGACTCCCAGATCCTGGTCTTCGACTGGGGCGGCGGCACCATCGATGTGACCGTGCTCGACTACTCGGACGGGTTCTTCGAGGAGCGCGCGTCACGCGGAGTGACAGAGCTCGGCGGCCTGGAGATCGACCGGCGGCTGCGTGAACTCGTGCTCGAGCGAGCGCCTGCGCGCAGGGCCTGGACTCCGGCACAGGAGCGCCAGTTCCGGCTGGACGTGGAGCGGAACAAGATCCTGCTTTCCTCCCAGCCGTCCGTCACGGTGGTCACCCCCGACGGTGTCGGCGTCGAGATCCACCAGGGCGAACTGGAGGAGGCGATCGGCGACCTCGTCGACCGCGCCCTCGGGCCTGTGGAGCAGTGCCTGAAGGACCTGCACATGGCCCCGCTCGACGTGGACGAGATCCTCATGATCGGCGGTACGAGCCAGATCCCCAGCGTGCGGGCCGCAGTCGCCGAGGCACTCCAGACGGAGCCCGTGCCCACCGAACTGTGCGATCCGATGACAGCGGTCGCGCGCGGCGCGTCGATCGCGGCGGCTGTGCTCGCCGGTGAGACCGAAGGAGTCATCCAGGTCGCCACCAGCCATGCGCTCGGCACGATGGTCAAGGACTCCTCCGGGCGCAAGCGGTTCAGCCAGATCATCCCCAGGAACTCGCCGCTGCCCTGGAAGGAGCGCAAGAGCTACACGCCGCAGAAGGACCACGCGCGGAAGCTGTCCGTGGAGATCTGGGAGGGTGACCCGGACAAGGAGCTCTCCCACCGCGACAACGTGCAGCTCACCGAACTCACCCTCACGTACCCCGCGCCGCGGGTCCGCGACGAGTCCCGCTTCGACCTGGAGTACACGTACGACGCCAACGGCCTGCTCCACGTCAAGGCCACCCTGGAGCACACCGGCGAGGTCGTGGTCGACCAAGAGGTCGAGAGCTTCGGTTCGGGTGGCCCCACGCCCGAGGTCCGGGAAGAGCTGGACCGCCTGCTGAAGGGCAACTCGAATCCGGACCCCCTCGGGACGGCCGCCTCGGCCGCAGGCGTCCGCCCCGTTCCCGCACCTCCGAAGGTGCGGCCGGTGACGTTCAACGACGGCCCGCGCACTCTGGTCGTCGACGGCTCCAACCTCGCCTGGATCGGTCATTCACCGGTCCGCCCGGGGGCCTACGAAGACGACGATCATCCGAGTTTCTCTCAGCTTCAGGCCGCGCGGGCGGCGCTGGCCAAGAAGTACCCGCAGGCCGACATTCATGTCGTGGTCGACGCCAGCTTCCGGCACAAGGTCGCGGACGCGGAACGTGAGGCCGTGGAGGCCGCCCTCAGCAAGGGGGACATCATCCAGCCGCCAGCCGGTACCGAGGGCAAGGGTGATGCCCTCGTGGCGGTCATCGCGGACGACTCCGGTGCGACGGTCGTGACGAACGACAACTTCGCGGAACTGCAAGGCCGCTATCCGTGGCTTCGGGAGAAGGGCAGGGTTCTGGGCGCCACCTGCTCCAAGGGGGTCTGGTTCTTCACCGAACGTACCTGCGTGCCACCTCGCGGGCGAGGGTAAGGGGGCAACCGCAGCCAGTGCGTCCGTCCCGGAGATACCCGCGGCGCTGCGCGCGGGCCGTCTAGGGTGTGGGGGAGGCTTGGCACACACCTCAGTCTCTCCAGCAGGCCCGCCGCTCCCCGGCCTTCGCCCTCCGCGGTCTCGCCGTCCCGAGAACGCCCGAAGTTTGTCGGGACGGCCGACTCCCAGGTGCGTCCGCGCAGGTCAGAGCCACCCCACACCCGCACCCACCAAGTGCCTTCTAAGCACCTGCTGCACAAGGTGACCCACACCGCGTCCCGAGATACAGAGCCGTTGCCAGTGTTGGCAGCCACGCTTAGAAGTCATCTCATTTGGTGAGTCTGCGATAGCAGATGAGGGTGCAGGCGATGCTGGTGAAGGCGAGGAAGTGTTCGGCCTTGCGTTCGTAGCGGCGGTGGAGTCGGCGGCAGCCGGTGAGCCAGGCCATGGTCCGCTCGATAATCCAGCGGTGCCGTCCGAGCCGCTGCGAGCTCTCGATGCCCTTGCGGGAGATGCGGTGCCGGATGCCTCGAGATGAGAGCCATTTTCGCAGGTGGCGGTAGTCGTAGCCTTTGTCGGCGTGAAGCTTTGCGGGCTTGCGCCGACGTGGGCCCCGGCGGGATCGGATGGGCGGTATGCCCTTCACGAGAGGGATCAACGCCTGGCTGTCGTGGACGTTGGCACCGGAGATTCCGACGGAGATGGGCAGACCGGTCCGCTCGGTGATCAGATGGATCTTCGACCCGTACTTGCCCCGGTCGACAGGATTCGGACCTGTCAGGTCCCCCTTTTCAGGGCCCGCATGTTCACCGAGTCGATCGCGCACCTCGACCAGTCCAGGTCGCCGCGGGAGCCGAGTTCGTCGAGGACCAGGCGGTGGAGCCTGGCCCATACGCGGGCCTTGGTCCACTCGGTGAACCGGCGGTGGGCCGTCGCACCGGACGGGCCGAACGACGCCGCGGGCAGCTGCTGCCACGTGCAGCCCGACGTGGCCACGAACACGATCGCCGCCAGGACCTCCCGATCACCGTGACGGCGCCGACCGCCACCCTGCGGCCGCGACGGCGCCTCCGGCACCACCCGCTGGAACAACTCCCACAACTCGTCCGGCACCAGCCGCTCAACGATCCCCACCATGACCAGCAGCTTACCCAGCCAATTGAGATGACTTCTTAGTACTCCAGCAGCGGTTCGTGTCCTGAACTGGTGGTTGTCGTTGTCCTGGTATGGAGGGAATGGCTGAAGTCGCTTTCTGGACTGCCGAGTTGGATTCAGTGTTCGCCCGGGTGGCGGGCCGGTTCGCTCGGGCGGATCTGCGCTGGCGGATGCGGGACTATGTCCGCGGCCTGCTGGGGCGGGCGACCCGCAAGAACGGCTGGCAGCTCGCGGAATGGGCGGGCCACCGCACTCCGGACGGTTTCCAGCGGCTGTTGAACAGCAGCGCCTGGGACGCAGACGCCCTGCGCGACGACGTCCGTGCCTACGTCGGCGAGTCCCTTGGTCCCGGTGGTGTGCTGATCATCGACGACACCGGGTTCATCAAGAAGGGCACCACCTCTGCCGGGGTGGGCCGGCAGTACACCGGCACCTCAGGAAAGATCGACAATTGTCAGATCGGCGTGTTCGCCGCCTACGCCACCGGTTCGGGCCGGGCCCTGGTCGACCGGGAGCTCTACCTGCCGAAGGCCTGGACTTCCGACCGCGAGCGGTGCCGGACAGCGAAAATCCCTGACGAACGCGGCTTTGCCACCAAGGGCGAGCTGGCCCGGGACCTCGTGCGCCGCTGTCTGGCCGCCGGTCTGCCGGCCGCCTGGGTCACCGCGGACGAGGCATACGGGCAGGACTGGAACTTCCGCCGCCTGCTCGAGCAACTCGGCCTGGGCTACGTCGTCGCGGTGCCCAAGTCCCAGCAGGTCAAGTCACTGGCCGGTGCCTGGCGCATCGACCAGCTCATCGACGAAGCCCCCGTCGATGCCTGGCAGCGGCTGTCCTGCGGCAACGGGGCCAAGGGCCCGCGCGTCTACGACTGGGCCGCGGCAAAACTGCCCGCCAACATCGTCTTCGACCCGGAGCCGCCGTCCCACCACCGCTGGGTGCTGGCCCGGCGCAGCCTGTCCGACCCCGACGAGATCGCCTACTACCTCGCCCACGCGCCCGTCGGCGTCGAGACCGGCGA
Organism: Streptomyces sp. NPDC002476; assembly: GCF_042889785.1. Classification (NCBI taxonomy): domain Bacteria; kingdom Bacillati; phylum Actinomycetota; class Actinomycetes; order Kitasatosporales; family Streptomycetaceae; genus Streptomyces; species Streptomyces sp. NPDC002476. The sequence continues at coordinate 4,501 of NZ_JBIARH010000043.1, read as the reverse complement.
ACTGGCCCGGATCGCCGGCACCCGATGGGCGATCGAGGAGTGTTTCCAGGCCGCGAAGAACGAGTGCGGCCTGGACGAGTACGAGGTCCGCCGCTATCCGGGCTGGTACCGGCACATCACCCTGGCCATGCTCGCCCACGCCGTCCTGGCCGCACTCGCCGCCCGGGCCGGCGGCGAGGCCGCAAAGGGGGCTGCAGAAACGGATCAGCCCTCGTCCCGCTCACCGTGGCAGAGATCCGACGGCTCCTGGACACTCTCCTGCCCCGCCCAAGAGCCGACCGCGACCCCGTCACCCACGCACTGAACTGGTCGGCCTGGAGAAGACGTCGCCAGGCCATCGCCCGCAGCTGCCACTACCGAAAACGCAGTTCAGGACACGAACCGCTGCTGGAGTATTAGACCGTGTCCTATGTGGTGATCACTCGTTGAGCTGTTCATGGGGCGGGATACGTGGAGTTGGATTGTTCCGGACGGGCTGTGGGAGATCGCGAAGCCGCTGATCCCGCCATCGAGGGTGCGTCCGCAGGGCGGCGGGACGCAGGACACGCCTGATGAGACCCTGTTCGCCGCGATCGTCTACGTGCTGGTGAGCGGGTGTGCCTGGCGGGCCCTGCCGCCGTGCTTCGGGATCTCGAAGTCGACCGCCTGTCTGCGTACTCCTTTAAGTGCTCCGCGGAGTACGGAGTTGTGTGCACCACTCTTGGTGCGAAGGACAGTGCAGGCGATCGGTTGAGATGGGGCCGGGCTGGCAGGCTGCGCTTGTGGCCCTCAACATGCCTGGACGCCGGTTGGGCCGAAACCACCCCCGCGCAGACCAGGGAGGCTGCCGTTCTCCAGTGCTGGCGGCCTCGGAACCGGCCCCATCTCGCCGAACTCTAAACGCAGGGTCTGACAAGGGCCGTGCGAACCAAGCTCAGGCTGCGTCGTCTCGCTCTCGTTCGATCGCGGCGAGCCGGTTCTTGAGGCGGTAACTTGGGCCGTTGATGGAGATGACTCCGCAGTGGTGGAGGAGGCGGTCGAGGATGGCGGTGGCGAGGACTTCGTCGCCGAACACCTGTCCCCATTCGCTGAAGGTCTTGTTCGAGGTCAGGATGATCGAGCCCTTTTCGTATCGCTTTGAGATGACCTGAAAGACCAGGTTCGCCTCGGCGCGAGCCAGGGGCTGGTAGCCGACTTCGTCCAGGACGAGGACAGCAGGTAGCTGCCGAGCTTCCTGGTCAGGCGCCCTGCGGATTCAGCGGCGGTGAGGTTGCGGACCATGTCGTCGAGGCTGGTGAAGTAGATCGAGTAGCCGGCCCGGCAGGCCGCGACCGCGAGAGCGACGGCGATGTGTGTCTTGCCCACCCCCGGCGGACCGAGCAGGGCAGCGTTGGCCTTGGCCTCGACGAACGAGAGGGTGGCGAGGTCTTTGACCTTGCGGGGGTCGAGCTCGGGCTGGAACGAGAAATCGTAGTCATCGAGCGTTTTGTGGTGTGGCAGCTTCGATAGCCGCAGGCCTTGGCGGAAGCGTCGGTCGTCCCGGACTGCGAGTTCTTCGGACAGGACCAGGTCGATGAAGTCGAGGTAGCCCATCTTGGCCTCGTCAGCCCGCTGCGCGTACTGGGTCAGGGCCTCGGCCAGGTGGGGCAGGCCCAGCTTGCCGGCCGTGCTGCGGATGCGGGTGGAGACCAGCTCGCTCAAGACGATTCCTTCTTACTCGGATGGGTGGTGAAGGGGCGGGTGCCGGTCAGCTCGTCATAGACCGACAACGGCCGGCGGCCGACCTCGACCTGGGTGGCTGCGGCCCGGTTCAGCAGGGCCAGCAGTGATCCCGCGTGGGATCCGCCGTTCTGCTGGCGGGGTGCGGGCAGGTCTCCGCCGGCCGTGACGCGGCGGCCCGCTCCGGTGGGCAGACCGTCCCAGTGCCGTTCATCCACGACACGGGCGCCGCGGCCAACTGCCCGCGGGTGGGCTGCCAGCAGAGTCTCTCCCCGGCGGTCGGGTGTGGTGGCATGCAGGGTGACCTGGGACTTCGTGGCCCTGATCTCAACCAGCTGCCGCGGGCGGATCCGTAGAGCCGGCACCGAGTAAAGGTTCGCCTCGAAGGCGACGAGGCAGTCCTTGCCGACGTAGCGGAGGTGCCGCTGGGTGACCACATACGGAGTGGTCGGCAGTGGGCGGAGGGCCGTGTGATCGCGGACTGCCCGCAGACCGATGACCTCACCGTGGGTGCCGTGAACCTTGGCCCGCCGCAGCGGAACCCAGGCCGTGAAGGCGGCGTTCAGTTCCTCGATGGAAGAGAAGGCGCGTCCGGCCAGGACGTGGTCGCGGACGATCAGGACCTGCCGCTCGACCCGGCCCTTCCCAGTGGGCCGGTAGGCGGCCAGCACGTCGGGGTCGAAGTCGTAGTGCCCGGCGAACGCGACCGCCTCCGGATGCAGAGGAACGGCCTCCCCCGGGGCAACGTGCCGACGGACCACGGTCTTGGTCCGGTCGTAGACGATCGACATCGGGACACCGCCGAAGTGGGCAAACGCCTGACGGTGGCAGTCGAAGAACGTGGCCAGGTCCTGGCTGGTGGTGAAGCAGCAGAACGGATCACGCGAGTACGACAGCGTCATGTGGAACGAGTAGACCTTCGGGATCCCGACATGGGCGAGGACCTTGCCCTCATCTCCCCAGTCGACCTGAGCCTGAGCTCCGGGCACCACCTCGAACCGGCGGTGAAGCCCGGCAAGCTCACCCGGGCTGATGCCCAGTTCCTCCGCGATCCGCGGCCTGGCCTCCTGCAAGTACATCTTCACGCGCTGGTAGTTGCCGGTGAACCCGTACTCCGCCACCAGACGTTCGTGGATCACCGCCCCTTTGAGAAGGATCTCGGCCCGCAGCATCGCGTCGATCAGCGGGGCGACCTCATCCACCACCCGCTGGCGCGGCTGACCATTCGCAGCTCTCTTCGGCAGCGCGACCGGAACCTCACCCGACAGGTACTTAGCGACCGTGCGACGGTTCAGCCCGGTCTCTTTCGCGATCTCCCGCAGGCTCATCGCCCCGGACTCGTAAAGCCCGCGAAACCGTCTCAGCTCCAGCCACCGATGCGGGTCCAATACCACTGCCAGCCACCCTCCGCCGATCCCCAACCGACGACAGCAGCTTCCCGGCCACGGCATCTCACCGCATCAAGAACGGTGCACTCTCATTCGTACGAGGTGGTGCACGTTCACTTGTACGCCGACACCGCCCACCGGCGCTTCGTCATCTGGTCCAGGGCCGGTGTCTGGGGCCGGCTGCACGAGGCGGTGCTCGACCGCATCGACGAGTGCGGACTGCTCGACCTGACCCGGGTGGTCCTCGACTCCGCCCAGGTACGGGCCAAAAAAGGGGCGAACTCACAGGCCCGAGCCCCGTGGACCGGGGCAAACCGGGTTCCAGGATGCACATCCTGTCGGACGCGAACGGACTGCCCCTCGTCGTCGGCATCTCCGCCGCCAACACCCACGACAGCCAGGGCCTGAAGCCCATGATGGCCGGCCTCCAATCGAGACACGACCCCCACCGCGGCTGGCACTACAAACCCCGCAAGCTCCACGCGGACAAGGCATACGACATCCCTGAACTGCGGAAATGGCTCCGCGGGAAACGGATCGGCGTCCGCATCGCCCGCAAGGGAATCGAATCCAGCGAACGGCTCGGACGCCGCAGATGGGTCATCGAGCGCACCATGTCGTGGCTGACCGGCTACCGCCGACTCAACCACCGCTACGAACGCCACCCCCGCAACTACCTGGCCTTCCTCGGCCTCGCCGCCGCCATCTGCTGCTACAAACGGCTGGTCCGACTCACCACATAGGACACGGTCTTAGTCCATGACGCTTGCCCCTGCCGCTCCGACACTACGGATGGGCGCCCGGGCCCGACACTGCACGGGGTCCTTCCGAACTCTCCGGGGCTACGAGGAACCTCGACGCCTACTGATCCCCCGGGTCGAACGGAATAGCTCCACTCGTCAGTCAGCTGTAGGGGACCCCGAGTTTGTCGAAGAACGCCCGGTTGCGTTCGGTGGCGGCGTTGACGAGGCGGTCGACGCTCATTACTTCGATGAATGCCTTGCACGGCTCGCCGCGGCGACGAATCCCTCCGGTAGCAGCTCGACCGGGTCGCCACAACCGTGGTCACGCAGATCCGCCCCCGCGGTCCCCGTCAACGGCAATCAACTATCGCGGGGCTCCCATTGCCGAGCACGCCCTTCGTCGCCCTCGGCGGCCTTCGACCGCATGGGCGGTCCCGGGGCTGCGAAGCGCGCACGCCGACTGTGAAGGCGCCCCTTCAGGCGTCCCCGTGGAGGCTGTCGGAGGGCCACTGGCACGAACCTCCGACACCGCACGCATCAGCCGCAGGCGGAAGTGCCGGAGCGGGGTACACGAGCGGTCTGAAGCTTCCCCTTGATCGTGGACACCTGGAGACTGGGACCTGAGGTTCCAGAGGAAGTAGCACCAGGTGGGAAGCAAATACACGAAGCGGT
>NZ_JBIARH010000042.1:38098-59207 GCF_042889785.1 Streptomyces sp. NPDC002476 | reverse complement strand
GCATACATCCAGTATGCGGACGCCCCTCCGCCTTGCGATGCACCACATCCGACGCCGCGCGCTGGTCCGCCACGGATTACGGGACAGCCCTTAGGGAGCGGGCTCCCTATTGCTCCCCAGGTCGTCAGCGGCAGGCCGCCGCCTCGAACGCGCCGCGCGCCAGTCGCTGCAGCAGCGCCGCCGTGTCCGCGCGGTCCGGCTGCGCGTCGGGGCGCCCCAGGTGCGGGGTCGAGTTCAGCAGACCGAAGACGGCATGGACGGCGGCGCGCGCCTCGTGCTCGGGCAGGTCCGGGTACAGCTCGCGGACGACGTCCACCCACACCTCGACGTACTGCCGCTGGAGCTGGCGGACCCGCTTGCGGTCGGCGTCCCGGAGGCGGTCCAGCTCACGGTCGTGCAGGGTGATGAGGGGGCGGTCGTCGAGGGCGAAGTCGATGTGCCCCTCGATGAGCGCGTCCAGCAGGGCCCGCGGGGAGCCGTCCGCGCGGGCCGCGTCCTCCGACACCCTCAGCCGCCCGCCGGCCAGCAGTCGCTCGCTGATGCCGACCAGCAGCTCGGCGAGCATCGCGTCCTTGCCGGGGAAGTGCCGGTAGAGGCCGGGGCCGCTGATGCCGACGGCGGCCCCTATCTCGTCGACGCCGACGCCGTGGAAGCCGCGCTCGGCGAAGAGGCGGGCGGCCTCCTTGAGGATCTGCTCGCGGCGGGTGGGGGCCGGGACGCGGGCGGCGGCGTTGGTGCTCATGAGGATCCATTCTAGACAACCCTGTTAGCGCTCGTTAACCTGAAGACCAGGGACGTTAACGGCCATTAACAACCCGACCGCGCGACGGCGGTGGCCGGCCGTACGGGCAGCAGTGGACAGAAAGCCGTACGGGCAGCGGTACGGACAGCGAGCGGTACGGGCAAGGGGGCTCGACACGATGCAGCAGGCACCGGTGCTGGTGAGCGCGGCGGATCCCGCCTCCGAGACCTGGCAGGCCAACGAGGCGGCGCATCTCGCGCTCGCCGACGAGCTGCGCGCGCGGCTCGCCACGGCCAGGCTGGGCGGGGGCGAGCGGGCCCGTGCGCGGCATGTGGCGCGCGGCAAGCTGCTGCCCCGCGACCGGGTGGACACCCTGCTCGATCCGGGCTCCCCGTTCCTGGAGCTGGCCCCGCTGGCGGCCGAGGGGCTGTACGGGGGCGCCGCCCCGGCGGCCGGGGTGATCGCGGGGATCGGCCGGGTCAGCGGCCGGGAGTGCGTGATCGTCGCCAACGACGCGACCGTCAAGGGCGGCACGTATTACCCGATGACGGTGAAGAAGCACCTGCGCGCCCAGGAGGTGGCGCTGGAGAACCGTCTCCCCTGCCTGTACCTCGTCGACTCCGGCGGCGCCTTCCTGCCGATGCAGGACGAGGTCTTCCCGGACCGGGAGCACTTCGGCCGGATCTTCTACAACCAGGCCCGGATGTCGGGGGCGGGCATTCCGCAGATCGCCGCCGTCATGGGCTCGTGCACGGCGGGCGGGGCGTACGTTCCCGCGATGAGCGACGAGGCCGTGATCGTACGGAACCAGGGCACGATCTTCCTGGGCGGCCCGCCGCTGGTGAAGGCGGCGACCGGCGAGGTCGTGACGGCGGAGGAGCTGGGCGGCGGCGAGGTGCACTCCCGTACGTCCGGCGTGACCGACCATCTCGCGGAGGACGACGCGCACGCACTGCGGATCGTGCGCAACATCGTCTCCACGCTGCCGGAGCGCGGGGCGCTGCCGTGGACGGTGCGGCCGGTCGAGGAGCCGAAGGCGGATCCCGCCGGGCTGTACGGGGCCGTCCCCGTCGATTCGCGCACGCCGTACGACGTGCGCGAGGTGATCGCCCGGGTGGTGGACGGCTCACGGTTCGCCGAGTTCAAGGCGGAGTACGGCACGACGCTGGTCACCGGCTTCGCCCGCATCCACGGACACCCGGTCGGGATCGTCGCCAACAACGGCATCCTGTTCTCCGAGTCCGCCCAGAAGGGCGCCCACTTCATCGAGCTGTGCGACCAGCGCGGCATCCCGCTGGTCTTCCTCCAGAACATCTCGGGCTTCATGGTGGGGCGCGACTACGAGGCCGGCGGCATCGCCAAGCACGGTGCGAAGATGGTGACGGCGGTCGCCTGCACCCGCGTACCGAAGCTGACAGTGGTGGTCGGCGGCTCGTACGGGGCGGGCAACTACTCCATGTGCGGCCGGGCCTATTCCCCCCGCTTCCTGTGGATGTGGCCCAACGCGAAGATCTCCGTCATGGGCGGTGAGCAGGCCGCCTCCGTCCTCGCCACGGTCAAGCGCGACCAGCTGGGCGACGGCTGGAGCGCGGCGGACGAGGAGGCGTTCAAGGCCCCGATCCGCGAACAGTACGAAACCCAGGGCAACGCCTACTACGCCACGGCCCGGCTCTGGGACGACGGTGTGATCGACCCGACGGAGACCCGGCAGGTGCTGGGGCTCGCCCTGACCGCGTGCGCCAACGCCCCGCTGGGTACGCCCGGCTTCGGCGTCTTCCGGATGTGAGGAACAGATGACGATGTTCGACACCGTTCTCGTCGCCAACCGCGGCGAGATCGCGGTACGGGTCATCCGTACGCTGCGCGCCCTCGGCGTCCGCTCGGTCGCCGTGTTCAGCGACGCGGACGCGGACGCCCGCCATGTGCGGGAGGCCGACACGGCGGTACGGATCGGCCCCGCGCCCGCCGCCATGAGCTACCTGAGCGTGCCCGCGTTGCTGGACGCCGCCCGCCGCACCGGCGCCCAGGCCGTCCACCCCGGGTACGGGTTCCTCGCCGAGAACGCGGGCTTCGCGCGGTCCTGCGCGGAGGCGGGGCTGGTCTTCATCGGCCCGCCCGCCGCCGCCATCTCGCTGATGGGCGACAAGATCCGGGCCAAGGAGACGGTCGCGGCGGCCGGGGTTCCGGTGGTGCCGGGCTCCTCCGGCACCGGACTGACCGACGCCCAACTCGTCGACGCGGCAAGGGAGATCGGCACGCCCGTGCTGCTGAAGCCCTCGGCGGGCGGCGGCGGCAAGGGCATGCGGCTGGTGCGTGACGAGGCGCTGCTCGCGGACGAGATCGCCGCCGCCCGGCGCGAGGCCCGCGCCTCGTTCGGCGACGACACCCTGCTCGTGGAGCGGTGGATCGACCGGCCCCGGCACATCGAGATCCAGGTGCTGGCCGACACCCACGGCAACGTGGTCCACCTCGGCGAGCGCGAGTGCTCCCTCCAGCGCCGCCACCAGAAGATCATCGAGGAGGCGCCGTCCGTCCTGCTCGACGAGCAGACCCGGGCGGCGATGGGCGAGGCGGCCGTCCAGGCGGCCCGTTCCTGCGGCTACGTCGGCGCGGGCACGGTCGAGTTCATCGTCCCGGGCGACGACCCGGCCGCGTACTGCTTCATGGAGATGAACACCCGCCTCCAGGTCGAGCACCCCGTCACCGAGCTGATCACCGGCCTGGACCTGGTGGAGTGGCAGCTTCGGGTCGCCGCGGGCGAGCAACTGCCGTACGAGCAGCGGGACATCACGCTCACCGGTCACGCGATCGAGGCACGGGTCTGCGCCGAGGACCCGTCCCGCGGCTTCCTGCCGTCCGGCGGCACGGTCCTCGCGCTGCACGAGCCGCAGGGCGACGGCGTGCGCACGGACTCCGGGCTGCGCGCGGGCGGCGAGGTCGGCAGCCTGTACGACCCGATGCTGTCGAAGGTCATCGCGTACGGGCCCGACCGGGCCGCCGCGCTGCGCCGGCTGCGCGCCGCGCTCGCGGACACGGTGATCCTCGGCGTCCCGACGAACGCCGGTTTCCTGCGCCGTCTGCTCGCCCACCCGGCGGTGGCGGCGGGTGAACTGGACACCGGCCTGGTGGAACGCGAGGTCGACGATCTGGTGCCGGAGGGCGTGCCGGAGGAGGTGTACGCGGCGGCGGCGCTGCTGCGGCAGTCCCCCGGACCCGACGCCCCGAAGGACTCCACCGGCGGGACGGGCCCGTTCTCGGTGCCGAACGGCCGGGTGGACCCGTCCTCGTCGCCGAACGGCTGGGTGGACCCGTTCTCGGTGCCGAACGGCTGGCGGCTGGGCGGCACCCCGGCCCGTACCGTGTACGACTTCCGGCTGCCGGGCCGCGACCCCGTGCAGGTCTCGCTGCGCACCCGCGCGACGGGCGCCGAGATGGCGTTCGGTCATGTCGGGGAGGGCGCGGAGCCGCCGGAGCCCGCGACGGGCGCGTGCGGCCCGCTCGCCCCGATGCCCGGCTGCCGGGAGACGGCCCGGGCGGTCGAGCTGTCCGAGCACCGCGTCGTCGTCGAACTCGCCGGTGTCACCCACGCGTTCACCTACGCGGCCGCCCCGGACGGGGTCTGGCTGGGCCGGAGCGGCGACACCTGGCACGTACAGGACCACGACCCGGTGGCGGCGTCGCTGGCCGGGGCCGCCCGTTCCGGCGCCGACACCCTCGCCGCCCCCATGCCGGGCACCGTCACCGTCGTGAAGGTGGCGGTCGGGGACGAGGTCGTGGCCGGTCAGAGCCTGCTCGTCGTCGAGGCGATGAAGATGGAGCACGTCATCTCCGCCCCGCACGCCGGGACCGTGACCGAACTGGACGTCACCGCCGGTGCCACGGTCGCCATGGACCAGGTCCTGGCCGTCGTGGCCCCCGCCGAAACCGGTCCCGGCAACGCGTCCGCCACGCTTCCCGGGGAGGACGCATGACCACGACTTCCGGGGAGGACCGCATGACCCCCCGCACCCTGCCCATGACCGTGCCCACCCAGGACCTGCCGCCCCGGGTGCGCATCCACGAGGTCGGCGCCCGCGACGGGCTCCAGAACGAGAAGACCGTCGTACCGACCGAGGTGAAGGCGGAGTTCATCCACCGCCTCGCCGCGGCCGGCCTGACCACCATCGAGGCCACCAGCTTCGTGCACCCCAAGTGGGTGCCCCAACTGGCCGACGCGGAGGACCTGTTCCCGCGGCTCCGCGACATCGGGGGCGTGGCCCTGCCGGTCCTCGTGCCGAACGAGCGCGGGCTGGACCGGGCGCTGGCGCTCGGCGCCCGCCGCATCGCCGTGTTCGGCTCGGCGACCGAGACGTTCGCCTCCCGCAACCTCAACCGCACGATCGCCGAGTCGCTCGCCATGTTCGAGCCGGTGGTGTCCCGCGCCAAGGACGACAAGGTGCACGTCCGGGGCTATCTGTCGATGTGCTTCGGCGACCCGTGGGAGGGCCCCGTCCCTGTCCACCAGGTCGTCCGGGTCGCGAAGGCGCTGATGGACCTGGGCTGCGACGAGCTGTCCCTGGGCGACACCATCGGCGTGGCCACGCCCGGTCACGTACTGGACCTGCTGTCCGAGCTGAACGAGGAGGGCGTGCGCACCGACACCATCGGGGTGCACTTCCACGACACGTACGGCCAGGCCCTCTCCAACACCCTCGCCGCGCTCCAGCACGGGGTGGCCACCGTGGACGCCTCGGCGGGCGGCCTCGGCGGCTGCCCGTACGCGAAGAGCGCGACCGGCAACCTCGCCACCGAGGACCTCGTGTGGATGCTCGACGGCCTCGGCATCGAGACCGGGGTCGACCTCGACGCGCTCACCGCCACCAGCGTGTGGCTCGCCGAGCGACTGGGCCGCCCCAGCCCGTCCCGTACCGTCCGCGCGCTGTCGGCGCGGTGACCACCGCCATGCGACGCCCGCTGTCCCCCCGCACCGTCCCAGTCGCCCACAAGGAGTGACCTGCCATGCCCCTGGACCACCGGCTGACCGCCGAGCACGAGGAACTGCGGCGCACCGTCGAGGAGTTCGCGCACGATGTGGTCGCCCCGAAGATCGGGGACTTCTACGAACGTCATGAGTTCCCGTACGAAATCGTGCGGGAGATGGGGCGGATGGGTCTGTTCGGGCTGCCGTTCCCGGAGGAGTACGGCGGCATGGGCGGGGACTACCTCGCCCTCGGGATCGCCCTGGAGGAGCTGGCCCGGGTCGACTCGTCCGTGGCGATCACGCTGGAGGCCGGGGTGTCGCTCGGCGCGATGCCGGTCTTCCGCTTCGGCACGGAGGAGCAGAAGCGGAAGTGGCTGCCGAGGCTGTGCGCGGGCGAGGCGCTCGGTGCGTTCGGCCTGACCGAGCCGGAGGCCGGCTCGGACGCGGGCGGCACGCGTACGACGGCGGTGCGCGACGAGGCCACCGGCGAGTGGGTGATCAACGGTTCGAAGTGCTTCATCACCAACTCCGGTACGGACATCACGGACCTGGTCACGGTCACGGCGGTGACCGGCCGCAAGGAGAACGGCGCCCCGCTCATCTCCTCGATCATCGTCCCGTCCGGCACCCCCGGCTTCACCGTCGCCGCCCCCTACTCCAAGGTCGGCTGGAACGCCTCGGACACCCGCGAACTGTCCTTCACCGACGTCCGCGTCCCGCTGGACAACCTGCTGGGCGAGGAGGGCCGGGGCTACGCGCAGTTCCTGCGCATCCTCGACGAGGGCCGGATCGCCATCGCCGCCCTGTCCACGGGCCTGGCGCAGGGCTGCGTGGACGAGTCGGTGAAGTACGCGCACGAGCGCCACGCCTTCGGCCGGCCGATCGGCACCAACCAGGCCATCCAGTTCAAGATCGCCGACATGGAGACCCGCGCCCACATGGCCCGCCTCGGCTGGCGCGACGCGGCGTCCCGCCTGGTGGCCGGCGAGCCCTTCAAGAAGGAGGCGGCGATCGCGAAGCTGTACTCCTCGACGGTCGCGGTGGACAACGCCCGCGAGGCCACCCAGATCCACGGCGGCTACGGCTTCATGAACGAGTACCCGGTGGCCCGGATGTGGCGCGACTCCAAGATCCTGGAGATCGGCGAGGGCACGAGCGAGGTCCAGCGCATGCTGATCGCGAGGGAGTTGGGCCTCCCGGCCTGACCCTGCCCCCTGCCCCCTGCCACAGGGCCTGCGCGCCATGTTCCGCCGCGTCCGGTACGCCCCGGACGCGGCGAAGCGCGTTCAGACCCCCAGGATCCGTACCGCGTCGTCGAGACGGCGGCGCACGGCGGAGATGCGGGCGGGGTCCTCGGCAGGGTCGTTGATCCAGCGGACGGCCTGCTCCATGGACCACTCCACCACCCACACACGGTGCCGGCCCAGGGCCCACGCCTCGGCGGCCAGGCCGCCCCGGACGAGGCATAGCACGCACAGGGCGCGCGCCGGGGCGCGACACCGGCCGGCACCGGTCAGTCCGACGGCGTCCCCGGCCACTCCTCGCGGAGCATCCCGAACAGCACGGTGTCGTAACGTCGGCCCGCCACCAGCACCGCGTCCCGGCGGCGGCCCTCCTCGCGGAAGCCCGCCCGGGTGAAGGCGCGGACGGCACGCTCGTTGCCACTCCAGGTGTCGAGTTCGACGCGGTGCAGCCCGTACGCCCCGAACAGGTGCCCCACCAGCAGGCGCAGCGCCTCCGAGCCGTGGCCGCGCCCCCAGCGGTCCCGCTCGCCGATGGTGATGCCGACCGTGGCCCGCCCGGCGAACGGGTCCAGGTCGCGGTAGTCCGCCATGCCGATCACCGTGCCGTCGGCCAGGTCCACGACGGTGAAGACGGCCGATTCCCTCGGGCTCAGCCGCAGCATGGTTTCGAAGGCGAGCCCGACGGCCTCCGCCGTGACCGGGCCGAAGCACGGGTCGCCGCCCGTGGCCCAGTGCGCCACCTCCGGATCGTTGCGCCACCGTACGTGGTGCTCCGCGTCCTCCGCGCGCAACGCGCGAAGCCTGACCAACTCGCCTTCGAACATATGGTGATCATAATCGGGGCAGCTCGCCGTGATCCGGGTGCGGTCCCGGGCACACCCCCTCGCTCCGCGCCCCGCGGGGCACCTCACTCCGCCGCCCAGGGCACCTCCGGCGCCCGGTAGTAGTCGATGCCGAGCGCCGGGAACCGCGGCCCCTGCGCGCCGAGCCGTGCCTTGTACGCGTCCCAGTCGTGCGTGGACGCGGGCGACCAGCCCAGCTCCGCGACCCCCGGCAGCCGGGGGAACGCCATCCGCTCGGTCTCCGCGCTGTTCGTCAGCGTCTCCGACCAGAGCGGCGCCTCGACGCCGAGGACCGAACCGGGCCGGACGCCGTCCAGGCAGGCCGCCGGGTCCCAGTCGCAGGAACGCGGCGGCGGCCGGTGCGCTGCTCGACACCGCTCCGGCCGGTGCCGCCGCGCCGATGCCGGAGGCACCGGCCGCCGTGACGAGCAGCAGCGAGCCGAGGAGGCGGGGAAGGATGATGCGCCGGGCCCTGCGCGGTGTCCGTGCCGATCGCGGTGACGGTACGGAGGAGCTCTGTCGTGTCCTGTGCAGTCTCACAAGCCGGGCCCCTCCGACGGGTTCACACCTGTGGATGTCCTGAGCGAACCATCACCATGCGTATCGCCAGTCCCACGCACGGTCAATGCGCGGATCGCCCCCTTGAGCGCGCCTGAGAGAATCCGTCCCATGGCGGAGATAACCCAGCATGACGGGACGTGGACCTTCGACGGCGAGACGGTACGGATCGTGCCCGGCCAGGGAAGGGGGGTGCACCCCGTCCGGCGGGAACTGGGCGAGCTCGCCGTCCCGCTGCGGGCGGTGGCGGGCATCTCCTTCGAACCCCACCGCAAGGGCGGCCGGCTGCGACTGCGGCTGCGCGACGGGGCCTGCCCGATGCTGCGCGCCGCGGACGGCCGACTCAAGGACGCCGCGGATCCGTATCAGCTGGCCGTGGAGAAGGACCGCGGCGGCGTGGCGGAGTACTTCGTCGAGGAGGTACGCAACGCCCTGCTGCTCGAACAGGTGCCGTCCGGGCCCACCGACGGCTTCCTGCTGCCGGGCCCCTCGGTGCCCGTCGCCGGGGGCGGCGGGGACGGCACGGCCTCGTTCGACGGGGAGACCGTCCGGCTCACCTGGAACTGGAAGGCCGAGGAGGTCAAGAGTTCCGGCGGTCCGGTCGCCTTCCCGGTGTCGGAGGTGACCGGGGTCCACTGGATGCCGTCCATCGGTCTGGCGAACGGGCATCTGCGCTTCGTCCGGGGCGTGGCCGGACTGAGTTCCGCGCCGGCCCCGGCGGCCGAGTTCGACCCGTACGCACTGGACCTGTGGGGGCTGTCCAAGAAGGAGTACACGGCGGTGCTGGTCGCGGCGGCGGTCCTGGTCAGACTTCCGAACGCGATGGCCCCCGACACGGCCGGACCGGGCGCGGCGGCGCTTCCGGGCGCGGCGGCGATCCCGGGCGCGACGGCAGCGGCATCCGGCACCGCGATCGCTCCGACGGCGACGGGGGCCGACGGGGCGGCCTCGGACGGGGGCGGTGCGGCCGAGGGGGCGCGGCTCTCGAAGGCCCCCGCGACTTCCCCGGCCGCAGCCACGGCCACAGCCCCCGGCCCGACCACGGCGGCCCCGACCGCGGCGGCCCCGGCCTCCGGCCCGGACGGACCACCGGCCGCCGACGATCACGACGTGCTGTTGCGACGGCTCCGGGAGCTCGGCGAGCTGCACCGGAGCGGGGTGCTCACCGACGACGAGTTCACCGCGGCCAAGCAGGCCGTCCTGAATCGCCTCTGACCGCCGCCCAGCCGCCCAGCCGCCCCGTCGGCTCCGGGCCCGTTCGAGAGCGTAATCACACCCACACCTGCCCGATATCGGGCAGGATTGTTGCGTCAACGCCCCTTCCACCGCAATATCAACGAGTGCTCGAACGCCGCCCGTCGCATGACGACCTCATCGACCACCTGGTGCGCAGCACCGCGCTCCAGCGCGGTGAGGCAGCCCGGGTGGTACTCGACGTGCTGGCGTACTTCGACGAGACGACCGACGACTTCGTGCGCCGCCGCCACCGGGAACTGCAGTCCGGTGGCCTGGTGAACGCGGAGATCTTCGAGCGGATCGCGGCCGAGCTGCCGCACCGCGCGGTCGCGCCACCGGAGCTCTCGCTCCGCCAGCTGCGCCGCATCGTCTACGGCTGAGCCGGAGCGGCCGAAAGACCGGCAGGACCGCCGGAACCGGCCCGGCCGCGGGGACGGCACGACCGCGGCGGCCGGGCGTCGGGCACGACAAGTACATCGATGGAGGGGCAGAGACTCTATGTGCGGAATCGTTGGATATATCGGGAAGCGTGATGTGGCCCCGCTGCTGCTGGAAGGGCTGCAGCGGCTGGAGTACCGGGGGTACGACTCCGCTGGCATCGTCATCACCGGCAAGGCGTCGGCCGGGAAGCCCGCCGCCCTGAAGATGGTGAAGGCGAAGGGGCGGGTCCGTGAGCTGGAGGCCCGTGTCCCCAAGCGCTTCAGCGGCACCACGGGCATAGCCCACACCCGCTGGGCCACCCACGGCGCCCCGAGCGACGAGAACGCCCACCCGCACCTGGACGCCGGCAACAAGGTCGCCGTCGTCCACAACGGCATCATCGACAACGCCTCCGAGCTCCGTGCGAAGCTCGTCGCCGACGGTGTCGAGTTCCTCTCCGAGACCGACACCGAGGTGCTGGTCCACCTGATCGCCCGTGCCCAGGCGGACAGCCTGGAGGAGAAGGTCCGCGAGGCGCTGCGCTCGGTCGAGGGCACGTACGGCATCGCCGTGCTGCACGCCGACTTCAACGACCGGATCGTGGTCGCCCGCAACGGCTCCCCGGTCGTCCTCGGCATCGGCGAGAAGGAGATGTTCGTCGCCTCCGACGTCGCCGCGCTCGTCGCCCACACCCGCCAGGTCGTCACCCTCGACGACGGCGAGATGGCCACCCTGAAGGCCGACGACTTCCGTACGTACACGACGGAGGGCTCGTCCACGACGGCCACACCCACCACCGTGGAGTGGGAGGCCGAGTCGTACGACATGGGCGGCCACGACACGTACATGCACAAGGAGATCTCCGAGCAGGCCGACGCCGTCGACCGGGTGCTGCGCGGCCGGATCGACGACCGGTTCGCCACCGTGCACCTGGGCGGTCTCAACCTGGACGCCCGCGAGGCGCGCGGGGTACGCCGGATCAAGATCCTGGGCTGCGGCACCTCGTACCACGCGGGTCAGATCGGCGCGCAGCTGATCGAGGAGCTGGCCCGGATCCCCTCGGACGCCGAGCCGGCCTCCGAGTTCCGCTACCGCAACCCGGTCGTCGACCCGGACACCCTGTACATCGCGGTCTCCCAGTCCGGTGAGACGTACGACGTGCTGGCCGCCGTCCAGGAGCTCAAGCGCAAGGGCGCCCGGGTGCTCGGTGTCGTCAATGTGGTGGGCTCCGCCATCGCCCGCGAGGCCGACGGCGGCACGTACGTCCACGCCGGGCCCGAGGTCTGCGTCGTGTCCACCAAGTGCTTCACCAACACGGTCGTCGCGTTCGCGCTGCTCGCCCTGCACCTGGGCCGGATCCGGGACCTGTCGGTCGCCGACGGCAAGCGGATCATCGACGGGCTGCGCAGGCTGCCCGCCCAGATCGACGAGATCCTGGCGAACGAGGACGAGATCAAGCGGCTGGCGGCCGAATACGCGGACGCCAAGTCGATGATGTTCATCGGACGGGTGCGCGGCTACCCGGTGGCCCGCGAGGCGTCCCTGAAGCTCAAGGAGGTCTCGTACATCCACGCGGAGGCCTACCCCGCCTCCGAGCTGAAGCACGGCCCGCTGGCGCTGATCGAGCCCGCCATGCCGACGGTCGCGATCGTGCCGGACGACGACCTGCTGGAGAAGAACCGTGCCGCGATGGAGGAGATCAAGGCCCGCAGCGGCCGTATCCTCGCCGTCGCCCACCAGCCGCAGGACAAGGCCGACCACACCATCGTCGTGCCGAAGAACGAGAACGAGCTGGACCCGATCCTGATGGGCATCCCGCTCCAGCTCTTCGCGTACCACACGGCGCTGGCCATGGGCCGGGACATCGACAAGCCGCGCAACCTGGCGAAGTCCGTCACCGTCGAGTAGACCCGCCACGGCTGCGGCGGTCCGTCCTCCCCGCGCCCGCCGCACACCCGGCCGAACGGCCCCGCACCCGCTGTCGCGGTGGGTGCGGGGCCGTTCCCGTACCAGCCTCTGTCGGCCCCTCGGGCACGTTCGTGAGTGACCGATACCGAACCCCGCGGAGCCGGCAACGGCACGGCGCGACCAGGGCCGACGGCGCCAACTGCTCGCGCCCGGGCGGCCGTCGCCCTCGGCGCATGCCCGCCGAGGGCGCCCGTCCTGCAACCCGTTGGACGCTATGCACCTTTCGCACACGGGCACTTCACCACCATCACCCGGCGGATCGCCGGTTTCCGACAGGCGACTTGACGCCACGTCGGGCGAGTGGATCACACCTCACGGCCGGGTCGGCCCCCTACAACGGGGCCGACCAGGACGACCGCGGCGACGTACTACGGAACGACGGACCGGCCCGGGGCGCCGGCACGGGCAATACGGGCGCAGGCAGCGGAGGCGGCGCAGGCAGCGGAGGCGGCGAGAACCGCGGAACGACGGGGGCGGCAGCAGCAGAAGCGGCGGATCGCGATCCACGACGGCCCGCGGCGCACCGGGAGGACCGATGCGCACCGGGCCGGGCCGCTCGGCGGCAGCCGCCACCCGGGACCCCGCGCGGCCGGGACCCTCCACCGGCCCGACGCGCCCTGCGGCCGCGCCGCTCTCCCGCTCAGGGGATGACGACGACCGGGCGCTGGGCGCGCCGCGCGAGGCGCCCCGCCACCGAGCCGAAGATGCGGCCGACGACGCCGTGCGTGGAACCGACGACGATGGCGTCGGCCGAGTACTCCCGGCCGACCTCCTCCAGCTCGTGGCAGATGTCCCCGCCACGCTCGACGAGCACCCAGGGAACCTCGGAGAGGTAGTCCGCGCAGGCGAGCTCCAGGCCGAGCACCTCGGTGCGGTGGTCGGGCACGTCGACGAAGACGGGCGGCTCACAGCCCGCCCAGACGGTGGTCGGCAGCCGGTTGGCGACGTGGACGATGATCAGGCCGGAGCCCGATCGACGGGCCATGCCGATGGCGTACGCGAGCGCACGTTCGCTGGAGGTCGAGCCGTCGAAGCCGACGACGACCCCGTGTTGGAAGGCGGGGTCGCAGGAATGACGTGTTTCTTCGGCCGCCTGCGGGCCCGACATGGGGTCGGCCACCTGCTTGCGGTCGGCGGGTTCGGGGATTTCGTGACCGGCCATCGGTGTCTCGGCGAAGAGAGTCCTCGTGAGGAGAGCGACGTGGGAAAGAGTGTCAGCGGGCGGTGTAGCGGTGTCCGGGAATCATCTTCCCAACCCCTTACCCCCAAGGGTACGGCGCCATTCCTCCACTGCCCAGACCCGCGCAAAGCGCGCGCGACGTTTCACGGAGCATGCCCGAGGCGGACCCGTATGGCAATGTCGGTTGCGCCGTACACCGACGGGAGCGACTCCGGTACGCCCCCGGACGGTTCCCCTCCGTGACTCCGCGGCGCCCCCGCAGCCCCGTCCGTCACGCCGCCGCCCGTCCCCGCGCACCCCCGCCCCGGCCCGGAATCGCGGCCTCCGCGCGGAGTGGATCACCGCCCCGCGAGGTGTCGGTGCGACGGCGGCCCGCCTCGCCGACACCCGCCCTCCCCATCCGCCCCCACCGTCCTGCCCCGGCCCCCGCCACCCGGCGACGGACCGATACCGGCCCGCAGGCCGGAATCCGTTCGCCCGTCGACACCACCCCGACATACGGGACGATCGGTCGCCCGACCTGCCCAGGGGGGCGCAAAGAAGCAGTCGGACAACGGGGTTGTGCGCCGGTCTACTGACCGAATCACGTATGCACAACCATCTATTTTCAGCCAACTTCTCACCCCCATAGGTCCCTTGCCGAAATGGCCGATCAACCCCCTTGCCACCAGGAAGGAAGAGACCGCGCGGTACGATTCTGCCCGCCGAAGACGGGATGGGGACGGGCCATCAAGGCCAGGCGCCCTTCCATGGAGCGCTGCCGAGTGAAACGCTTCGTGATCGAATGCTTCCCGCCAAGTTGCCTTGTCGACATAACGCCGGTTGGTGAACTTGTCACGACTGCAGCACGGGACGCAGTAGATTCGATCTTGGGTATCGAGGACCGGGGACTCGTGCAGGACCGAGGGGAAAAGTGCAGGAGCGACAGGCCCGCAAGGACCAGGAAGACGCGAACACCGAGGGGGGCTTAGCGTCATGAGCCAGGACTCCGCCACCGCAACGGAGGCCGTACGGAAGCTCAGCGGCCGACGACGACGAGAAGTCGTCGCCGTGCTGCTGTTCAGCGGCGGCCCCATCTTCGAGAGCTCGATCCCGCTCTCCGTGTTCGGAATCGACCGACAGGACGCGGGAGTCCCGCGTTACCGACTGCTCGTCTGCGGCGGGGAAGAGGGACCGCTGCGAACCACCGGGGGACTCGAACTCGCCGCGCCCTACGGGCTGGAGGCGATCGGCAGGGCCGGCACCGTCGTGGTGCCCGCCTGGCGTTCGATCACCTCGCCGCCGCCCGCGGAGGCGCTGGACGCGCTGCGCCGCGCCCACGAGGAGGGGGCCCGCATCGTCGGGCTGTGCACCGGCGCGTTCGTGCTGGCCGCGGCCGGCCTGCTGGACGGCCGCCCGGCGACCACGCACTGGATGTACGCGCCGACGCTGGCCAAGCGCTATCCGTCGGTCCATGTCGATCCGCGTGAACTCTTCGTCGACGACGGCGATGTGCTCACGTCGGCCGGGACCGCCGCCGGGATCGATCTCTGCCTCCACATAGTCCGCACCGACCACGGCACGGAGGCCGCCGGGGCGCTGGCCCGTCGGCTCGTCGTGCCGCCGCGGCGCAGTGGCGGTCAGGAGCGCTACCTCGACAGGTCTTTACCTGAGGAGATCGGCTCCGACCCGCTCGCCGAGGTCGTGGCCTGGGCGCTGGAGCACCTCCACGAGCAGTTCGACGTGGAGACGCTGGCCGCGCGCGCCTACATGAGCCGGCGGACCTTCGACCGCAGGTTCCGCTCGCTCACCGGAAGCGCACCGCTCCAGTGGCTGATCACCCAGCGGGTGCTGCAGGCGCAGCGGCTGCTGGAGACGTCCGAGTACTCGGTCGACGAGGTCGCGGGCCGTTGCGGCTTCCGCTCGCCGGTCGCGCTGCGCGGGCACTTCCGGCGCCAGTTGGGCTCCTCCCCCGCCGCGTACCGGGCCGCCTACCGGGCCCGTCGTCCGCAGGGCGGAGGCGTCGAAGGGGTCGGCGACGTGCTGGAGACGATCGTGCCCGCCCAGGCGGGTGCGGCGGGCCGGCGCGGTGCGGCCCTGACGCCGGGTGCTCATGTCGTGACGCCGTCGGCGGTCGCGGCGGGAGTGCCGGAGCTCGGGAAGCCGGGCCCCGATGCATACGTCACCGGACGCCCGGCCCTGCCGGGGCAGAGGAGCGCCCCGTAGGGTGGGGCCATGAACGACCGCATGGTGTGGATCGACTGCGAGATGACCGGGCTCTCGCTGGCGGACGACGCACTCATCGAGGTGGCCGCGCTGGTCACCGACTCGGAGCTGAACGTGCTCGGCGAAGGGGTGGACATCGTGATCCGCCCGCCGGACTCGGCCCTGGACGCGATGCCCGAGGTGGTGCGCCGGATGCACACCGCCTCGGGCCTCCTCGACGAGCTGGCCCGGGGCACCACCCTGGCCGACGCCGAGGCCCAGGTGCTGGCGTACGTCCGCGAGCACGTGAAGGAGCCCGGCAAGGCCCCGCTCTGCGGGAACTCGGTCTCCACCGACCGCGGATTCCTGGCGCGGGACATGGCGGCGCTGGAGGGCTATCTCCACTACCGGATCGTCGACGTGTCCTCGATCAAGGAACTGGCGCGCCGCTGGTACCCGAAGGCGTACTTCAACAGTCCGGAGAAGAACGGCAACCACCGGGCGCTCGCGGACATCCGCGACTCCATCACGGAGCTGCGCTACTACCGCGAGGCGGTCTTCGTCCCGCAGCCCGGGCCGGACTCGGAGCATTCCAAGGCCATCGCGAAGCGCGTCGCGCCGCCCGCTCCGTAGGCCGTGCCCACGGAGCTCCGCCGTACCGCCCGGCCCGCGCGCCGCGTGCGGGGCGGTACGGCGGCGCTTCGCGGACACGCCGCGGCCCGTGGCGAAGCCCCTGGTCATGGGCCTTTCGGGGGTTCCGGGCGACGTCCGAACAACTGTGGCGCGAGCACCCTCCCGGACCCTGTACACTTTTTCTCGGCCGGTCGGAAACGACCGGACACGGTGGGTATAGCTCAGCTGGTAGAGCACCTGGTTGTGGTCCAGGATGTCGCGGGTTCGAGTCCCGTTACTCACCCTGAATGATCAAGGGCTGACCTGTGAAAACAGGTCAGCCCTTCTTCATATCCCCGAACTTGGGACCATCACGGGAACACGGGTGTCCGACCTGTGCCATATCGTCCTCACATGGCTCGCGCTCTCCCCCGTCCGGGTCGACCTCGTACGCAAGCAGATAGCCGGGCGCAAGCCGACAGACTTTGCGTTCCGGGCCGCCACGGGTGGGGAGTGGCGTCACGCGAACTTCTACAACCGGAAGTGGAAGCCGGCCGTTGCCGCGGCGGTCGCGAAGGGGTTGCCGAAGCAGCCGCGCATACATGATCTGCGCCATACACATGTGGCCTGGCTGATCGGGGCGAACGCACCGCTGCCCGCGATTCGGCTGCGGCTCGGTCACGAGTCGATTCAGACGACGGTAGACCGGTACGGGCACCTGGTGCGCGGCCTCGACGACGACATCATGGCCGCCGTCGAGGCCGCGAGGGGGGGCACCTGCGCCGCGCGCTGCGCTCAGGTCTGCGCGATCCGCTCAGGGCGTATGGGCCAGGCTCCCGGCCAGTTCTGCAGCCAGAGCCCGTCGCCGGCTATCCGCTCGGCGTACGCGGACATCTGCTCGCACAGATGGCGGGAGGCGTGCTCCTCGCGCAGCAGCCAGACACGCATTCCGTCGGCCTCGGCCGGAGCGGCCATGCCAGCACCCCTGGCGGCAGGTCGCCTGCCGGCGCCTGCCGCCAGGCGACGCATGCGATGCCGAGCCTTTCGGCCGAACGGGATCACGGCCGCCTCGACGGCGACCGGGGCCGTCATCGCCGGCAACGACCTGAGCGGGAACGGCTGGACGGCCGCGACCGCCCAGGTGGTGACCGGGCGGCGGGGCCCTTTTGCCGTGCTGAGAATCCCACTCCGGTAGCCCAGTGGGCCCGTCGAACACCGGAGCGGGCCTCGCCCCGCCGCACGGGAGCCTCGTTGGTTGTGAAAACCGATCCCATCACCCGCTCAGTGGCCACGCCGAATGAGCTGACTATCTGCGGCATTTACGGGATTGTGCGAATGTGCTGGAGGGGGGATCCAGTCCCACCTTCTCCCTACTAGGAGACGCTCATGTCCACTCCCATCGCGCCACCGGCGCAGCCCCCGCAGGGCTACTACCCGCCGCCGCAGGGGTACTACCCGTACCCGCCGCAGCCCCAGCAGGCCTACTACCCGCCGCCGCCCCCGCAGGGGTACTACCCGTACCCGCCGCAGGGGTACTACCCGTACCCGTCCCAGCCCCCGGTCACGGACGGGGAGCAGACGAAGGTGATTCCCCAGCTCTCCGCCGATGACGTCTCTGGCGCCGTTGTCGGAGCGAAGGCCACCTTCAGGGCAACTCTTCTCGACCCCGACGGTCAGCCGATCCAGGGCGCCACGATCACCTTCAGGATGACGGGCGGCAAGGTGATCGGGAGCACGTCGACGGGCTCCGATGGGGTCGCAACCCTCAACAGCGGAGGGCACATGACCGATCCCCTTGGCGTGTGGGGGCCTGGGCTCGGTAGCGGGTACGAGGCGCACTTCGCGGGCAACAAGAAGTTCCAGCCCGCCACGGCCAACGCCGCGATCACGCCTGCACTCTTCGGTAGGTAGACCTCACTGACGCGGGCTGTTCGCCCGCCGTCCGGAACCGGCGCCCGGTGCCTCACCGCCGGGCACCACCCTGTAACACGGCACGTGCAGTCCAGTTCATGCTGCTCGGGAGGCCCCCGACGACTGCCCCCGCCCCGCCGTCTCTCACCGAGCGGCGGGGCATTTCGTCGTGCCGTCTGCAGAAGTGATGAAAAGGCGGCCTGTCGGTCGGATAACGTCCCTGGTCGAGAAGGCTGGTCCCCGCGCGTGCGGGAGTGGCCCGCAGGTAACTATCACCGCACTTGGCCTGCTTGGCTGGTCCCCGCACGCGCGGGGTTTCGCCCCTCCCCGCATCACGCGGGGCGGCGGAGCATCCGGCGGACCCGACATCCGGATAGCGGGCGGGTCCTGCCGAAGATCGGCGTTCCCACACGTTCTGGCCCCGGTCACCAATGGCCGACAACGCCGTAAGCATGTGCCGTGCAAGGAGAAGTCGGAAGGCCGGTGAGCACCCGGATGCACGGTCCCGACGGCTGAGACAGGATCGGCATGAGAGGGTGGCTCGTTCCCGCGACATTGCGCGGGACCTCGCCCCAACCGGTGCCTCGGCGTCCGGCCGAGCTGGGGGCGACTCCCATTCCGGCGTTAAACCGGAGTTTTCTCATGGTTACCAAGCGCATCCCGAACCGTCTTGCGCATCCGACGGAATCGGTGGCGCGCGGCACTGCCGCGCCCTTGGCGTCCGCCGCCGACTGCGGTCTTCTGCTCATCAGACTGACCTTTGGACTGCTGATGGCGGGGCACGGCGCGCAGAAACTGTTCGGCCTCTTCGGGGGCCACGGCCTGACGGCGACCGGCATGGTCTTCGAGAATCTTGGGTTCCACCCGGGGAAAATCTTCGCGGTGATCGGTGGCGGGTCCGAGTTCCTGGGTGGCCTCGGCCTTGCCGTGGGGCTGTTCACCCCGCTGGCGGCCGCCGCCCTGACAGGCACGATGATCACCGCCATGGTGACCGTCACCGGCGCCCACGGCTTGTGGGAGACAAACGGCGGCGTTGAGTACAACGTCTGCATCACCATTGTCGCTCTGTCCATCGCCGCCATCGGCCCGGGCCGGCTCGCCGTCGACCGGGTCTTCCGCTGGGGCGACGGCGGCTGGCCCGAGGCTGCCTTCGCCCTGGGACTGGGCAGCATCGCCGCGGCGATCACCCTCAGCCTCTGAGGGCGGCAAAAGGACCGGCCCCCGCCCCCTACCCGCAGGGAAACCGCAGGCTCGCGCCAAAGTGGCGGCCTGACTGATCGTTTCAGAATGCCGTCCGGAGTCGCGGGGGCTTACGACCTGGGGAGCAAGAAGGAGCAGGCTCCCGACGCCCTCCTCCCTATCGTTCCCCAGGCCGTTACGTTGCTGCAGGCGCGTTCGAGAAGACCCCGGTGTACTCATCGGCTCGGCCTCTCCGAGGAGGGGCACTTGCGGCCCTGTCACTGAAAGCAGGCCTGTCAGCTGCGCAAGGTGGCACGCAGGCGCAAACCGGCGGTTGTGAGACCACCGAAGGTGGTGACCTGGTAACTGGGTTCCGGTCCGGACGGCTCGCTCACGTGGTAGCGGCGGGCGGTCTGCGCAGTCAGAAGTGTCAGCATCGCCATGGCCAGAGCGGCTCCCTCGCAGCCATGCGGCCCGGTACCGAAGGAGAAGAAGGCCTCGCGTTTCGCCGGCGAGCCCGAATCCTCGAGCCATCGTTCGGGCTGGAACCGGTCCGGCTCGGAGTGTTCCCGTGCGTCGCGGTGGGCGGTGTAGGGGCAGACGAGAACGGTGGCCCCGGCGTCGATGGTGTAGTCGGCGAGCCGAGTCTGTCGC
The DNA here is from genome assembly GCF_042889785.1 of Streptomyces sp. NPDC002476. NCBI lineage: Bacteria > Bacillati > Actinomycetota > Actinomycetes > Kitasatosporales > Streptomycetaceae > Streptomyces > Streptomyces sp. NPDC002476. The sequence continues at coordinate 39,517 of NZ_JBIARH010000042.1, read as the reverse complement.
GTGGCGCGCCGGGTCAGTAGCCAGCTCGGGGGGTGCAGTCGAAGCACCTCGCGTACCAGTGCCTGGGTGTATTGCAGGCTGTCGAGGTGGGTACTGGTCGTCGCGGCCGGGTCTATGGGCAACAAGGCGGCTTCGGCCGCGACGCGGCCCGCGGCCTGGGGGTACCGGGCCAGGTGGAGCAGGATCCATCCGGCTGCCCGGGAAGGTGTCTCGAAGGTGGCGACGGTGATTCCGGGGAGGCTGTCGAGGATGGCCTCTTCCGGCAGTGGACCGTAGCGGGAGGAGGGCCGGAGCATCTGTCCCAGCACGTCGTCACCGAGGTGGCCCGCTGAACGGCGCCGGCGGACGACGGACCGCAAAGCGTTGGTGAAGTCGACTTGCTGCCGTGTGCGGAACCGCCGTGCCGGCGTGGGGATCCAGCGCGGCCATACCCAGCGCGAGGGGCGTACGAGCATCTCCCGGGCCATGAAGAGCTGTGGGGCAAAGGGCAGCAGGGTGGGAGCGTCCTCGGAGAAGAGGTAGCGCACGCCGATCTCTGCGAGGGCGCGCCGGAGCGGGGGAAGAATCTCGACGTCCTGGCCCGTGGGCCATTGGTCGGCAAATCGAGCGGTCCCGGGTGCAATCTCACCGATCCGGGCTGCAACCGCCTGCGGGCGTAGTCCGCGCATACGGGCGGCGTGAGCGTGCGCCCGTTCCTCAGGCGTCTGTGCTCCGCTCGACCGCTTCAACGGCGGGAAGAGAGGCGAGGGCACCTTGAGGAAGTCCTGCGCCCGGCGCAGGACCTCTTCACACGGCCCGGCCGCAGCGGCTACATAGACACCTGGCTCCAGCTGCCAGACGTCCCCGCACTCGTCGGCGCCACGACGGGCCAGTGCCAGCCGGTCGCGGCTCCAGGCCTGGAAGCTGCCTCCGGGCAACCGTGGCGGCTCATCCATTCGGCCCATGAGATCGTCCCTGACTCTCGTCCCTGTCCAGGCCGATGTCGTCGGCAGCGTGGCCGTGAGCCGGCGGGCGCCCGAGGGAGCCCGCCAGCAGTGCGGTCAGGTCCAGTCGTGTTCGCCGTACGCACCGTAGTGGCGGGTGAAGGACAGCTTGCCGAGCAGCTTGGCGATCATGGTGCACTCCTCTCGACTCTCTTCAGCACCCAAGCGCCATAGAATTCATGTTTCCACACATGCCGCATATGTCATACCCAGAGCATTGGCCGCTCGCTGATCCACTCCCTCTTGTTCCTCAGGTCGTAAGGCGTGTTGCGGAAGTCCCGTCCGGCCCGCGACGCCGACCGCCCCAGCCACGCGCAACCTGGCACCATGTCCGGGCTGTAGCGGCGGGGGGGGGGGGGGGGGGGCGGGGGGGGGCCCGGGGGCCCCGGGGGGGGCGGCGGGGGCGGGCCCGCGGGCGCCCGGGGGGGGGGGCGGG
>NZ_JBIARH010000042.1:0-38088 GCF_042889785.1 Streptomyces sp. NPDC002476 | reverse complement strand
CCGAAAGGCCCCGTCGCCCGCTCCGGCGGCGGGGCCTTTCGGCACGGCGCCGCTACAGAACCGCGATGGTGAAGCTGGAGGACTCGGGGTGGCCGTCCTTGAGGGTCACCACGGTGACGGCGTCCCGTCGGCTGTCACACGACGGGGTGGGCCGCCCAATCGTCGAGACGCTGCTGGTTTGGGGCCCGCCATTGGCCAGGATCAGGGCGTTGGACAGGTTGATGCCGGCATTCGGGTCGACGATGGCGCAGTAGAGGCCCTCGCCGACCTGCAAACTGTCGACCACGTTCTCCTGCCTCAGCAGTTCGCCGCGGAAGTCCACCTCGGCCGCGGCCCTGGCGTTGGGGGCGACGATTTCGGCGGGCGCCGCGGCTACAGCTTCTGGCATCACTCCTTCGGCATAGGCGGGCTTGCCCGAAGCGGCGGCCATCTCGGCGAGGGAGGTCATGGCCACCTCGGGCAGTCCGCAGGCCGGCACGATCACCACGGCGGCGATCCCGGCCTCTGGGCCCGGGTCGAGGACGCATGGCGCTGGTGGAACGATGCGGGCCCCGCCCCTCGCACGACAGGTTCGGCTGCATCCGCGAGGCAGACGGGAGCACACACATCTGGCGCATCCCCGACGGGACCCGTTGGAGCATTCCCGCCCACAGGTAGTACTCCAGGATCTTGTGATTTGTGCGGCCGTGCGAGTGCTCAATGGAGGAATGACGTTAGGCTCTGATCCTTTCCGCGCATCGTTCTCTACGGAATCTGCCCGATCTGGGGCAGAGCAGCGAAGGAGAACATAGTGAGGAACGTCCAGAAGATCGCAGCGGTGGCCGTGGCCACCTGCGGGATCCTCGTCGCCGGCATCGGCGGGGCCAGCGCCGGCGGCCGGGACGGCCACAAGGGGGACAACATCCCCGTGCTCAGCAACATCAACGAGCTCAACTGGGACGAGTCGCCCTTCTGCGGAATTCAGATCAAGACCGAGGAAAGCAAGCAGAAGACCTCATGCCCGGTGGTGCACCAGGAGCACCCCGACAACAGCCCCGTCTACATCGTCACCTTCGGGTCCTGATCTTTCATGGCGGTCCGGCGGTTCGTCCGTCGGACCGCTTTACCTTGTCGGGGCGTTGGCAGGCGGGTGAGTGGACCGGCTGTCGTATCGGGCGGGCGCCCAGGGCTTCAGGATGGTTCGGCCTCGCCCCCTTTTTTTGATCACGTCAGGCCGGGGAGGGCCGGGGGCGGGTTTGGTGCCTGGCTGCCCGGCTGAGATATTGCGGACGCCGGCGGAGGCGCGCCCCGTCCCGATACTCACCCTGAACGAAGAAGGGCTGACCTGTGAGAACGGGTCAGCCCTTCTTCATGTTCCCGCACTTGGGAACGGGCGGCACGCCGCCCCCGTGAGCGGGGAGATCCGGCCCTGGAGCGCCCGAGGTCCGGTACGCCTCTCCCGCCTGCGCGAACGGGCGGGGGAAAACGCGGGTTCACGAGTCCGGGGTCACGCCCGGAGTCACGCCCGGGGACAGGGGCCCGGGTTCGCGTGTCCGGGGCCGCGTCTGCGCGGGGACGGTGCCCGGGGCCGGGTCGTCCGCGGTCAGGTGCCGGGGTCGGGTGAGGTCTCGGGCTGGTCGACGGTGAACTCGTAGGCGATCTCCCAGCGCACATCGGGAACGATGATGTCCGCTGTCTCGACCGGGCGCCCGTCGGTGTCGTAGTAGGTCCGCTCCACCACCGTGATCAGGTCGCCCACGCTCATGCCCAGCAGGTTGGCCTGCTCCTGCGAGGCGCGGGCCGGACGGGGCACCTCGACGGCACCGCCGATGACGACGCCGATCGACCGCATCCGCGCGACGACGCCGGCACCGGCGTGCGGGCCCATCTCGGGCAGGACGATCGGGGTGCCGTCGGTGATGGCCATGGGTTCCCACGACTCGGAGAGCTGGGCGGGAAGCCCGTCGACGAGGAACTCGTAGTGGGTGACGACACAGAGATCGCCGGGCTCGATGGCCAGCCGTTCGGCGATGTGGACCGGGGCCGGGGTGCGGGCGGCGCTGCGGGACTCCCCCGTTCCGGTGCGGACCTGCTTGTGCAGGTCCGCGTGGAACGTCGCCCCGCCGCCCTCGCGGTTCCGGCAGCGGACCATGCGCAGCCGCTCGCGCGGTCGGCGTACGTAGGTGCCGGATCCGGCGCGCCCTTCGAGGATGCCCTCGATGATCAGGCGCTCCATGGCGCGCTGGGCGACGGACTGGCCCACGCCGTATTCCTCGGCGACCCGGGCCCGGGACGGGAGCTTGTCACCCACGACCCATTCACCCGCCTCGATACGGGCGCGCAGAGCGGTGGCCACTCGCAGATAGGGCGCTTCACGTGGCATGTGCGCGAACTCCGAACGTTGTACGGCGACATTGACAAAGCTAACCCATCAGGTCGAAGCTGAATATTCAGCCTCACGAAACGTGACGGCCGACTGTCAGGGGATGTCTATGTCTGTCGCGCTTCCACATGTCGTCGCGCTCGCGTCGCTGCTCTCCGCGGCGACCAACAGCGAGCCGCGCATCACGGAGACGGCCGACGCGATCCGGATCGAGGCCGACCTCCCCGCCGACCTGAGCCCCGCCACCCGGTCCGCCATCCTCCGCACTCTCGGCACCGCCGACCGGTATGGCCACGACCGCACCGGGAACGGCGAGGTCGTCTGGGCCGAGTTCTACAGAGAAGAGACGCAGTGACCACCGCCTCCGCCCGCCCCCTTCCCGACCCGAGGACGCTGACGTGGGACCAGGCCGCCGGCCGCGCCTGCGTCTGGTGCAGGACGCCCCTCACCACCGGCACGATCCGCGTCGGTGTCATCCCCGACCGGCTCGGCGCCCACGTCCTCGACACCGAGGTGTGGACCGGGCCCTGCTGCGCAGGCGTACGACCGCGGTAGCCCGGCGACCCCCGCCGGCCGTCCCTGTGCCTCCCGGCCGCCATGGCCGCGACACCTCCGACCGACCCGACGGTCCCGTGCCCGCAGCCCCCGCTGAACGGACGCGCGCGGCACGACACGTTCCCGAAATCCCCGAACCCCCGGAACTCCCGCAACCGGCCGACCCGCCCCGGCCGGACCCCGCACGGAGCCGTACAGGAGTCCCCATGACACACCGGCCGCCGTCATGTCCCCAATGCCCGGACCGCCGGGCGCTCTGGCGGGACACCAGTCGCACCTCTCCGGCGGTGCCGGACGCGTGGCACTGGCACTGCACCGGATGCCTGCAGGGGTGGGAGCCCAGCCCCGACCAGAAGGCGAGGTACGCCCATGGGACACCAGGAAGATCACGCCATACCGTGTAACTCCACCCCGGGGTGCCCCGGCACCAAGAGCGTCATCTACGAATACGACGACCATGGCAACTGCGTCAGCCAGACCGCCTATCCGTGCGGCGTCTGCGGTTCGTGACTCCTGCACCGACCTCAACCGGCCCAGCATGGCTTCCAGTTCGACCTGGGGTGTGTTTCGAAAGTCCCGTCCGGCCCGCCCCGCGGACTCCGCGTCGCCGGCCACCACGGCCCGCACCAGCGCGTCGTGGGTGGCGTCGCCGTGGTCCGGATCCTCGCGACGCAGCCCCAGCAGGTCCACGAGGTCGTCAGCCGAACGCCGACGGCGGTGGCGCCGGGGAGGGTCTGGCGTCCGCGTCGGTCACCGCCGCCGCGCCGCCGGTGAAGTCGGCGAGCGCCCGCCCGTGTTCGACGCGTCCGGGATGCGGATCGGTCGCGACGCGGCGGGTCAGTTCCGCGAGTTTCGGCGGCAGGTTCGAGGCGAGCAGCACGGCGTTGCCGAAGCGACGGCCGCGCCAGACGGCCGGGTCGGCGGCGAGCGCCAGTTCGGGGAAGACGGTGGCCGCGGTGGCGATCTGGCCGCGCAGATGGGCCAGCGGCGGGCCGTCCGCGAGGTTGGCCACGTAACTCCCGCCGGGCTTCAGGACCCGTCGCACCTCGGCGAGGAATTCCGTACTGGTGAGGTGCGCCGGGGTGCGGGCGCCGCTGAAGACGTCCGCGATGACCAGATCAGCCCAGCCGTCGTGGACCCTCCCGAGCCCGGCGCGGGCATCGGCGGCACGGACCCGGATCCTGGCCTGCGGGTCCAACGGCAGCTCCCGGCGCACCAGTCGGACGAGCGCCTCGTCCGTCTCGACGATCTGCTGGGTGGAGCGCGGCCGGGTCGCGGCGATGTAGCGGGCCAGGGTGAAGGCGCCGCCGCCCAGGTGCACGACGTGCAGGGGCTGCCCGGGCGGTGCGACGAGGTCCGCGATGTGGCCGATCCTGCGCTGGTATTCGAAGGACAGGTACGTGGGATCGTCGAGGTCCACATGGGACTGAGGGGCACCGTCGAGGGTCAGCGTCCAGGCGTGGGGGCGCTCCCGGTCGGGCACCAGCTCGGCGAGACCACCGTCCACCTGCTCGGCGACAGGCTCCGCGCTGCGTCCCCCGCGCCCGCCGCGCCCGGATCCTCGCCCGGCCTCGTGCCCGGTACCGCTGCCGTCCTTGCGGCCGGATCGTTTGCGGGCGGTCGCGCCCCCGCTCGACGCTCCTCTACGTGCCACTGCCGCTCGTGCCTGCTCACCGCTCATCGCCCCGGACCGGTGCGCGACCGGCCGTGCCGGGGGACCCCGGCCACCGGCCTATTATGGGCGCCCTTGCCGGACGCCCCGTGGCGACCGACCCCGTAGCAAGGACCAGGTCCGTGGAGACCCGGACGGGCGCGGGCGCGGCCACGGGCACAAGCACCGGCACGATCACGATCACAGGCACAGGCACAGGCGCAGGCGCAGGCACAGGCACAGGCACAGGCACAGGCACAGGCACAGGCATGATCAGGGGCACGGGCGCGTGGGCGCAGTCATGAGTACGGGTACGGGCGCGCGGGCGGCTGCCGGAGTGCGGGTCACGGACCTCAAGTCCACGTACGGGTACAGGCGCGCGCGGGCGGCTGTCAGCAGCAGTTGTCGGCCGCCTCGATCAGCCGGGCCGCCTGGTCGAGGGCGGCCCGCAGCACGGCCGGGTCGGTGACGGGGGCGTCATCCCCGGGCGGCAGCAGCCAGCCGCTGTCGCCGGTCGGCGGCTCGGCGGGGACGCTCAGCCCGCGGCCGTCGGTCCGCGTACAGGCACTGCCCGGGACGTCCCACGCCTCGGCCGTGCCCGGCGGCACCAGGAAGCCGAGGGTGTCACAGGCTCCGTCGTGCAGGACCGGGCCCACGGCCTCCTGGTCGGCGCCCCGGCGCAGGATGTCCACGGCCTCCAGTCCCTGACGGGCCGGAACGGTCACCAGATCGCAGGGTTCGGTGTCGTGGCCCCCCGTGGACGTGGCGGGTGGTGCCGCATCCGTCGTGTCCGTCACAGCCTTCGCGGCCGGGGTCGTCGCAGTCGTCCGCGAGCCGGTCTCCGTGCCGAGATGCAACAAGGGACCTCTCCTCTCATCGCCGGATCTCATCACTGGGCGCATCACCGCCGGATCTCATCACCGGGCGAAGCCGGATTCCGTCTTCCGAAGGGTCCAACGCGCCGACCGCGTCAAGGGCTACGGCGCCACGCCGCCGCAATGAGTGGCAGTTCATGGCAGATCGTGGGCGAGATGCCGCTTTTATTAGCAAACACTCCCTGTGCGACCGGTCACAGCCGGTACGTTCGTGCACCGCCGGGACACACCGGGGCACCGGAAGCAGGAACCCGGCTGCAGAAGAGAGGTCCTGGTCCATGGTGTCGACAGGGGCAGTTCCCAACCTCGCCTTCCGACGGCTGCGCGGACAGCGCTCCGCCGGGGAGTTCGCGGCCGCGGTACGCAGATCCGCCCGCGAGATCGGCGAACGGGTCGCCTGCGACGCCCGGTACATCGGACGCGTGGAGTCCGGCGAGATCCGCTGTCCCAACTACGCGTACGAGCGGGTCTTCCTGCACATGTTCCCCGGGATGTCCCTGGTGGACCTGGGCTTCTCGCCGCGCGAGACGGTACGCGGCCGGGCCGCGCGGGCCACCACCGAAATCCCCTCACCCCTTGTGTTCCACAGCGAATCCCCTGTGCTCCACAGCGACACCGACGAGGAGAGCGACGTGCTGCGTCGCGTATTCATGACGAGCGGAACCACCGTGCTGGCGGCCGCACCCCTGGGTCCCGGTCCCGCCGCCGGGGCCACCGCACCCGACCGGCACCGGGTCGGTGAGGCCGAGGTCAGTGCCGTGGAGAACGCGGTGCGGCGGATCCGGCTGCTCGACGACCGGCACGGCGGTGACGGTCTGTACCGCGATGCGTCGCGGCCGTTGCGGACGGCGTACGCGCTGCTCGACTCCGGTACCGCCGCCAGGCGCTCCACTGCCGACCGGCTCCACGCCGGGGCGGGCGAACTGGCCATCTCGGTGGGCTGGCTGGCCCATGACTCCGGCCGGTTCGAGGACGCCCGCTCGCACTACGCGGAGGCGCTCGCCACGGCACGGGTGGCGGGCGACGCGGCGCTGGAGGCGCACGCGTTCTGCAACGCGTCGTTCCTGGCCAGGGACACGGGGCGGCCCCGCGAGTCCGTACGCGCCGCCGAGGCCGGGCAGCGGGCGGCGCGACCGCTGGGCTCGCCGCGGCTGCTGGCCCTGCTCGCGCTGCGGGAGGCGGGCGGGCGGGCCGGGTTCGGGGACCGGGCGGGCTGCGAACGGGCGATCGGCCGGGCCCGCACCGCGTTCGGCCGCGGACCGTGCGACGCCGATCCGGAGTGGATGACGTTCTTCCGGGAGGCGGAACTGGAGATGCTGGAGGCGCAGTGCTGGTCGGCGCTGGGCGACTGGTCGCGGGCGGCCCGCCACGCACGGCGGGCGATCCGGCTCCAGGACCCGCACTTCACCCGGAACCTGGCGCTGTACCGGGCCGAGCTGGCCTGGGACCTCGCCCGGGCCGGCCGGGCCGAGGAGGCGGCGACGGCGGGCCACCGGGTGCTGGACCTGCTGGACGGCGTCCGGTCCTCGCGCATCCGGACGATGCTGGCGGGCACGACGCAGGTGCTCGCCCTGCGCCGGGACACGACGGACGAGGTGCGGGGATATCTGGAGCGGTACGCGGCCGTGTCGGGGGTCTCCACGTAGGCGGCCCGAAGGGCTCGAAGCCCCCGGGGGCCAGGGCCGGAGAGCCGGGGCCTGAGAGCCGGGGGCCAGGGCCTGAGAGCCGGGGGCCGGGGCACGCCCGGGCCCGTCCGGCTACCGCCCCGGGCGCTCCAAGTGGCCCGTGTCGTTCCAGCGTTCCATCGCCGGTGCCCCGTACGCCCAGCCCAGTACCGAGAGGGACGTCGGGTCGAGCCTGATGCGCGCCGCGAACGACACGTCCTCGCCGAGCCACCGCGCGCCCAGCGCCCGCAGGATGTGGCCGTGGGCGAACACCAGCACGTCACGGTCGGCCGAGCGGGCCCATTCCACGATCCGGTCGGCGCGTGCGGACAGCTCGGCCAGGGTCTCCCCCTCGGGCACCCCGTCGCGCCAGATGAACCAGTCGGGCCGGATCGCCTTGATCTGCGCCGGGGTCATCCCCTCGTACGCCCCGTAGTCCCACTCCAGGAGCGCGTCCCACGGCTCGGCCCGGTCCGCGAAGCCCGCGATGTCACAGGTCTCCCTGGCCCGCAGCAACGGACTGGTGCGCACTTCGAGACCCGGCAGCTCCGCCCACGGTCCGCCGTGCAGCCGTTCGCCGAGCAGCTTGGCGTCGGCCCGGCCCGAGTCGAGCAGGGGGATGTCCGTCCTGCCGGTGTGATTGCCCTTGACGGACCATTCCGTCCGGCCGTGCCGGGCGAGCAGGATACGCGGTGCCATGACGGCTCTCTCCCTGAACTGAACTGAACTGAGATCCGGGCCGATTCCCCGAAGGGGATCCGAGGCCGGAGATCAAGGTGAAAACGAGTCGGAGAGGAGCCGACATCGGCTCGACGCCCACTCGACATGGGCCCGGCGTCGACTCGGCATCGAGTCGACGCGGATCTTCCGTTTCTCCATCATCGCCCACCGCCCCGGAAGGCAACCCACGGGGCGGAACAAGCGTCCCTCCCTGCGCAGAAGAATCCGCGCGTGCACAGGGGATCCGACGGGCCCCCGGGGTGATCGCGGCCGACCCGCGCCCTACGGTTGAACGCCCGCCGTCGGCCGCTTGAACACATGATGGAGAGCAACCGGATGCAGCATGCCAGCACCGTGCCCGAGCCTCGCCCGCGGCCCCGTTGGTGGACCGAGCTGCCTCTGCTGGCCCTGGTGTACGCGGCCTACTCGGCGGGCCGGCTCCTGGCGCGCGGCGACGTGTCCACGGCCGTCGATCACGGCCTGGCGATCCTGCGCCTGGAGAAGGCGCTCCACATCAACGCCGAGCACCCGCTCAACCGGCTGTTCACCGCCCATCCCGCCCTCGGCATACCCTCCGACTTCGCGTACGCCTCGCTGCACTACCTGGTCACCCCGGTCGTCCTGGTCTGGCTCTTCCGCCGCCGCGCGACCCTGTACCGCAGGGCCCGCACCTGGCTGATGACGTCCACCGTCCTCGGTCTCGTCGGCTTCACGCTGATGCCGACCTGCCCGCCCAGGCTGCTGGACGCCGCGCACGGCTTCGTCGACACGATGGCGCAGTACAGCTCGTACGGCTGGTGGGGCGCGGAGGCGAGCGCCCCGCGCGGCCTGGGCGGGATGACGAACCAGTACGCGGCGATGCCCAGCCTGCACGTCGGCTGGTCGCTCTGGTGCGGGATCGTGCTCTGGCGTCACGCCCGGCACCCGCTCGTCCGGGCCGCCGCCGTCGCGTACCCCCTGGTCACCACGCTCGTGGTGATGGGCACGGCCAACCACTACTTCCTCGACGCGGTGGCGGGCGCCGCCGTGATGGGCGTCGGAGCCCTGCTGACCACCCCGGTGATGCGCGTCACCGACCGGATCGGGGCCCGGCTCTCCACCCGCTTCCCGCGGCTCGCACCGACCGAGAAGTCCGCCGAGTCCGCGATTGTCAGTGCCGGATGCGAGACTTCGGCGGGTGAGCGAATCCCTGGCCAGCGGACCACCTCCGCAGACTCCCCCCATGCCGGAACGGCGGACGCCCCGGGCGCCCCGGCCCACCCCGTCCCCCGGGCCGAAGCCGCCGCACGGGCGGGAGCCGGAGCGCCGGGGGACGACGCTTCGACAGCGGCTCGCTGAGCTGCGCGGTCCGGACGTCGCGCCGCGTCCGCTGGACGCCCGCGCGCTGGCCGCCCTCGCCGCCAACCCCGGCTGCCGACGCCGCGCCCTGCTGGACGGCGCCGGGGTGGACAAGGCGGCGCTGGCCGAGGCGCTCGGCTCACCGGCGCCCTTCGGACAGTCGCAGTTCGCTCTCGTCCGGGGCAACTCCTTCGAGGCCAAGGTCAAGGCCGACGGCGGTACGGAGCTGATGCGGCTGCTGTACGAGCACCTCGGCGGCGACGGTCCGGCACCCGACGAGGTGCTGGTGCCCGATCTGGCCGCCGCCGGTCCCGAGGGCCGCTCCGCGCGGACGGCGCTCGCCCTGCGGGAGGCGACCGGGGCCGGTTGCTGGGCGCTGCTGGACCACCCGATGCTGACCCTGGACGTGGCGGGCTCCCCGGTCCATCTGGAGCCGGACGCGGTGGTGGTGCACCCCGACGGCACGTGGACGGTCGTCGAGATCAAGTCCTTCCCCATGGTCGACGGCTCCGCCGACGCGGCAAAGGTCGGCGCGGCGGCCCGGCAGTCCGCCGTCTACGTGCTGGCGCTGGAGCGGCTCGCGGAGCTGACCGAGGGCGCCGAGGCCGGTCACCGGGTGCTGCTGGTCTGCCCAAAGGACTTCTCCAACCTGCCCACCGCGTCGGTCGTCGACGTGCGCAAGCAGCGCGCGGTCACGCGGCGCCAGCTGACCAGGCTGACCCGGATCGAGGACATCGCCGCGGCGCTGCCGGAGGGCACGACCTTCGATCCGGCGTGTTCGGCACGGGAGTTGGACGCGGCGGTCGAGTCGGTCGGCGCGGCATACGCTCCGGAGTGCCTGTCCACGTGCGAACTGGCCTTCCACTGCCGGGCGAAGGCCCGTACGGCGGGTGCGGTGGAGGCGCTGGGGCGCAGCGTGCGCGGCGAACTCGGCGGGCTGACCACGGTCGGCGCGGTGCTGGCCGCCGCCGCGGGCAAGGAGGGCGATCCGGCGGATCCGACGGTCGCGGCCCTGCGGCGCGCGGCGGCGTTGCGCGCGGAGGCGCTGGAGTGCGTCGGCGCGTTCCCGACGGGCGGCGCGGGTGCGCCGGGGAACGGCACGGCGATACAGAACGGCGGCGCGGGCGCGCCGGAGGCGGACGGTGCGGGCGCGCCGGAGGCGGACGGTGCGGGCGTGCCGGGGAGCGGTGCGGCATGTCGCTGATCAGTACCCTGGCCCGGCTGGAGGCCGTGGAGAGCGGCCGGGCGCGACCGCTGGCGACGGTCCGGCACCGCCATCTCACCGACCGGCCGCTGGTCCTGGTGCCGTTGACGACCGCCGGTGAGGCGGGCGCCCCGCTGGGTGCGCTGGTCGGCACCGACCGGGACGCGCCCCGGCTGCTGGCGGTCCCGCAGCCGCGCGACCGGGACCTGCGGTTCTCCTTCCTCGCCGACCTGGCCGACGCGGTGCTGCCGCACATCGAGGCGTACGAGGACGTCGTCGAGCCTGCGGAACGCAACGAGACCGACCCGGCGACCGGAAAGCGGACCAAGGTCGAGGTCGAACTGTGCGCGGACGCGCCGCAGTTGATCGTGCCGAGCCGGGCGGGCATCGATTTCGTGCGGCTGCTCGGCCGCTCCATGCGGTTCCGGCGCACGGCCGAGGACGAACCCGACGCCCCGTACCCCGCCCCGCCGCGCGTCCCGTTGCTGGGCCGCTGGCTGACGCATTACGGGGAACGGGCCCGGGTGCCGGGTTCCTCGCTGCTGCTCGCCGTCACGGATCTGCTGAACCGGCACTGGGCAACGGGGCAGAGCAGCCTGGAGGACCAGCATCTGGGCGCGCTGCTGGCCTGGATCGACGCCCCTGCGGGCGAGTCCGGGGCGTCGGCGGCGCTGCGCGCGGAGTCGGCGCGGGACGGCGAGGGCCAGTTGCTGTGTCCGCCGGCCGGTCCGGCCACGGATCCGGCGTTCGACAACCGGCTGCTGGCGCCCGCCATCGAGCGGTACGACCGGGCGCGCACCGCCCTCGCGGCGGCCGAGGACGGTCTGTCGGCCGATGCCCGGCTGGCCGGACTGACCGCCGCCGAGCGGGAGATCAGGGCGCTGCTGGCCAGGGTGATGCGGCCGACGTGGGACGCGGTGTGGCGCGGGCTCGACGTGTTGCGGGAGCTGCCCGCGGGGGCCAGGACGCAGGAGCGCTGGACGCGGGACCGCTGGTCGTTCACCGGTCACCGGGACCGGGTGCGGTCGGGTGAGCCGCCGCAGCCGCGCCGGGACGACGCGGTGACGGCGGCGCAGAAGCTGGCCTCGCGCGAGACGGCTCAGGCGCAGCTGGAGGCGCAGGAGGCGCTGGACGATCCGCTGGTGCTGGCCGGGCGACGGCTGGCCGGTGAGGCGTTCGTGGGCGAGGTGACGGAGGTGGTGATGGCGTACAGCGAGTCGAAGCGCCCGTCGCCGCGTCCGCTGGTCACGGTCCGCACGGACGAGCGCCCGCATCTCGGTGAGCGCGTCAAGGTGTATCGCTCACTGGACGGCAGACCGCAGACCGCCGAGTTCGTGGAGCACGTGGCGGAGCCGGAGGACGGGGGCGCGGACGGGGGCGTGGCCGGGGACGGGCGCGGGCCCGCGCTGGTGCTGCGGATCACCGACCGGATGGGGCGGAGCAAGGAGCCGGCCCCCGGTTCGGTGCCCGAGCCGGGTGACCGGATCGTCTGGACGCTGTTCGAGCACGACCAGCGCGGCGGCCCGAAGCTGCCGGACCCGGAGGAGACGCCCTGGACGCACGGCGGGCCGCCGGGCGCGGCGGCGGGGCACGCCGAGCATCCCGACCCCGTGACCGCGGAGGATCTGCTGTGACGCGAGAGTGCGGAGGACTGTGCCATGACAGGAGAACTCGGAGGACCTCGTGGTGACGCGTGACCCCGAAGGAGTCGCCGTGACGGCCGGATCCGACCCGGGCGTCCAGGCCGCGCGGGCGACCGACGCGATCCTCGCCGACACCCTGGGCGGTGCGTCGCGCGGGATCGTGGTGGACTCCCCGCCGGGCGCGGGCAAGTCGACGCTCGTGGTGCGCGCGGCGCTCGAACTGGCGGCGGCGGGCCGCCCGTTGATGGTGGTGGCGCAGACCAACGCCCAGGTCGACGACCTGGTGGTGCGGCTGGCCGAGAAGGACCCGGACCTGCCGGTGGGCCGTCTGCACAGCAACGACTCCGACCCGTACGACCGGGTGCTGGACGGCCTGGACAACGTGCGGAAGTCGGCCAAGGCGGCCGATCTCGCGGGGCTCGACATCGTCATCTCGACGGCCGCGAAGTGGGCGCACGTGAAGAACGTCGAGCCGTGGGGTCACGCGATCGTCGACGAGGCGTACCAGATGCGTTCGGACGCGCTGCTCGCCGTGGCGGGGCTGTTCGAGCGGGCGCTGTTCGTCGGTGACCCGGGCCAGTTGGACCCGTTCTCGATCGTCGGCGCGGAGCAGTGGGCGGGGCTGTCCTACGATCCGTCCGCGAGCGCGGTCTCCACTCTCCTGGCGCACAATCCCGGGCTTCCGCAGCACCGGCTTCCGGTGTCGTGGCGGCTGCCGGCCTCGGCCGCGCCGCTGGTCTCGGACGCGTTCTACCCGTACACGCCGTTCCGCAGCGGCACGGACCACGGGGACCGGCGGCTGTCGTTCGGGGTCGCGTCCGACGGTTCGGCGCCGGACCGGGTGCTGGACGAGGCCGCGGAGTCCGGCTGGGGCCTGCTCGAACTCCCGGCCCGGCACACGCCCCGCACCGACCCCGAGGCGGTACGGGCGGTGGCCCTGGTGGTCCGCCGGCTCCTCGACCGGGGCGCCGCGGCGACGAGCGAGCGCTCCCCCGACCCGGTCCCGGTGACGGCGGACCGGGTCGCCGTCGGCACCGCCCATCGCGACCAGGCGGCGGCGGTCCGGGCGGCCCTCGCGGACCTGGGCGTGACGGGCGTGGCCGTGGACACGGCGAACCGGCTCCAGGGCCGCGAGTTCGACGTGACGGTGGTGCTGCACCCGCTCTCCGGCCGCCCGGACGCCACGGCGTTCCACCTGGAGACGGGCCGCCTGTGCGTCCTGGCCTCGCGCCACCGGCACGCCTGCGTCGTGGTGTGCCGGGCGGGCGTCGCGGAACTGCTGGACGAGCACCCGTCGACGGAGCCGGTGCGACTGGGCGTCACGGTGAAGTTCCCGGACGGTTGGGAGGCCAACCATGCGGTGCTGTCCCACCTGTCGGAACACCGGGTGCCCTGGCGGCCGTGAGCACCCGACCGCCGGTGGTTCTCCGCGCCGCGGGCCGTGTCTTCGAAGTGCCGTCGGTCGGCCACGGAGGGCGGGCCGTCGTGCTCTGGACGACGCGGTACATCGACGCCGCCGTCGCCCAGCTCCAGGTCAAGGGCCACGAGATCCGGGGGAGGACATCGCCCGGATCTCCCCGCTCAAGCACCGCAACCTGAACCTGCCCGCCCCCGTCCCAGCCGACCCGCGCGGTCGGGCCCCACTCATGCCCGCCCGGCCACGAGCAACCGAAACCACCGCTTCACCGTGATCCGACCACCTCAGCCGCACGAAGCGAAACGGGGGAGGCTAGTGCCGTGACCGGCAACGTTTGCCCCGTCGTGCCGCCCAGCACGCACGCTCGCGGCGTTGGCCAAAAGCCCACGTAGCCCCGCTACGAGGGCTTCCGGCCGCCTTGCGATCGCACGCACCGGACGACGCTCCTTACGGGGCAAACCTTGCCGGTCACGGCACTAGTTGTATTGCCCTCCGATGCCTTGCTGGTGCACGAATCTCTGCTGCATTCCCATCGCGTACCCGTCCATGTAGGCGCGCAGGGCCGCTTCGGAATCGGGCTGGCCCACGGCGATCACGCGGTGGTCCGGCAGCTGGCCGGCGAGCCCGGCCTGCTGGCCCAGGGTGCGGGCCGCGCCGGAATCGATGGGGGCGCCGGCCAGTAGCGGGTTCGCGGCCTCCTGCGCCTTCCTCGTCTCCCGGGTGGTGAACACGTTCGCGACCTGGGCGGTGAGCCGGTCGGGTGAGCCCGGTGCGTAGTCGGTGGCGCCCTCGGCGTAATCGGCGAGGGCGCTGGTGACCCCGACGTGGGCATCGTTGCGGCGATTCATGCCTTCCGCGTACAGCAGCTTCTGCGGGTCCTGGGCGTAGAAGCCGTCGGTACGGGCCGTGGTCTCGTTCGCCAGGCCGCTCGTGATGATCTTGTTCAGTTTGACGGCGGAAAGTTGCTTCCTGAGCGTGCTCAGGTGGTGCCGCGTGAACCAGTCGCGGGCGGCCTTCCCCCAGCCGTCGCCGGAACTGGTCCTGGCGAGGATGTAGCCGGGGTGCTTGCCGCCCTGGGGGGTGAGGTGCTGGGCGAGGAAGGACCTTCCGAAGAATTCGTTCTGCTCGAACCACTTGAGGAAGTCCATGTCGCTCTTCCCCGTCGCACCGTTGCAGTTCCTGCAGATGCGCATGAGATTACCCATGTCGTTGGAGTACTCGTTGACGGCCGCCTTGCTGGCCTCGATGCGGAATCCTCCGGGAGCATTGGTGTCCGGAGTGACCACGAAGAACGACTTGTACTGAGAAGGGATCTTGTTCGGGTCGACCCCCGCACCCGTGTATCCGGCGGCGAGTTCGCGCAGGGTGTCCCGGATTTCACTGAATGCCTGCTGGTGGTCGACCTCGAAGGATTGGACGGCCGCCGCGTCTCCGCACCCCGGGCACACCTGGTAGAAGGAATCCAGTATCTCCTGCCAGTTCCCCGCCTGCAGCTGCTCCGACACGAGCGAGATATTGGTGGTCGCCATGGTCTTGGAGCCCAGTCCGCGGATGCTGTGCTCGGCGTAGCGCCATTTCCCGTCCTCGCGCCCGGAGGCGTCGGCGACCTTCTTGGCCGCCGCCGGCGTGCGGCTGTAATTCGGAGGGGTCTCGGCGTCGTGGAGGACCTGCCCCTTCCTGTTGGAAAGCATGCGTTGGATGTGGCTGCCGGGGGCGGGCGCGGCACCGGACGTTTCCGCGTGTTGCGGGGCCGCGGAGCCCTTGAGTACGCGCCGCGCGTTCGCCTCCGCCTCGCGTTCGAAGCGGTCGGAGGGGTCGGAGATCCGCAGGCCGCCGCCGTCGTCGGTGCCCGCCACCGGGCCCTGGCGTTGCTGGATGACATGGGTCAGTTCGTGCGCGAGGGTGTGGCGGTCGATCCCGTCCGCGCCGACGACCACATGGGAGCCCGAGGTGTACGCGCGGGCCCCGACCTCGTCCGCGGAGGCCCTGGCGGCCGCGCCGCTGTGGATGCGTACATCGGAGAAGTCGGCGCCGAGGCGGGTCTCCATGTCGGTGCGGGTCGCCTCGTCCAGGGGCCGCCCGGGGCTGCGGAGCACGTCGTGGACCGTGGACCGCTGCACCGGACGGGGTTCCTGCCCGGTCTCCTCGTGGCCGCACCCGGGAACGTGGCGGTGCTCGTCCTGGTCCTGGAGCAAGTCCGCCTGACGGAGCATCTGGACGACGACCGCGTTTCCGACCGCGGTCTGCAGGCCGAGGAGGCCCTCCTGCCGGGTGGCCGGGGCCAGAGCCGGGACGAACTCGGCCCTGCGCGCGGCGGCCCCGGTCTCCCGGGCGTTCTTGTGGTCGTGCAAGGCCGGCTCCTCCACGTGTGACGGTGCGGGCTTCCTGGATACACGGCGGGAGGCACGGGTGACCAGGTGCGCAGCGGACACCGTGAGGGGGCCGGAGGGGCAGCACGCGACGGCCAGGACTTGTCCGGCCGATCATGCGTGGAGCCAGATGACGAGGGTTTCGGCTGTCGCGGTCCCGAGAAAGACGTAGCCTCGCTTGTCGTAGCGGGTGGGTGCACCACGAGGCGCCAGGGCCTGTATGGAGTTGTGATCCGGGCTCGCGCGGCGTTGGACAATGGAGGGTGGCCCAGCGGGGCCCGAGGGCCCGCCCGGACCCTGCGGGGCCCGCCGAAGGAGGAATCACCACATGCCACAACCCGAGCGGAACGAACAGCAGCGGCTGCGCCCCGCACCCCTGCTCTTCGAGCCGACGGCCGCGGTCGCCGACCCCGAGCACTTCTTCGACCTGGAGTCGATGGAGGATCCGCGGGAGCTGCTGGACCGGGCCACCGAGCTGACGCTGGCCTTCCGCGCCGCGACCGATCGCGCGGTCGAGTTCCAGGCGATCGCGGCCGCGCAGCTCGCCGATCCGCGCCGGTTCGACCGGCTGACGACCGCGGACATCGCGGAGCGTGCCGAGTGGACCGAGGACTACGCCAAGAAGATGGTCGAGTTCGGCCGGAGCCTGCTGGGCGGTTCGACCCCTTGAGGGGACGGAGACGGCCGCCGACCGGGTGGGAGCAGCCGCCCGAGGAGCCGGATTACGGCCACTGGCATATGCCGGGGCGCAAGATACTCCTTCCCACCCCACCCTGTCCCGGTTTCCGGCAACTCTCGGAATCCGCTTGATCACGCCCGGTAGACATGGGCACATGAGCGCATGCCTGCCAGACGAAACGACCCTGCATCACGGCCACACCCCTCACCGGGGCCCCCGGTACGGCGACGCCGGCATCCTCGCCGTTCTGCAGGACCGGCCCACGAGCCAGACGGCCCAGGTCACGGCGGCCGGTGCCGCATGGCTCGCCAGTGCCTCCGCCTATCCGCGCAGCACGCTCACGCAGTGGGAGGCGCGTCCCGACTCCCCCGGGGTGCTGCCGTGCGGATCGGCCTTCGACGTCGTGAACGTACCCACGCTCTTCGGGCGCCGGATGCTGGAGCAGCTGTGGTCCGACGGCCCCGGTTCGGGACCGGTCGCCACGCACCGCGGCCGGATGCTGCTGTTCGCCTCCCCCGGCACCGCGCAGCGACTGCCGTCGCTGCTCGACTGGGAGGAGTGGGGCGGCGGCCTCGAACCGCGCGGCGCGGAGGACGGCACCAGGGTCCCGCCCGTGCTCTGCCACGGCACCGGGGACGCGGTGACCGTCCCGCCGCTGACCTGCACCCCCACCACGCCCGGCCCCCGCTGGATGGTCGCCCCGGACACCCGCAACCCCTGGCTGCCGGGGCCGGACGTCCTGCTGTGGGCCTGCGTGCGGGTGACCAGATCAGCACCGTCGGCAGCGGCCCGGAATCCGATTTTTCCTACCGCCGATCAGGGTGCTAATGTCTACGACGTCAGCAGGCGCCGCTAGCTCAGTTGGTTAGAGCAGCTGACTCTTAATCAGCGGGTCCGGGGTTCGAGTCCCTGGCGGCGCACAGACGGAGGAAGCCCCTCTCGCAAGAGCGAGGGGGGCTTCTTCGTGCTCGCGACGGATCCGTGCGACACCTCTCCCGGTCCGGCCCGTGCCATGTCCACGGCCGAGGTCACCTGCCCGGCCCGCACCGTGCATCCGGCCGGTACCGCCCGCGCCACGTTCCCGTTCAGAGCCGCGCCCCGGTGGTGATCCGGACGCTCCAGGAGCCCGATGGTCTTCGGCCGAGAACCTCGACCCTGGCGTGCGCCTCCGGGATGCTGAAGCTCTCGCCGACGCGCAGCGGGGCGTCCGCGAGCGGCGCGTAGACGGACCGCCCCGAGCAGGCCTCGGAGCGGGGATGGGTGTCGACGACGTCGACCGGGCCGCCGCCGGACGGGGTCGCGTTGCGCACCCGGTAGATCAGGACGCCTTCGGTGCAGGTCGTCCGGTCGTTGCCGGTGGCGCCGCGCGCCTCGACGGCCACGGCGCTGCCTTCGCCGGTACGGATCACCGCGAGCCGGGTGCCGAGCGGGGCACCGGCCGCCGGCACCGCCGCGACCGGTTCCAGGGTGATGTCCTGGGTGCCCTGGACGCAGATCACCTGCTCACGTTCCAGCCATCCCAGCTTCCATTTGTGCCAGCCGAAGAATTCGGCGGCGAGCCCGAACTGACTGCCTATCACATCCCAGTCGCCCACGTAGGTGTCCCAGTCGCCCTTGCTGTCGGGCGGCCGGTGGTAGAGGTCGGGCAGGTCGAAGAGGTGCCCGGTCTCGTGGGCCAGCACGTTGCGGTCCGGGGGGTGCTGTTCGAAGACGGTGACGATGCGCCGGATGTCCGTACCGTCCATGCGCAGCGGACGGCCGAAGTTGACGACCTTGGTGGCATCGGAGTCGACGCCCGGGGCGTCCGGGTCGGCGACCAGATAGACGAGGTCGAACCGCGAGAAGTCCACCTTCGGGTCGATCACGCCGATGGCGTCGGTCAGATAGGCGGCGCGCCGTTCGCTGTCCCAGTCGCGCTGCATGCCGTACCAGTCCGACGGCCTGGGCATCCGGATCCACTGCCGCAGCGGGTGCGGCCGGAGGGTGAACTTCCCGTACGAGGAACGCTGGAAGAAGTGGGTGGTGGCGGGGAAGTGGTCGGCGGCGAGTTCGGCGGGGGTGGTGGTGGGACTGTGGTCGGGGAAGGACAGGAAGATCATGACCGCGTCGAGAGGGTGGTCGGGGCGGGGGTACGTCTCGTTCCAGCCGTCCACGCCGAGCGAGTGGTGGGCCTCGGCCCGGGGCAGCGCACACGGCCCCTGCTCTCCCGTGGCGGCCGCGGCCGGCCCGGCTACGAGGGAGGTGGCCACGAGCGCCAGGAGCGAGGTCGTGGCCGCGGTCACACCGCGCAGACTCGGCCTCTCCACTCCCCCGGTTCTGCGCTGACGCGGCACAACTACCTCCGGGTGCGAGATCCGATCACGCACCACCCTGTGGTGGTTCGAGGCTTTCGTCCTGTTGGGCTGCCCCAGTCGAGTCAGCAGCCCGTCGAGGCGTTCACCCTCACGGACAGTCACAATCAATCACGGTCACGCCATCAGAGAGCGGAACTGGACTCGAACCGCTCACAAAAGATCAGTCATGGGCAAATCGGATCCATGCGGGACTGACCCATGCGGGGCGAACGCGTGGCGCGGAAGGGTCGGACGCTGGAACGGCCGACGCGCCAGCCTCTATGCTTCACCAGGCATTCCCCCACGGTTACCGCCTCCGAAGGGCGGTACGCCGAGCGGCGGGCCAGTCCGGCCACACCTGTTCAGGACAGAACTGCACGGCAGGAGCGAACGGTGAGCGGAACCTCCGAAGGGCCGAGGCCTGCGGCGGGCACACACTCCCACTCCGCAGGACCGTCGGTCACGGAGCGTGATATCTCGTGGCCTCCTGCCGGTGGCCATGGAACCGAGCCGCATGGCTATCGGGCGGCCTTTCGGGCCGCCACACTGCCGATGGCGGTGGTCGACCACGAGGGCCTGGTGATCACCGCCAACGACGCGTTCGGCGTTCTCCTCGGCTCCCGCTCCTCGGATCTGACCACGCAGTCGGCGGCCGACCTCCTCGATCTCGCGGCGGACGGACGCACCTGGCACGCGTACCGCGAGGTACTGCACGGACGGCGTGCGCGGTTCCACTGCACCCGCAGGCTCAAGCATCCCGACGGCCGGTCGCTGTGGGCCGAGGTCACCGTCGTACCGATGCCCGAACCGGAGAGCGGTCCGGAGCACGGCCCGGGGAGTCACGCGAAGACCCGCCCGGTGCCGGTGCCCGATCCGGAGAACGGTCGGGGACACGGCGCGCAGGACGGTTCGGAGCACGGCGGGGCCGGTCGTCCCGGGCCCGGCCGGGTGCTGCTCTCGGTCGCCGACATCAGCGACCGGCGCGAGCTCCAGAAGCGGCTGCGCCATCTCCAGATGCACGACCCGGTGACCCGGCTGCCCAACCGGGCCCTGTTCTTCGAACGGCTCTCGGCCATTCTGGAGAATCCTCCGTACCAGGACGACCGGATGGCCCCCGGGCGCGGCCGGATCGGTCTCTGCTACCTCGATCTCGACGGCTTCAAGGCCGTCAACGACACGCTGGGCCACCGGATCGGCGATCAGTTGCTGGAGGCCGTCGCCGCACGGCTCACCGACTGCGCGGCCCAGGACGACCCGCACGTCCAGGACGGACGGCACCGCCACGGACCCCATCTCGTGGCGCGGCTGGGCGGCGACGAGTTCGCGGTCCTGGTCGAGGACTCGACGGGCACGCAGCAGCTCACCGATCTGGCCCGCCGATTGCTGACCGCGTTGCAGAAACCGTTCGACCTGGGCGGGCGGCGGCTCTCCGTCTCGGCCTCGATCGGGGTGGTGGAACGGCCGGTCGCCGGTACCTCGGCAACCGGTCTGGTGCAGGCCGCCGACACCACGCTGTACTGGGCCAAGGCGGACGGCAAGGCCCGTTGGACGGTCTTCGACCCGGAACGCAACGCCCACCGGATGACCCGTCAGACGCTCTCCTCCCATCTGCGGCCGGCCGTCGAACGCGGCGAGTTCACCATCGAGTACCAGCCATTGGTCGGTATGGCGGACGGGGTGGTGCGCGGGGTGGAGGCCCTGGTCCGCTGGAACCACCCCCAGTTCGGCATGCTCTCGCCGAATCGGTTCGTCGCGATCGCCGAGGAGGACGGTTCGATCGTCCAGCTGGGACGGTGGGTACTGCGGTCCGCCTGCCGCCAGGCACGGCGCTGGCAGCTCGACCACCCGTCCGAACCACCGCTGTTCATCAGCGTCAACGTCGCCGTGCGGCAGGTCTGGGACTCCGACCTGGTCACCGATGTCGCGGAGATCCTCGCCGAGACCGGCCTCGAACCGGGCCTGTTGCAGCTGGAGCTGACCGAGTCCGCGGTGATGGGCTCGGCGGGCCGCCCGCTCCAGGCCCTCCAGCAGCTCAGCGACATGGGCGTGCGGATCGCCATCGACGACTTCGGGACGGGCTACTCCAACCTCGCCTATCTGAGCCGGCTGCCGGTCTCCGTACTGAAGCTGGACGGCTCGTTCGTACGCGGCTTCCGCCATGACGACGGCGCCCACGCGAGCCCGGCCGACGAGACGATCGTCGAGGCGATGGTGCACCTGGCGCACCGCCTGGGCCTGACCGTCACCGCGGAGTGCGTGGAGACGGCGGGCCAGGCGGAGCGGCTGCGCAGGATCGGCTGCGACACCGGACAGGGCTGGCTGTACTCGCGCGCGGTGCCCCCGGAGCGGATCGCCGAACTGATCGGCCGCCGGAGACCGACCGTGTGAGAGCCGGGCCGTCCGGAGCGGCCGGGGTCAGGCCGTCGGCGGACCCGGCAGGCTCGGCAGGTCGTACGCGTCCGCGATCAGTTCGTAGCTGCGCAGACGGGCCTCCCCGCCATGGGCGTTGGCGGTGATCATCAGCTCGTCGGCGCCGGTGCGCTCGGCCAGGGCGTCCAGGCCGGTACGGACCTCGTCCGGCGTGCCGTGGATGACGTCGGACAGCCAGTTGTCGACGAACTCGCGCTCCATGGGCGTGAAGGCGTACGCCTCCGCCTCCTCGGGCGTCGGGACCAGGCCCGGCCGACCGGTGCGCAGGCGGACCATGGACAGCGCGCCGGTGAGCACCTGACGGCGGGCCTCGCGTTCGTCGTCGGCGGCCAGGGCCGAGACACCGATCAGCGCGTACGGGGCGTCGAGCACCCCGGACGGCCGGAACGAATCCCGGTACAGGTCGAGGGCCGGGATCGTGTTCCGCGCCGAGAAGTGGTGGGCGAAGGCGAACGGCAGGCCGAGCACACCGGCCAGCCGGGCGCTGAACCCGGAGGAACCGAGCAGCCAGACCGGCGGCCGGGCCGGGGACTGCACGCCGCCCTCGGCGGTGGCCTGGACCGGTCCGGGCACGGCATGGATACGGGAGTAGGGGTGGCCGTCCGGGAAGTCGTCGTCCAGGAACCGGGTCAGTTCGGCGAGCTGCTGCGGGAAGTGGTCGGTACCCTCGTCCGGCCGGTCCGTGCGCCGCAGGGCGGCGGCCGTGGCGCCGTCGGTTCCGGGGGCCCGTCCGAGACCGAGGTCGATGCGGCCCGGGGCCATGGCGTGGAGGGTGCCGAACTGCTCGGCGATGACCAGCGGGGCGTGGTTGGGCAGCATCACCCCGCCGGACCCGAGCCTGATGCGCTCGGTGCGGGCGGTGAGATGGGCGAGGATCACGGCCGGCGAGGAGGAGGCGACGCCGGGCATGGAGTGGTGCTCGGCGACCCAGTAGCGGTGGAAGCCGCGGCGTTCGGCGAGCCGCACGATGTCCACGGCGGTGCGCAGCGCCTGGGTGGCGGTGCGGCCCTGGCCCACGGTCACCAGGTCCAGCACGGAGAGGGGGACGGGGGCCGTGCCCTCCGCCCTGCCCCGGATGCCGTCGTCCTGGTGCCCGTCGCCGCGCACCTCGTTCGCACGGCCTCCGCCGCCCCGGCTCTCGTCGCCCCGGCTCTCGTTCACGTCCCCGCCTCTCCTGGTGATGCGCCCGGCTGTGTGTACGGCCGCGGCTGCGGCTCGCACGTCCGCGACAACGTAACAGGAGGAGGCCTCCGGTTATTCCGCCGATCCCCTCCGCAGGTCCGTGGCCGATGGTCCGCGACCGGTTCATTCCCCCCGCCGACCGGGCTCGGCGCGCCTTCCGGAATGCCCCTTCCTGCCGCTGTGTGCCCAGGCGCGGCCCTCGCCCCATCTGGTGACGGGGGCCGGGGGCGCCTCGCGGGCCGCGAAGATCCTGCCCAGCCTCGGGGACCAGGCGCGGCGGTCCGCCAGCCGCAGCCCCTCCCTGGCCGTGACCTGGTTCCCGGTGAGGACCGGTTTGCCGAGGAGTGCCTCCAGTTCCGGCACGTACGAGACGGTGTGCAGGGCCGTGTCGGGCAGCAGCACCGCCTCCGCGTCCGGCCGGTCCGCCGCTTCGGCGAGTTCCTTCACCTGGTCCGGACCCCAGCGGGCGGCCTCGGCGGCCGAGGCGAGAGCGGCGGTGCGGGTGGCCGTCACCTCGATGCCCGCGGCGTGCAGGAAGGAGGTGAACAGCGCGGCGATGTGCTCGGGGTAGGTCGTGGCGACGGCGACGCGGGCGGCGCCCAGTTCCCGTACCGCGTGGACGAAGCCGAAGGACGTGCTGGACGCGGGCACCCCGGCGGCCCGGGCCAGGGCGGCGATCTGCTCGTGGCCGCCCTCCCAGCCGTACAGGAAGCTGCCCGCACCGCTCGCCCACACGACGCACTCGGCACCGGCCCGCTGGAGCTCCGCCACCCCGGCGGCCAGCCGTTCGGGCGCACCGGCCCTCATCAGTGCGTCGGTCCGGTAGGCGTCCTCGTCGACGGCGGTGCGGTTCACGACGAGGCGGACCGCGTCGAGCAGGATCTCCATCCGGGGGAAGTCGTCCTCCGCGGAGTGTCCCGGGTAGAGAATGCCGAGGGTCGTCATGGCCGCACTTCCCTTTCCCGTCCGTCTCTTCCCGTGCCCGTTCCCGCCTGTCCCCGCACGGCGCCGCCCGCCCGTCTCCTCTACGTCACGACATTCGATTTCATCCACTTTCTCCCAGTTTCCCCCATTCGCCGAGGACAGGCCGGGTCCGGCCGGTCCGGAGGGTCTCGGCCGGCCTCCGCGCCCGTCGTGTGCTGTTGACGAAGGCGGACGTGGGTGCGAGCGTGGTCAACCCGCACATCCCAGACGCATCAGACGCAGCGGAGCGACCGCTTCTCATGCCCGAGCCCACCCTGCTCGTCCTGGACACCGACCCGTCGCCGCGTCTCGGCCGGCTGATCGGACGCGCCGCCGTCCGGTACACGGACGGGGCCGGGCTCGCCGCGCGGCTCCCGGAGGCCGATGTGCTGCTGGTGTGGGACGCCGCCTCCGACGCGGTACGCACCGCATGGCCCGGCGACGGGCCGCGTCCCGCGTGGGTGCACACCGCGAGCGCGGGCGTGGACCGGCTGCTCTGCCCGGAGCTCTTGGCTTCCGACACGGTGGTGACCAACGCGCGCGGCGTCTTCGAGCGCCCGGTCGCCGAGTACGTGACCGGGCTGGTGCTGGCGTTCGCCAAGGATCTTCCGCGCACCCTGGACCTCCAGCACCGGCGGGTGTGGCGGCACCGGGAGAGCGCGCCGGTGGCGGGCAGTCGCGCGGTCGTCGTCGGCGCGGGCCCGATCGGCCGGGAGATCACCCGGCTGCTGATCGCCCTCGGCGTCCAGGTGGCGCTCGTGGGCCGCACGGCCCGGCGCACCGTCCACGGCGTGGCGGATCTGGAGCGGCTGGCCGCGCAGGCCGACTGGGTGATCTGCGCGGCGCCGCTGACGGAGACGACCCGTGCCATGTTCGACGCGCGGTTCTTCGGACTGATGCAGCCGTCGGCCCGGTTCATCAACGTGGGGCGCGGCCCCTTGGTCGTCGAGGACGACCTGGCGGAGGCACTGCGCAATCGCTGGATCGCGGGCGCGGCGCTCGACGTGTTCAGCCAGGAACCGCTGGATCCCCGGAGCCCGTTGTGGGGCGTACCGGATCTGATCGTGTCACCGCACATGGGCGGCGACACGGCCGGCTGGCAGGACCGGCTCGCCGAGCAGTTCGTGAGGATGTACGAACTCTGGGCGGCCGGGCGGCCGTTGCCGAACGTGGTGGACAAGCGATGCGGATGCGTTCCCGATCGCGACCACGACGACAACTGACCTCGATCCGAACCCGGCCTCGCCGCGATGCCGTGACCTCGCCACTCGCCGTAGGCCAGTGACTCCGGCATAGGCCACACGCATGAGACCCAGCTCGGGGCACCTCGTCGCTTCGTCAACAACCGTCCCGTAACGGCCCGTTGGCGGCTATCGTGAGGCCGGAGCTTGCGGTCACAACCTGGTGGGGGAAAACCGTGGCATTGAAGCCCGAACCGACGGCGCCGTTCCACTCGGTGCAGCACGCCCTTCGCGTTCTCGAAACGGTCTCGAGGCACGGCGACGGCGTGGCGGACGCCCAGATCTCCCGGGAGACGGGGCTGCCCGCCGAGCACCTCACCTCCCTGCTGCTGACGCTGCGCCGTGAGGGGTATGTCGAGCAGATCAGCGACGGTGCGTACGTCATCGGCTCCTCGCTGCTGCTCCTCGGTTCCGGCACGGCCCGCAGGGAGGCCCTGGAGGCGAAGCTCCAGCAGTCGCTGGCGCGGCTGCGCGATTCGGTCGGCGCGGCGGTCTACATCAGCCGGTATGTCGACGGCGAGGTCCGGGTCACGCAGTACGCCGACGGTCCGCGCACCCCCGCGGTCAACGAGTGGGTCGACTTCCGGTCGTCCGCGCACGCCTCGGCGGTGGGCAAGTGCCTGCTGGCCCAGCTCGACCTGAACGGCCGCCGCGACCACCTCTCGCGCCACAGGACGCCCCGGCTCACCTCGCGGACGATCACCAACGAGAAGGTGCTCTTCTCGAAGCTCGACAGCCAGCCGGCCACCGTCCCGGTGCTCGACCTCCAGGAGTACGCCGTCGGCACGGTCTGCGCTGCGGTGCCGCTGACGGCCGGTTCGTCGGCGGGCTGCCTGGCACTCTCCCTCCCGATCGAGGACGCGCACCGCCTGCGCTCGGCGGCGGACACCCTGAACCGGCGGGCGGCACCCGTGCTGCTGTCGCTGGCGCTCTGAGGGCCGTCTCCGAACCGTCATCGCCGGGAAATCGCCCTTTTCGTTCCGGTTTCCTGCGATTTAACCCCGATGGCATCGACACCCTCCAGGAGCGGGTATGATTTTCCTGTCAGCAGGCGCCGCTAGCTCAGTTGGTTAGAGCAGCTGACTCTTAATCAGCGGGTCCGGGGTTCGAGTCCCTGGCGGCGCACAGACAACGCACTGGGCGGTTCACGTGCACACGTGAACCGCCCAGTGCGTTTTTGCTGCCCATCGAGCGCCCACCGGGATGTACGAACGTTTTACACAGTCGTACTAGACACTCGTTTTAGACGCTCGTACATTTTCAGGCGGGACGAACGCCATACGCACTCGTCTCCGCCCCGGCACTGTCCCTCGCCCCGCCCCGGAGGTCGAGTTCGGCGGCCTCGCCGCTGGAGACCGGGCAGGAGTCCGGCGGTGCGACGGGGATCGCCGGCGCCTCGACGCATCCAGCGCCTCGCGTCAGAACTGCACGTCGGAGCAGGCGTAGAACGCGTTCGTCGTGTCGGCTACGTTCCAGACGCTCAGGATGATGTGCTTCCCGGTCTTCTGGGTGGGGATGGTGCCCTGCTGGGTCAGGGTCGCCGGGGGCTGCTTGCCGCCGTAGGGCACCGTCATGAACGGCTGGGGCTCCAGGTCGGCCCGGGTGAGCGGCTCGGTGGGGTCCCAGCCGTTCTTGGTGATGTAGTAACGGAAGTCCGAGGTGGCGTGGCGGGCGGTGAACTGCCAGCGGAAGCTGAAGCCCTGACCGGCCGTCACCTTCGTGGCGGGCCAGTTGCCACCACGCGGGTCGTCGAGCTCGGCGAAGACGGAGTTGCCGCCGGAGCAGATCTTCCCGTCGGCCGGACCGGCCGCCGGGAAGCCCTTCGGCCCCTCGACACTCTGCGGCTCCCACTGGATGTTGCCGCACCCCGTCACGGTGCCGTTGGCGCAGAGCTTCTGACGGCTGATGGGGTTGTCGGTGTAACCGTGGCTGCCGGCGCTGCTCGTCGCGAACAACGAGGCGCCCGCGATCGTCAGACCGACTACGGCCGCACTTGCCCTTTTACGCATTGCTGTCGCTCCTCAAGAACGTGGGGGAGGTTCCATGAGCCCTGCTGCGCACGCACTGCGGTCTAGACCAAGCCTTAGATTATTGACGGGGAATGAACATGTCCAGACCAATGGGAGCGGCATTCCGCTTCGCCGCCCCAGCGGTCTCCCGGCCCCCTCAGACCCCTTCGCCCCCGCTGCGTCCCGTATAGAACGCCACCGTCAAGTCCTTGACCAGCACCTTCCGTTCGTAGTCGTCCAGCTCCACGATGCCTCGCCGGGTCAGCCGGTTGACGGTGTCGTCCACCGCGTCGACCACCGAAGTCAGGACACTGTCGCGGTGCTTGGCGTCGATGGCGGCGATCCGGCGACGCTGCATGGCCGCGGCGATCTCCGGCGCGTACTCGATCCCGGTCGGCTGCGCCGAGTACACCTCGATGCCGACGGGCACGCAGTCCGCCTTCAGCATCCGGGTCAGCGCGTCGCCGACGGCCTCCGCGTCGCGCAGGGTGGGCGCGTCCTCGTGGAAGGCGTCGGCGGGGAGCTGGGAGAGGACCCGGGCCATCGCCGCCTCGACCTGCTCGCGCAGATACGTTTCGTGGTCCTCGACCCCGAGCAGCGCCCGCGCGGTGTCGCGGACCCGCCACACCACCAGGACGACGACGCGCAAGGCGGTGCCGTTGGCGTCCACGGCCGGCAGCGGTTCGCTGCGCCAGTGCCGCAGGCGTACGTCGACCCGGCGGCGCAGCAGCAGCGGACTGATCCACATCAGCCCGGTCCGCCGCACGCTCCCCCGGTACTTGCCGAACAGCGTGAGCACCCACGCGTACCCGACCCGCCCCCGGCTCAGTCCGCCGAGCGCGAGGAGCACCAGCGCCGCCAGCGCGGCGAGGGCCGCCCAGGCGCCGATTCCGACCCCCTCGTACGGTCGCGGCGCGATCCCGAACCGGGCGAGCGCGGCCACCGGCAGCGCACCGATCCACCAGAGGACCGCCCCGGCTCCGGCGATCCCGCACAGCGCGGCGAACAGGGCCACCCAGCCGGGCAGCGCGGGCCCTCGACGTTCGGCGAGTTCCGGGTCACCGGCCGGCGCGGGCCGGGTCGAGGGTCGCACCTGCGGTCCGCGCGGTGCGGGCGGGCGCCGCCCCCCGGGCGCGGCGTCCCCGCCACCGGTCCCCCGTCGCAACGCGCCGGCGGGGAGCCCGGTGGTGTCGGTGTTCCCTGGGTCGTCGCGGAAGAGCAGGTGGACGGGGATGGTCGCGGTCGACTCGCTGCCGATGACCGCGTGGCGCCGCCCGGTGCCCGACGACGCGGCGACGGGCCGCTCGACCCCGCCGCGGGCGCGGTCGACGACGTCCCGGTGCCGGGAGGCGTCCCGGTGCCGGGAGGGGGACGGCAGCGGTGACGCGAGCGCGGATGGGAACGGGGAGGTGGACGGAGCCGAGGCCGCGGACGAAGTCGGAGACGGGGACGGCGACGGAGACGGGGTCCGGGCCGGGCGCGGGGTGCCGCGCACGGGTGCGGGACGGGTACCGGCCGCGACCGGTACGGCTTCCCCGTCGGCCGCCGGGCCCTCGGCCGAGTCACCACTCGGCCGGAGCTCCGGCCTCACGGCGGGTGCGACGCCCTCCACGAGAGGCGCATCTCCCGGCAGGACTCCCTGCTTCCCCGCGGTCCTGCCGTCCGCCACGAGCTCCGGCTCCGCGGCGGCGACGCCGTTCGGCAGGAATCCGTGCTTCATGGCGGGCGCGGCACCGAGCAGGAGTCCGGGCCCTTCGGCGGGCACGACGTCCGGCGCCGCGGCCGGGCCGGACGTGACGCCCACGGACGGCACCGACACCGAGGCCGAGGTCACGCCCAGCGAGGAGGAACCGCCCGGCGACATGCCCGCGTCCTCTCCCGGGACCAGGTCCAGCACCAGGTCGACCACGGCGTCGGATCCGGTCGCCGGACCGTTCGCCGGTGCGTCCGGGCCGTGACCGGGCCCCGGGCGCACATCGGCCCCGGCCCCCGGGCCCATGCGCGTGTCCGCAGCCGGACCCGTCATCTCGACGGGCGTCCCGACGCCCGCGACCGGGGTGGTGGCACCGCCCGGGTCCACCACGCCCTCGGGCCGCGCGTCCTCGCCGGGACCGCCCGTACTCACCGGGGCACGCTCCCGCATCCGCGCCTCTCCCCGATCTGCCCGGGCTTCCGGCGCTCCGGCACTGTCCGACGCCGTGGATCCCATTCCCGCCTCCGTCATGTCCGTTTCCTCACGAGAAGAGCCGCCGCCAGGTCTCCGGTCCCGGGTAGCCGTCCGCCTCCGCGCCCCGCCAGCCCTGGGCTCGCTGGAAGGCTTCGACATTGCGCCGGTCCGCCTCGCTCCACCGGGGGCCGGGGCCCGAGTGGTAGTGCTTGCCGTAGCCCTTCTTCACCAACTGCCTGCCGAGCTTCTCGACATGGGCGTTGGACTGGCCGGGCCGGAAGTGGCCGCGTCCGGGGAACGCCGAATCCGCGTTCGGCCCGCTCGCACCACCGCCGCTGCCGGATCCGCTGCCACCGGATCCCGCACCGGGTATGTCGCTGCCGGTCCCGTTGTCCAGCAGACGCCATGTGTGGGGGCCCGGGAAGCCGTCCGCCTCGCCGCCCTTCCAGCCCTGGGCCTTCTGGAACGCTCGCGTGGCGCGCCGGTCCGCATCGCCCCAGACCGGACCGGGGCCGGACGGGTAGAAGCGCTTTCCGCCCCGCTCCACCAGCATCTTCCCGAGCTGGGCGACGTACTTGTTGTCGGCCCCGGGGCCGAACTTCCCCGCCCCCGGGAACGAGGGCGACGAACCGTCGCCACCGCCGCTCCCGCCGCTCAGCCCCTTGTAGCGGTACGCGACGTACGAGCCGGAGTGGCTCCAGTACGCCATGGGCGTCGTCTGTTTGCGGGTGTGCGGCCTCGTCTGCTCGTACGCCGTGTAGTGGGTGTGCGTGTAGTCGGTCCAGCCGCCGAAGATCGTGACGTGCGATCCCTTGTTGGGGTCCGAGGGGTTGTGGAAGAGCAGGATGTCGCCCGGCTGCAGGTCCTTCCGCGCGATCCTGGTGCCGTACCGGGCGAGGCTGCCGGTCCACTCGTTGCCGGGCAGGTTCCAGGCCATCGAGACGAAGCCGGAGCAGTCCTGCCGGTAGCCGTCGGACCAGTACCTCGACATGCTGTACGGCACCTGCGCGGAGACCCACTTCTTCGCCCGGTTGATGATCGCGGCCCGGCTGGTACTGCGCAGCGTGAGCGAGGCGTTGGTGTACGCGGGCGGGCCGGCCGCACCGGTGCCCCGTACGGGCCCCGGCCTGCCCTGCGGGGTGTCCGGGCCCACTCCGGTCCCGGCGAGCAGATCGCCCTCCCCGTCCGGAGCCGATGGATCGGACGCGTCCAGCTCGTCCGCCGGTACCGTCGCCTCGTCCGAACGGGGGGCACCGGCCGTCCCCGCCGAACCGGCCGCGTCGGCCGCCCGGTCGCCCGGCGCCTTCAGCGCCTCGGCCGCCCCGGTGCTCAGCACCACGCCGGCCGCGGTGGCCAGCACCAGCACGCGGCGTGCGCCGTGGGCACCCGGATGACCCCCGTCCCGTACGGCCAGGACCCCGGCGGCCCGCCGCTGTGCGGCACACCCCTCGCAGGCGCAGTCGACGGCGGGCATGTACTCCTCGAAAGCCGGCACAGTCATGCGATTCCCCTCCGCGTTCTCAAGATCTTTGGGCGCATCTGCACGGGCGTCAGTGTCTCAACCCTTATGACATATTGCATTTTGACGGATAGGAGAGAAAAAACGACCATCCGACAGGCCGTGCCGGACAGGAAATGGTCAGGAACACCCTTCTCCTTCGGGTAGAGTTCTCCAAGTCAGCAGGCGCCGCTAGCTCAGTTGGTTAGAGCAGCTGACTCTTAATCAGCGGGTCCGGGGTTCGAGTCCCTGGCGGCGCACGCAGAGTCAAGGCCCCCTCACCGAGCGTGAGGGGGCCTTGTTCGTGCGCTCCCGGCCAGGCGGAACGATCACGCCGCGACCTTCCGGACCCACGGGCGACACGCAGGCAACGCCGGGCGGCGGCGCGGCAGTCGGCGCCCCGCACGACAACTTCACACAGTGACCTCGCAATCACCCTGTGCATTCGAGAAGCGGCGTGCGTGCCCTCGCGCGAGGGTCCGGCGCCAATCGGGCCGACCCGGCTCGCAGTTGGCGGACGCAGCGGAAGGGCTGCCGCACGAGATTGCTCACGCGCGGACCCGGCAGGCTCACGCCGCCCGGGCCGGGAGGGGCGGGAAGAACTTCGAGCGCCGTGAAGAGAGTCACGCCCGCCGCCCATCGCGGATCGCCGACGGCCGATGGTGATGGATGAGTTGATCTGTCATCAGAAAGCGTTGAGACAAAGGTGGTTCACGACAGGACCGGCGATCCGAGCCGATTGGGCCGGCCGACGGGCCTCGGCGGGGACGGTGCGGGCCGGGTCAGCTCCCGCCGTTCCTCTTCGGCCTCTCGCCGGTCAGGTAGGCCGACACGACCACGTTGGCGTCGTAGGAGCGGGACGCCCGGTCGTAGGTGCCGCCGCAGGTGATCAGGCGGAGTTCGGCGCGGCCCTTCCTGCGGGGGCCGTACGCCTTGTCGGCGTTGAAGCGTTCACGGGTGAGGACCTGGACGTCGTCCACGGTGAACTCGGCGACGGTGCCGTCCGTGCGGGTCACCTCGACCTTGGCTCCGGGGCGGGCCGCGCTCAGTCCGTAGAAGACGGCCGGCCTGGTCTCGGTGTCGACATGACCGACGAAGAGCGCGGGGCCCTTCGCTCCGGGCTCGGTGCCGTTCTCGTACCAGCCGACGGTCCGGGGCGCGCCGAACGGCGGTGGCTCGATCGCGCCGCCCTCGTCCAGGCCACGGGCGACCACGGGCGCGTCGACGCCGATCGAGGGGACCTCGATCCGTCGTGGCGCGGCGCCCTCGACCGGGTCGTGGGGCGAGGGCAGCGGGACGCCGAGCGGGCGGCCGACCGCGGCGATGTCGCCGGTGGTCGGGGCGGAACCGGCGCCGGAGCCGTCGGTGAGGTCGCGGCCCCAGACCCACAGGCCCAGGAGCAGAACGGCCCAGGCCGTCCCGGCGAGCAGTCGGCCATGACCGGCGGGGGCGTCCGCGGCGGACATCTCAGTCCGCCGCCGGACGGCGGCGCCGCGCCGCGCCGCGGAACACGACGGCGACGACCGCGACGGCGGCCAGCGCCAGGCCGATCACGGCGTGCGCGATGCCGGGGCCGCTCCGCCGGGCCTCCTCGTCGGTGAGGACGGCGGTGCCGCCACCGCCCGCGCGGACCGGGGCCAGAGGGGTGGCCGCCGCGTCCTGGCCGGCGACCGTGACCGTGACCGTTCCGGTGGCCCTTTCGCCGCCGTCGGCGCAGACGGCCTGGACGCCGTGGTCGCCCGGTGAGGCGTCGGCGCCGATCCGGGCCCGCGCGAACAGGCCCCCGTCCGCGGCGGGGGCGAAACGCGCCGTCGAGACGAAGACGTCGGAGCTGCCTTCGGCGCTCCCGCTCCCGCAGCCGTCCAGCCGGAGGGCCACCTCGCCGCCCGGGGCGGCGGAGCGCGGGGTCACGGAGAGGGAGGCACCCGATCCAGCGTCCGGGGCGGTGCGGGAAGCAGTGCCCGGACCGGAGCCGGTGCGGGGACCGGTGGCGGGGTCCGGCTCGGCCAGTGCGGCAGGGGCCGGCACCAGGGTGGCCGCCACGACCGCCACAGCGCAGAGCGTGAGGGATATGGAACGCATCGTGAACCTCCTCTGTGAAGGTTCACGCCTGCTCCGCCTTTCCGCATCCGCAGAAGGCCCGAGCGGGCGCCGGGCGCCGGGCCGGTCTCCGCACGGATCCCGTCGGATCCCGTCGGATCCCGTCGGATCCCGTCGGGGTTCACACCGGATCCCGCGCCGCTCATCGGGCTCCCGCCCCGCTCCTGCCCCGGACGCCGCCGGGCTCAGCCCTCGGGGACGACGTCGACCAGGTCGATCAGGTCGGCGATCGAGTCGACGACCTTGGACGGCCGGAAGGGGTACTTGTCGATGTCCGCGACCGCGGTGAGACCCGTGAGGACCAGGAACGTCTGCATGCCCGACTCCAGACCGGCCAGCACATCGGTGTCCATCCGGTCGCCGATCATGGCGCTGGACTCGGAGTGGGCGCCGATCGCGTTCAGCCCGGTGCGCATCATCAGTGGATTGGGCTTGCCCGCGAAGTACGGTTCCTTGCCGGTCGCCTTGGTGATCAGGGCGGCGACGGACCCGGTGGCGGGCAGCGGCCCCTCGGTGGACGGACCGGTCTCGTCCGGGTTGGTGCAGATGAAGCGGGCGCCGCCGTTGATCAGCCGGATCGCCTTGGTGAGCGCCTCGAAGCTGTAGGTACGGGTCTCGCCGAGGACCACGTAGTCGGGATCGTGGTCCGTGAGGACGTAGCCGATGTCGTGCAGGGCGGTGGTGAGCCCGGCCTCGCCGATGACGTACGCCGTACCGCCGGGCCGCTGGTCGTCCAGGAACTTGGCGGTGGCCAGGGCGGAGGTCCAGATGTTCCCCACGGGCACGTCGAGACCCATGCGCAGCAGGCGGGCGTGCAGGTCGCGGGCGGTGTAGATCGAGTTGTTGGTGAGGACCAGGAAGGGCAATCCCGAGTCCCGCAGCCGCTTGATGAAGGCATCCGCCCCGGGGATCGGCGTCCCCTCGTGGATCAGAACTCCGTCCATGTCGGTGAGCCAGGACGAGATCGGCTTGCGCTCTGCCATGCGTGGGACTCCTGCCGTACGCGTGTGCGGGGACGCCGGCGGCACCGCTTTGTGCAGCACCGACGCCCCCGAGTTTAGAGCGTGCGTTCGCCCCGTCGGCCGGCCGGCCGACGGGGCAGGGCGAAGGTGGTGGCCCTGCCGCCCTCCTTCGCGGGGAACCAGGTCCCGAGGTTCGGCATGTCCTTGGACTGGGCGACGTTCATCTGCACGTCGCCGTTGGCGGCGAGCAGTTCGCCCTTGTCCGCCTTGGGCGCGAGCTTGCCGGTGGAGGCGGACGGTCCGACGTTGTCGGCCTGGAGCTTCTTCAGGGGTGGCGGCGAGGGCCCGGGCGCCGACGGCCTGCCCGGCCAGGAGGGCCGCCGGGCCGCCCCGGGCATCGGGTGGAGGGCGGAGCACGGGCCGGGCGAGCATTGAAGATCTTGGCCGGGCCCGGAGCGGCGGCCGGCACGTACAGCTACAAGGCGCCGGAGATGCACGCGTCGGCCGCTGCGGGACCCGGCCAAGATCTTCAGTACCCGCCCGGCCTGTGCGCCGGAGTTCACGGTCCTGGACACGCGACACTGCCACGCACGCGCGACGCGACCGGCACCGACGTGCCGGAATGCCCTCCGGCCGGTGGCCGGGACCGCCCGATCGGCCCAGCGCCGGACACCGCCCCCTCGTGCCCGTGCCGCGCCCCTGGTACCGGACCCGGCCTCGACCCGCAGGAGGCCGCCCTGCGCACGGGCGCCCGCCCGACGGACGACCAGCCGTGGGGCGAGGAACCGGAGAGCCTGTGGGGGCGGATCGGTTCGGGCGAGTGCCCGCTGACGGGCGGCGGCGCCCCGGTCCCCACCGTGCCGGACGACTACCGCGCGTACTACGCGGCGGTCACCGACGCGCTGCGCGGCAGGGGCGACAACCCCGTGACCGCCCTCCAGGCCGCCGCCACCCTGGACGTGCTGGAGGCCGCCCGCCGCTCGGCCCGCGAGGGCGTCACCGTCTCCCTGCCGCCCGCCACGGACACGACGACCGACGCCTGAGGGGCCCGGTCCTCGACCGGTCCGGCGTCGCCTCACCCGGTCCTCGACCCGCCCGGCCCCGGCCACACCCGGTCGTCCCTCTCCCGTCATTCCCCGTCATTCCCCGTCGCTCCGAGTCACTCCCGGTCGCTCCTGATCGCTCCCGGTCACGCCGTGGTGGCGGCCGCCGTGCCGACGGCGGGCATGTCGCGGTAGAGGACGGCCCGCTCGACCGCGGTCCAGGTGGTGCTGGTGACGACGTACAGGGCGGCGGCCAGCGGCACGGCGGCGACGGTGAAGAGGGTGGCGAACGACAACAGCGGCATCAGCTTCGTCATCGCGCCCATGCCCGGAACGGGCTCGCCGTCGGGCCCGGTCGCGGGGACGACCGGGTTGGCGGCCATCTGCCGCTTCGTACGCCGGAAGTTGAACGTGGCCACGGCAGCGACGATCGCGAACAGTCCGAGGTACACGAGCCCCTGCGCCCCGAACGGTCCACCGTGCGCCAGCGCATCGTGCCAGCGCCCGCCGAGCGGTGCGCCGAACAGCTGGTGGCCGAGCAGTTCGTTGGGCCCGTCGCCGATGCTCCGGCTGGAGAACAGGTGGTAGAGGAGGAAGAACGCGGGCATCTGGAGCAGGCTCGGCAGACAGCCGGACAGCGGCGAGACCTTCTCCTCCCGGTGCAGGTCCATGAGCGCCCGCTGCATGCGCTCGGGGTCCTTGCCGTGCTTCTTCCGCAGTTCGGCTATCTGCGGCTGGAGCCTGGTGCGGGCCTTCTGCCCGCGTGCCGCGGCCCGCGACAGGGGGTGTACTGCGAGCCGCACGAGTGCCGTGAACAGCACGATGGCAGCGGCGGTGGAAGCGCTCTGGAAGAGCGGGTGCAGTACATCGGCCAGCGCGCCGACCAGGGCGGCGAACGCGGACATGAGGACGGACATCGGTGAGCCCTCCGAGGGATCTCGTCGTGCCGGGAGTACCGGAAGTGCCGGGAGTACCGGGGTCCCGGAATGAGCGGACCTGCCGGATTACCGGAGTACCGGGGGTGAGGAACGGACTCGGCATGACGAACCGCGAGGAGGACACCCGTGGCCGGGCGCCAGGCGCACCTGCCACGGGCACACTGTGCGCACGCACGCACCGCCTGCCTATCGGAACCGTGCCCCCGCACGGAACAGGGCGGAGGACGGACCGAACGGGCCCCTACGCGGTCGTCGGGAGGGCGTGCCCGGGGGCTCGGGGGCGTCTGCGGCCCCTGGCGTCCGGGTCCCGCTGCGGCAGGAACGCGGTGCGCTGCTCCCGGTCGCGTATTGCCGTACGGACACGGGTCCGGGGCACAGGCGCGGCACAGCGGGCGCTGATGACCGCGGCGGCGACGAGGGCGGAGCCGGCGGCCGCGGTGGCGGCGAGGGCTACGGCGGCGGAAAGACTGCCGCCCTCGGCGAGCAGGATCGCCGCGAACAGCTCGGTGACGAGGAGGAGCAGCAGCGCCACGGGGCGGGGCAAGCCGGTGACGCCGTCACGCGGACTGCGCGTGTCACCGCTCATCGGCCCCTCCCCTCGTCGCTGTCATGCACGGACTGTCACGGCACGGCTTTCGCGCACATGTACGTGCGCCATACTCAGCCGTTATACACGACGGCTCGGACAGAGCGGCCGTTCCCCGTGCCCCCGCCTCCCTCACCCCGAGGCGGGAACCTCTCCGGAGGCAGGGACCCCGGAGGCAGGGCCCCCGGAAGCGGGGACCCCGGGGGCGGGGACCTCCCCCGACGCACCGGTCTTCCCCGGGCCACCGGCCGGACCGCCGGTCTTCTCCGGAACGCCGATCTCGTCCCGCGCGAGCACCTCGTCGTCCGGCCGGTCGTCGCGCTCGCGCGGTCCCGCGCAGGTCACGGCGAGGGCGACCAGAAGGTTGGCACCGAGCGCCACGACCCCCGCGTTCACCCCCCACACCGGATCGTTCCCCGTGAACACGAAACCGCATACCGCCCCCACCCCGACGACCAGCCCGCTCAACGCCCCGGCCAACGTCAGCCGCCGCCACACCAGTCCCAGCAGCACCATCGGAAGCAGTTGCGCCATCCCCTCGTACGAGATGAGGGAGAGCCGCACCAGTGTGTTGGGCGCGGTGTACGTGAGGACGAGCGCCGTCACGCCCGCGGCCACCACGACGCTCTGCGCGGCGCCCTTCTGCCGCCGCTCCCACCGCGGCACCAGGGACAGCACACTGCGCCCCCACATCGTGCCGATGACCAGCATGAACACGGCCATCGGCACGATCGACGAGAGCGCCGCCGCCACACCGACGACCCCGACCACCCACGCGGGCAGCGAGTCCACGACGAGCTTGAAGAGCGCCAGGTTGGACTCGGCGCCGACGAGTCCCGGCACGACGAAGAGGGCCGCCATCCCGAGCAGCATCGGCACGAAGAGCAGCACGTTGTACGCGGGCAGCAACATCGCGTTGCGGCGCAGCACGTCGGCGTTCTTCGCGCCCAGGTACCCCGCGACGGTGGTCGGGAAGATCACCACGGTGAGGGAGTTGAGGAACGAGGTGGTGATGAACCACGCCTGTCCGAGCCCGCTGTCCCCGTGCCCGGGGAAGGTCAGCCACTCGCTCTTCTCGGTGACGAGCCGGTCGAGGAAGGCCTCGTACCCGTCGAAGTAGTGCAGCGGCACGTAGACGACGAGGAAGCCGAGCGTGGCGATCACCAGAACGTCCTTGAGCACGGACACCCACGCGCTCCCGCGCAGTCCGCTCACCACGACGAAGCCGGTGGTGACGGCGAAGGCGATGAAATAGGCCCAGTTCAGACTGATGGCGCCGTAGGAGATGGTCGAGACGACCACCCCCATGCCGGTGATCTGGAGCTGAATGTACGGGAGCAGGAACACGGTCGCGAGAACGGCGACCAGCGCGCCGAGCCAGGGCCGCCCGAAGCGGTGGGCCACCATGTCGGTGATCCCGACGAGTCCGTGCCTGCGCGCGTACGCCCAGAGCATCGGCCCGACGACGTAGCCGAGGGCGTACCCGCACGACATGTACGCCACCACGTAGAGCACGGGGGCGCCGTAGTTGTACCCCCATCCCGCGGCGCCCAGGTAGCTGAAGCTGGTGTAGCCCTCGCCGGCCATCAGCACCCAGATGAACACGGTCCCCAGGCTGCGCCCGCCCACGGACCACTCCGCGAGCCCGCCGCCGTCCGTTCCACGCCCCTTCCGCGGCCCGCGCGCCGCGAGCAGCCCCAGGGCGACGGTGAGCACCATGAAGACCCCGAGGACGGAGGTCGCGACCGCGGCGTTCACCGGCGGTCCCCCCGCCGGGTCAGCCATACGGCGACGGGTGTCAGCAGGGTCGCCCCGAGCAGCCAGACGAAGAGGAACGGCAGCCCGAGAACCACCGGCGTCACCCGGTTCACGAGCGGCAGCACCCCGAGGTACAGCACATAGGGCACCAGCAACCACAACAACTGCGGACGTCGTCTCAGCACGTCGGGCAACCCTAAGGGCTTAGTGCCGTGCCCCGGAGGCCCACAGGTCCACGGCCCCCGTTCCCGCCCCCACTCCCCCACTCCCCCTCCACTCCCCTCCGTGCACCGAACCCGGGCGCCTGCTACCGGGTTTATTCGCAGTGCACCGGGCTTCATCCCGGTGGTGAAGCGAATCTGAGAACTGCTCTGAGCTCAGCTGTGTGCACGGGTCTGCAC
>NZ_JBIARH010000041.1:0-59289 GCF_042889785.1 Streptomyces sp. NPDC002476 | reverse complement strand
TGTACCGCTTCGTGTATTTGCTTCCCACCTGGTGCTACTTCCTCTGGAACCTCAGGTCCCAGTCTCCAGGTGTCCACGATCAAGGGGAAGCTTCAGACAGGTCAGCGCCCGCAGTCCGTCACAGCAGTCAGGCCGAGCACGCCCCGGCGACCTACGCTGCGCTCGGGCGGTGACCGCTGTCGGACTCATGCCGGTGCTGCTCGCCTGCGGCGCCGCGTACGTCCTCACCACGAATCTGGCTGGACTGCGGCCGGAATGGCGTGAGATGGACCGTACGCGTGGGCGGGGCGTCGTGAAGCCGCATCCCGAGGAAGACGCCTCACAAGGCAGTACTGAGCTGCCCCGAGTTTCGTAGAGTCCGATCTTGATTGGTTCAGGCGGACTGCGGGGTTTGTTCCTGGCTGCGCCAGAAGGCTTCCTCGTACTCGGCCGGCGGCACGTAGTCGAGCGCGGAGTGAAGGCGTTCTTCGTTGTACCAGGTGATCCACTGGAAGATCGCCCGCTCGACCTGGTCGACGCCCTTCCAGGGACCCTGCATCTCGATCAGCTCGGCCTTGAAGGTCCCGTTCAGCGCCTCGGCCATCGCGTTGTCATACGAGTCCGCGACGGAGCCGACGGAGGCGGAGGCGCCGATGTCGGCGAGCCGGTCGGTATACCGAATTGATACGTATTGCGACCCGCGATCGCTGTGGTGTATCAGTCCGGAGTCCTTCTTGATCCGGCGCCGCCAGAGCGCCATCTCCAGGTCGTCCAGAGGGAGTTCGGTCCGCATGTGGTTCGCGACCTACCAGCCGACGATCATCCGCGAGTACACGTCCAGGACGAACGCCACATACGCCCATCCCGACCAGGTGCGGACATACGTCATGTCCGCGACCCACAGCTGATCGGGCCGGGAGGCGGTGAAGTCGCGGTCGACCAGGTCCGGCGGACGCGGCGCCGACGGTTCCGGAATCGTGGTCCGACGCCGCCGGCCACGGATGACGCCCTCCAGGCCCAGCTCGGCCATCAGCCTTTCGACGGTGCAGCGGGCCACCCCGTGGCCCTTGCGCCGAAGCGCGCGGGTGATCCGGCGGGCGCCATAGGTGCCGCCCGACTCCGCGTGGACCTCCTCGATCAGCGGCATGAGCTGCTCGTCCCGGAGCCGGCGGGCCGACTTCGGCCGCTTCTTGCGGGCGAAGTACGTCGACGGTGACAGCTCCAGCACCCGGCAGACGGGATCGACCCCAAGGCCCCTCTCGCGCAGGTGGTCGATCACCTGCGCGGCCTCGTCCGGGGACGGTCGATCTCCTGGGCAAAAAACACCGAGGCGGCTTTCAGGATCTCGTTCGCCCGCCGCAACTCCGCTACCTCTTTGCGGAGTTGCTTGAGCTCGTCCAGCTCGGCGGTGGTGAGCCGGTCCTCCCGCTCGCCGCGGTCGGCCTCGGCCTGGCGGACCCAGCCTCGCAGGGCGACGGAGCGGCAGGGATCACGGTGCCACCGGCCAAGGCGACCGGCTGGATGGACACCGCGCAGGTCGAGCGGGCACTGCGGCAGAGCCGGGACTTCCTGGTGGCCACAGGGCTCAACTCCCGCGTGCTGCAAGGCGAGCGGCCCACGAAAGCGATCGCGCTGCTGAACCCGCACCAGAAGGACACCCAGGAGTACCTCCGTACCGCACTGTCGTCGACGACGCCCACTGACAAGACCGACCCGCTGCTGTTGTTCAGCCGCTTCAGGCCGGAGCAGTCCAGGCTGGTCGGCGACGTGATCAAAACACGCGGCCGGCTCACCTACCGGGAGGGGAAACAGGGGGCGGTCGAAGTGACGGCGGACGTCACCTTCGTGTACCCGGTCACCCCGGCGGGCGACAGCGGGCGGAACGCCGAGGTCGTCCGTACAATCGTGCGACGCCAGGTGGTGATGAGCTGGGACGACCCGGCCAAGGTCATCACCGAACCGGGCACGATGTCCCTCGTCTCGTACGCGCTCGACATGACCAACGGCGGCTGCTCCGCCCCGACCGGCTACTTCGTACCCCCCTTCGGCACGGCCGACAAGCAGCCCGCCGACGAGGCCCACCAGGTCGATCCGTACGACCGCAGCAAGCCGATCAACACGAGCCACGGCACCACGGCCACGGGCAACAGCTGCGCGACCGCCACCCGCTCCTGAATCAGCGTTTCCTTCCGCTGATCGACGACTTCGAGCTGCAGCAGCTCGCAGCCGATTGCCCGAGCAAGAAGATCACCATCGAAAGCATCACCACCTCGACCTGCGGTGTCGTATTTCTGGGCCCTTTCCCCGCTCCGGGCCTGATCACCCCTGTCGGGCCGGCCGGAGCGGCGTCGGCAACCCCAGCAGGACCGGCCCGCCGGACACCGCCGAGCCGGCCTGTCCTCGGCGTCGGCCTGCCAGGGACGGGCGCGGGGATCCGCGGGCCGCAAATGATCGTGCGCCCGGCAACCAGCGGGCCGATGCCGGCACGGGCCTCGCGGGTCAGCGGCCGAGTGCGTAGCGGGTGAGGCGGGAGCGGGCGGTTTCTTCGCTGGTGCCGAGTGCCTGGCCGATGGTGTCCCAGGAGGGGCCGTCGGGGGTGTCGAGGTTGAACGCTGCTTCACTGGCGGTCTGTCGGGTGAGGCGTTCCAGGGCGGCGACGGCTCGGAGGGCGGCCAGGGGGTTCTCGGTGGCGAGGGTGATGAGGTGTTTCTCGGCCTGGTCGAGGAGGGCGAGTAGCTCCGCGGGAACCGGGGCCGTGCGGTCCTGTACGTCGGTGATGTGGGCGTTCCAGTCGTGCTCGGGGCCCGTGGTGTCGGTCAGGTAGGGGCGTCGGCGGTCGACCGTTTCCCAGTCGAGGAGGTAGTGGCTGGTGCCGCGCCAGCCGCAGGAGCAGGCGCCGCGCAGGTGGGTGGCGAGCGGGGCGCCGAGGGTGCCGTCGTAGATCCACCAGTCGGTGCTCTGGTGCATCGTCGGTCCGCTCCCGGTGTCGAAGTAGACCGGGCCCGGTTCGGGGGCGGCGGCCAGGAGGACGCCGGGCCGGCCCTCGTGCTCGGCACCGGACTCCTCGGACTCCCACATGACGTTCCCCTCTCCTCCACCGTCTTGGTGTGGCACGCCCGAAGCGCCACCTTTCCGGGCCGGGAGTGCTCGCTCGCCCACCGACCCTGCCCCACCCGTGCCGGATCCGGCAGGCGAATACCCGAACCGGTGAATCCCTGCTTGATCGTGGGTGTGTCGATGTCCTGCTCAGCCCGGTCATGTGCTCACGCAGGTTCTTCCGGCTCAGGCTCCGAACGTGAGACGGCGGCCGGCTACCCTCCCGTGTGCGCATGCTCCTTCCCGGGCCAGCCGTCGTGCGGCTCCGCCGACCAAGGAAGGGTGCGCCCGAGCGTGCTGAGCTCCGCGGTGGCCTGATGCAGACGGACCTGCGCGGCGCGGAGATCATCGGGGACCGTTGTCTCAGCCATACCCGAAATGATGCGCGCGTTCGATTCTCGGGCCGGGCGTTGTCGGCCCGCTCGTACTTCTCGTCGGTCGTCTCCTGCGCGTACGGGCCGGACCGAAGCGCGAGCGGCACGGCACCGGGCTCGGCCTTGCGGCACCTGGCTGCGGCGCATCGGCCGGATCAGGTGCCGGCCGGTGGGGTGGGACGCAGGGCGAGCAGGGCGATGTCGTCGGTGCTGTCTGCGCCGAGCCCCCTCAGCAGTTCGTCGCAGAAGAAGTCCAGGGGTTCGCGGGCGAGGGCGGCGGTGTGCTGACGCAGCCGGGTCAGCCCGTGGTCGAGGGATTCGCCGCGGCGCTCGATCAGTCCGTCGGTGTACAGCAGCACAGTGGAATGCGCGGGCAGCTCGTCGACGGCGGTCAGACGCCGGTGCTCGGAGTCCATGCCGATCAGCAGCCCCGCGCCCGTCTCCAGATATCGGGTGTCGCCGCCGGCGGTGGTCAGCAACGGCGGCAGGTGCCCGGCCGAGGAATGGTGCAAGGCCCACGAGCCCCGTTCACCGGGGCCTTTGACCAGGCCGTAGATGCACGTCGCGGTCTCCTGGGACTGGAGCGTGTGACTGGCGACGTCCAAACGCCGCAGGACCTCACCGGGAGGCTCTTGGCGGTCCACAGCGATACCGCGCAGCATGTTGCGCAGCGCGCTCATGGCGACCGCCGCCTGCAGGTCGTGGCCCATGACATCGCCGATGACCAGGACCGTGTCGCCCTGCGGCAGGACGAAGGCGTCGTACCAGTCACCGCCGACCTGGGCGATGGCCTGCGCGGGGGCGTAGCGGGCGGTGATCTGAAGGTGTTCGACCTGCGGCAGCTCGGGCAGCAGGGCGCGTTGGAAGCGCTCGGCGATGTGCCGGGTCTGCTGGTACAGCCGCGCGTTGTCCACCTGCAGCGCCAGGCCGCGGACCAGGTCCTCGATCGGCGGGAGATCGTCTTCGGTGAAGGGGCGGTCGGCATCGGTGCGGGCCACGGTCAGTGCGCCGAGGACCTCGCGGCGGGCCCGCAGCGGGGCGATGACAGCGCTGCGCGC
The DNA here is from genome assembly GCF_042889785.1 of Streptomyces sp. NPDC002476. Taxonomy (NCBI): domain Bacteria; kingdom Bacillati; phylum Actinomycetota; class Actinomycetes; order Kitasatosporales; family Streptomycetaceae; genus Streptomyces; species Streptomyces sp. NPDC002476. The sequence goes on along the minus strand of NZ_JBIARH010000041.1, from coordinate 54,782 downwards.
ACCCAGCTGCTCGAACAGTTCCAGCTGCCGGGCGTGCAGCGGGTTCTCCGCCCGGCCGGGCGGAAGGATGTCGGCGAGCAGCAGGGGCCCCGCCCCTCGCAGTACCCGCGGCAGTGGCCCGCCGTCCCCCTCCGGCACCGGTGGCAGCGGCCCCTCGTAGCCGCCCGGAGCCAGCGCCTCGGGGGTGCGGTGGACGACGACGGCCCGCTCCAGCCGGCCGCCCTCGTCCAGCAGATCAACCGTGCACCAATCCCCCAGCCGCCCGGTCAGCACCCGGCACGCCCGCCGCAGCCCCTCCAGCAGGTCCAGCGTGCTGGCCAGCGCCGCCTGGGCCTCCGCCAGCAACGTCAGACGGTCCAGCAGCGTCTTGTCGCCTCGATCAACGCCCATGCCCTCCACCTTCCTCCCCACTGGCCTGCGACGACAGCACTGCGCGCGCAAGTTCCTGCGCCCGGTGCCGGACGCACACGAGCGGGTGATCGGGGGGCGCTACTGGGGAATGGCGGCCTCGTCGATCGTCGTCGTGGAACGCGAAACACGCCTCGATTTCAGCGGCCGTACGTCACCCGGCACGTGCCCGCTCGCCCGCCGCGAGGAGCCCGTTCCTGATGGGCGCGCGCCCCGTGCCCACTCCGGCCGGGGGCGCGCAAGGGGCGGCTCAGCGGGGGCGGGGCGGAGTCATGAGGACGTGGAGCAGGGTGGCGCGGGTGAGTTCGGCGCCCTGCACGAGTCGCTCACCCCACCGCTCGGGCCGGGACCGGCGCTGGCCTTCTGGAACGCCCATGGGGTACAGCTGTGCCGTGGCTGCGGATCAGTCCTTGTCGGGTTCGCCGAGGGTCCAGCCGCTGACCGCGGAGATCGGGCCGCGCCAGGTCGGCAGGGTGTGGGTGGTTCGTCCGGAGCGGTGGGTCACGTCCCGCGGGTGAAGGAAGCGATGGTCGATCTCGCGGGGGCGTCGGCGTTTCTCGGCGGCCTCGTCCAGGTGCCCGATCGCGTGGCGCGCGACCCTACGCAGGGTGTCGTCGTGGTCGCCGAGCTGACGCAGGTGCAGGCGTTCCCAGGTGTCGGTGGAGACCAGGGTGCCGGTCACCAGCGCGCCGCCCAGGGCCAGGGTCACCACGATGTCGTCGGCCTCGATGTCCTCGTGCTCCGCGCCCAGGCGCAGTATCTCCAGGTGCGGGTCGAGCCGGGTCTCCGGCTGGAGCAGCATCCTCAAGGCTGGCTGGACCGCCACTTTCCACGACAACGTACTGCTCCTCCGGTTTGTTGAACGCCTGGGTCAGGGATGTCCCTGCTCGTGTCCCGGCTATGCGCCGGCCTTCTACCAGCTCTACGTCTCCCGGGCGATCGGCGACACCTGGCCGGCCGCAGGTCAGCCCCACAGCTTTCGAGTGAACTCCGCCGCCCACTCGATCCGCTCGCGGTGCGGGCCGTTGGCCGTGCAGCGGGCCTTTGGCGGGGCCTGGCACTTCGGGCAGCTGACTTCCCACGCGTGCCAGGTCCGGGCCGCCGTACCATCGGTCGGTTGTTCGTTCCGCTTCTCCCGGCGCTGCCGTGGCGGCCGGGAGCGGGCGTCGCTGTGGTGCAGGACTCTGCGCAGGCGTTCGTCGTGCGGGAGTTGCCGTGTCCGGCCGGGGCCGACCCGGTCGTCGTTGCCGCACGGCTTCCCGGCCCCGGCGTAGCACCGCGGGCAGGTTTCGCTGTACCAATCCGCGCGCGCCACCTGTTGGTGCAGCCGGGGCTTGCCCTTCTGCTGCTGTACGTTTCGGTCCCGGTTGGGTTTCGGTGTCCGGTCCGGGGCGGGCTTCTTCTGGGCGGGAGGGGCTTGTTCAGGTGACAGCGTCTTTCGCTCAGGCTGCACGCGGGCCTTCCACGCCTCGATCTGGTTGATCTCGCTGCGCGAGAGTTGATCACCGGCTTTGGCGGCCAGGTCGGTGAGCATGGTGACCCTACGCCGCTTCTCCGTCCCCGGCATGGTGCGGCCGTGACGACGCAGAGTGCGCAGGGTCGTGCGTACCCGCTCCGGTGCTTCCGTCTTCTGCCGGGCCGTTCTCCGACGGGCCTCTTCCTTGGCCTCGGCCGCGGTGTTGAGCCTGCGGGCGGTTTCTTCCTGTTCCCGAAGCACTCCAGCGAGGAAGGTGGCGGCCGCCCCGGCCGTCTGGGTTTCGATGTCGGTGCGGTCGTGGTCCGCGATCGCGTTGACGCGGGCCAGCAGCCTGCGGGCCTCCTGGACGTTGCCGTGGGCCACGGCTTCGCCCAGCCGGGAGAACATCTCCTGCCGGGCCGCGGTCTGCTCCTGCAGCCAGATCTTGGCGTCCTGGAGGACAGTTTCGATCTGGGTCCGGGTCTCCTGGTCCGTCGCTTCCAGGGTTTCCAGGGTGTGGCTCACGCGGGTCACCACCACTACGGCCCCCACAGCGCGGGCCTCTTCGATACGGCGGAAGAGAACCTGAGCCCGGGTCCGGGCATCCGGCGACTTTCTGTCCGTGCGCGTGGCCCGGAGGGTCGGCGGGGGCGTGCTGCGTGACCGGACGATCCGCTCGACTGCCGGGGTGGACAGGCCACGTTCAGTCATCTTGCACTCGTCCAGGGCGAACCATTCGGTGGGCCGGGCGAAGGCCTCGGTCCCGATGCGGACGCGTCGGCGGGTGCCTTCGCTGTCGAGACGGATCCGGTGCACGTACCAGCGTTTGATCAGGGTGTCTTGGTCCACCGGGACCGAGATGCCGAGGACCGGCTCGTTCTCGCTGTCCCACTCCGGTGCCACGCTCTGGTCCAGGTGCACCCGCAGCTTCTTGTGCGCAAGGTGGATATCGACGACGGAGCCCAGTGGGCTGCCGTCCGGCTGCGCGAAGTCGACGTCGGCCTGCGTGCCACGGCTGTGGAGCCAGGCGGCGGCCGCGGACTTCACGTAGAGGTGGTCGGCGCTGGTCACGCCACGTGCACGGCGGCCGCAGAGGTGGGGGTGTCCGTCGGGGCCGGGGAGGTGGGCGCAGTGGCAGACCCGGTCGGTGTAGAGCTTGGTGGTCAGTTGCAGGCCGCAGCCTCCGAGGAGCAGCCCGCACCAGAATGTGTCGTGTTCGTGCCGCTGGCGGAAGGCGTCCAGCTCGATCGCCTCCAGTGGCAGCAACAGCGGCTCCTCCGAGTCCGCGCTGCCGAAGACCGCTGTCTGGATCTGCCGCTTGTCCCCTCGCATGAAACCTCACCTTTCGTATCAACTCATCGTCTCAGTCCAGGGGTTCGCTCCGCAGTCGATCAACGGGATCACGCCGCCGTACGCGGCGGGGAGAGCCGGGCTACGCGGTGCGCCTCGATCGCGCGGCGGTAGCCGTCCGACGGCGCGGGGCGCGGTGCCGGTGCGGCGGATGTGGTCGGCTGCGGGCTCGGGTCGGCGGCCGCCGTGGCGGGGCCGGCTTTCCCCGGGCAGGCGGCAGGACGTTCGCGCCGGTCAGGTGCGCGTTGGCCGCCTCGGCGGCGCGGTGCTTGCCGCCGCGTTCGGTCCCGACGATGTCGCAGACGAGGTTGGTGTAGGCGCGCTGCCAGCGGGCGTCACGTGCCCGGAGCGATGCGCGCTCGGCACGGATATGGGCCGCGGCCGTGGCCGGGTCCTCGGGAAGGCCGAGCTCCCCCGCGAGACCCGGTACGTACGGGAGACCCCGGGGATGTCTCTGTTCTGGGAAGAGCTGACGATCGAGCCGGGTCGCTCTGCCCGGCAGTGTTCCCGGGGGGAGGCGTCCCATTTCAGGATCTGCTACGAGGAGATGCTCACCCCGGAGAACCGATCCACCCTGGAGTGCAGGCTCGAACCCGGCCATGAGGGCGCTCATGCGTCAGAGATCGGGTTCAGCGCAGACGGGATCTGTGACCTGGACATGTGGCTGTGCCGGTGGACCGGCGTTCCGGGGGCCCGCGAGATCCGTCAGCCGGGCGCCTGCGCATTCGAACTCGGCGACCAGCACTCGTGCCCGTTCCAGGGACACACCGGGATGCACCTCGCGCAGGGGCTGGGCTTCGTGACCGCCGAGGGGAAGAACCACTTCAGCGAACACCTGTAACGCCACGACGGCCGCAGCGGTGGTGGGCAAGCCTGGGTCCGGAACAGGGATTGCCCGGGTCAGGGGCAGAAACGCGAGAGCCAATTTGCTCGGGCACGGCCTGGTCGTGGACCTGGCCGTGGTCCTGGTGCTCGGCTCGCTCCTCGGCCCTGGAGGCTTGGGGGTAAGCCGTGCAAGGTCCTGCGCTGGCCCCTGGAAGACGCGCGCCAGGCCGACGCGGGTCGGGCCCTTCGGGCCGTACGGCGGGGCTGGCGAGGATGACGCCGACGCCCTGGCGCAGGAAGACACCGAAACCGGAGAGGAACGTCCTCAGCGATGACGCCCCTATGGCGGACCGTGCTGTCCGCGCTCCAGGACCCTGACGCCCCTGGCCGCGAGGAGGCCATCGCCCGCGGTGCCGCCGCGCTCGCCCTCAAGCGGATCTGCGAGGCGACCGTCGACGACGTGCTGGAGATCGGCCTGTACGAGTTCGGCGTCGTCATCAAACCTCAGACCGCACAGGCCGCGCTAACCGCCCACCAGGGGACCGAGCCCGAACAGGAGCGTTGAACCGGTGACGACCACCAGCCCCCTCCCGGCTGCACCCCCTGCTGCCGGGCCGGACGGCCACGGTTGGGCCCCGCCCGGTCCGGCGGGCGAACCCACCAAGGCTTCCCGGCTGATCGATCGCATCGTGGCGGCCGTCCGCGCCGGCGACGACCCGGCGATCCGCACCCTGCTCCACCAGCTGGCCGATGTCGCCGACACCGAAGCCCTCTTGCTGCTGCACCGCCGGCTCAACGAGGACCTGCACCGCTGACCGGCCAGGAGCAGACTGCGCGTCGGGCACCACCGTGCCAACAGGAAACGGCCCGGGGCTATGCGGCGGGGTTGAGTTCGGCGCGGCCGAACAGCAGCGCGTAGCCGGTGGGGAGCTGGTGCAGGATGCGGGTGATGAGGTCGGTGCCTGCGTAGGCGGCGACGGCCGCGAAGACGGATCCGGTGTCCCAGCGTGTGGTGGCCAGCGAGGCGCTGGAGCGGGCGGCGAGGTCCTTGACGAAGGCCCAGCCGGTCAGCGGCTGGGTGTCGGGGATCTGCGCGGTCAGGACGCGTGCGGCCTCCAGGGGCAGGCAGGCGGCCAGGTCGACGCGTTCGTCGCCGGTCAGCTGACGCCCGAGTCCTCCCAGGACGAGGCGGACGGCTTCGTCGGCGCGCTCGCGGGTGGGGTAGGCGCCTTCGTAGCGGACCTTCTCCAGCATGTGTTCGTACGCCGTCCCGTACGGCTGCTGGTGCCCTTGCGGTGCGCGCACGTCGGTGATCACTGCGGTGCATGCCTTTCATCGGAGCCGGGATGGGGTGGCGCCCGGGGGTGTGGCACCGCCCCAGGTCTTGGGGGTCAGGTGGGCTGGGGGCGGCCGAAGAGGAGGTCGTAGCCGGCGGGGAGCTGGAGCAGGATCTGCCCCAGCAGGTCCTCACCGGCCGCGTCGGCGACCGTGGACAGCACGGCGCTGACGTCCCAGTTAGCGGTCTGCTCGGTGGCGCCCTCGATCCAGGCCGCGGTCGCGCGGACGAACCGCTCTGGCGGGAGTGGCTCGGCGCTCTGCAGCGGGTTGAGCAGGATCAGAGCGAACTCCTCTGGCAGGCGTGCCGCGAGCTGGGCGCGGACCTCACCGACGAGGTGGGCGCCGAGCAGGGCGAGGACCACGCGGGCCGCGCGCTCGGCCTCCTCGGCGGTCTTGTATTCGCCGCGCTCGGTCACATGGTCGAGGAACGCTTCGCGTCGCAGAGTCATCTTGGCCGCACCCCCATTCTTCTTCGGGCTTCTCACGGGGTGCGGAGGGCGGGATAGCAGAGGGAGATCAGGAGTCCCGTCCTCCGCACCGCCTCCGGTCGGCTGGTGTCAGCCGGAGATCTCCTTGCGGCCGGAGCCGACGCCGATGGAGATCTTGCGGGGCTTGGCGCGCTCGGCGATCGGGATGCGCAGGGTGAGCACCCCTGCGTCGTAGTCGGCCTGGATGTGCTCGGTGTCGAGGGTGTCGGCGAGCACGATCTGCCGGGAGAAGACGCCCAGCGGCCGCTCGGACAGCTCCATCTGCACGTCGTCGGACTTCGCCACCGGCCGCCTCTCGGCCTTGACGGTCAGCATGTTCCGCTCGACGTCGATGTCGATCGCGTCCGCGGCCACGCCCGGAAGGTCGAAGGCCACCACGTACTCGTCGCCCTCGCGGTAGGCGTCCATCGGCATCGCCGACGGCTTCGACCAGGTACCCGGGCCCATCAGCTGCTGCGCCAGCCGGTCCAGCTCACGGAAGGGGTCAGTGCGCATCAACATCGTGAAACACCTCCAGCGGTTTGTAGGCAGTTGCTGCCAATGCGCTGCACTGACACCGTTGTAACATGTCATCCAATGGATGACAAACATGATGTCGTCATCACGATGACACTCCGAAGGAGGTGCCCGTGACCGCAGCCCAGAAGCCGTCCACGACCAGCACCGACACCCACAGCCCGGCGTCGTTCCTCGCCGCCGCAGCGGCCCTCAACGCCATAGACGACGCCCTGCACACAGCCCACCACGAGGCTCCCTCTCCCCCGACCGGGACCGGGCCGGGCCCGGAGCAGGCCCTGGCCTCCCTGATGCTGCTGCGGCAGGTCCGCGAGCAGCTCGCCGGATGGGAGACCGGCCTGATCGAAACCGCCCGCGACGCCGGCGCCAGCTGGGCCGACCTCGCCCACCCCCTCGGCGTCACCAGCCGCCAGGCCGCCGAACGCCGCTACCTACGCGGTCGCCCCGGCCCCGCCGGCACCACCGGCGAACAACGCGTCACCGCCACCCGCCAGGCCCGCGCCACCCGGCGCAACACCGCCACCTGGGCCCGCCGCAACGCCGCCGCCCTGCGCAGCCTCGCCGGCCAGATCACCGCCCTCACCGACCTTCCCCCCACCGCCCGCCTCCCGCTCGGCGAGCTCCACGCGGCCCTCGCCCACGACGACCCCGCAGACCTCATCGCCCCTCTGACCGCCACCCGTCCCCACCTGGCCGTCACCCACCCCGGCCTCGCCGCCCAGATCGACACCCTCACGCCCCCTGACACCGCTTGATGCGCCGGAGCAGCCCGTCAGCCTCTGTTCTGGGCGGCACCTGGCAAGGCGAAGGCCCCGACCGCCCGGGGAGATCGGGACCTTCGTCTTCCTCGGGGGAAGCTGACGCGGCCCCGACGACTTCCGGGAACGGGTGCACACGGCTCTGGCGGCATAAGCCGCGAAGAACGAAATGAAGAGGTTCATTGATGGCCTGGGTGGCCGGGAGCTCCCACGCGCGCTCGGTGACCAGTGCACCGATTGCGGCACCGAGGCCCATCGGCGCGCGCCCGTGCCGCTGCACCGCACGGACCGGACGCGGATTCGCCCCCTCCAACGTGATCACCTTCGAGGATCTTCCCACGCCGCCCGCCAACGTGACAGTGCCCGTAAGCGTTGCTGAGGCAGGCGGGGGGACGGGAGGCGGAGAGAGCCGCGCAGCTCAGATCCACGAACTCCTCATGTACGAGCGCAGCGGAGGGTACCGCGTCGACAGGCCCGAGGATCTCACCCGCCGCTCGCACCAGGGCCTGCAACCTGCAGAAATCAAGATGGCACGGTCTCACTCCGTCCGGCGCCCATCGCCGAGCGCGGGTTGTCTGGTTCCAGACATTGCCAGTTTCGGACAGTAATCAGCTATTCACCACAGGGTCACTGGGCTCACACACTGGGCCTGCCTGCTCGTCCTTGCAGGCACCTTCGAAAGGGAGTCCCTGTGAAGAAGACCCTCTCCATGGCGGTCAGCCTGGCGATCGCCGCGACCTGTGCCGTCGGTGTGGCGCTCCCCGCGCAGGCCGCTGACGCGACTGGGACCGCGACCGCCGACAGTCAGTCGCTCCAGTCGGCCATCGACACCTCCACGTTGCCTCCGCGGCTCAAAGCCCTTGCCGACGGGATCCTGGCGAAGCTGCCCGCCGACTGGCAGTCCCGCTCCAAGGCTGCTGCCGCGAAGTACGGCATTGACGATTCGCAGTGGAGCGACCTGCGCGACAGCGTGATCAATCCCGACGACTACCAGTGCCCGTCGACCGGGCTCAAGACCTGGGCCCGCTCCCTCCTCGTGGGCGCCGAGGACCCCTTCGCCATCTTCATGCTCTCGATCTTCGATGGTTTCAACCTCCCGACCTACGACGCGCTGATCTTCGGCACGGAGTCGAAGTCCAACAAGTTCGGTGCCAACGGTGAGTACTCTCAGGAGCTCACCTCCGAGATGAAGAACCTCAAGCGGTTCTGGGACATCGACTCGGCGGACATCCAGCTGGTCCCCCTGCATGGGGCCGATGTCTTTTCCAGCCCCGAGCGGGTTGCTCGCACGCTCTCCGTGTTGTACGGCGGGACGCCGGAGTCCCAGCTCGAACTGGCCGAGATGTTCCTCGAGCTCGTCAACATGGAACCGATCCTGAAGGGCGGCGCCAACCCGATCTTCTCCTTCAACGCCTTCGCCTACAGCGAGAAGCGTGACCCGGAACCGACAGGCGTCTCCGACAGGATCATCATGGGAGACGGCATCCTGCAGGGCATGTCAGCCGTGGGTCTGGGCGATGTCGCGCCGCGGGCGATCGAGGCTCACGAGTTCGGCCACCACGTGCAGTACGCGGGCGACCTGTTCGTGAGCGACCTGCCCGCTCCTGAGGCCACCCGTCGTACTGAGCTCATGGCCGACGCGTTCGGGACGTACTACCTGACCCACGCCCGCGGCGAGGCGCTGAACACCAAGCGTCTTCTGGACTCTGAGCAGTCGTTCTACGAGGTAGGCGACTGCGGCTTCGACAACCCGGGCCATCACGGCACGCCGAACCAGCGGCTCACCGCGTCCAGTTGGGCGGCGAGCGTGGCCAACGACGCGGCGAACCAGGGCCACATCCTGCCGTCGCTTAAGTTCGCCGGGCAGTTCGATGCCAAGCTTTCCGACCTGGTCAAGCCGGACGCCGGCTGACGCCGCAGTCCGACCGCAGGACGCGCTCTCTCGAGCGACCGAAGATCCGCGTGAGGCGGGCCGGATCCCTCTACCGGCCCGCCTCACGTGCCCGTCACGTGTGGGCGATGTCGCCGACACAACGGCACAGGAAGGAGCAGACCACCAGGCGTGCGGGCGAGACCGTGGTCTTTGGCCCGGACGAAGGTTCAAAGGACGGTTCAAAGCCAGCCTTGGCGGCTGGCCTGGACACCGAGCTGGAACCGGGTCTGGGTACCGAGTGCCTCCTGCAGGCGGGCAACGCGTCGGGTGACGGTCCGTTCACTCACCCCAAGCTCACGGGCGATCGATTCATCGGTGAGCCCGGCGCTGAGGTAGCCCAGGAGTTGTCGCGTCTTGTTCGTCGGGCGGGCCCAGCCCTCGGTGGGCTCGCCGGCCCGAGGAAGCGGGACAGCTATCCGCCAGTACGACTTGAAGACACCGATCAGCCCATCCAGCAGGCCCGATGGCTGGACGATGACGCTGTGGTGTCCCGCGCGGTCCGGTGCGACGACGGACAACACGGCCAAACGATCGTCACAGAGCAGCAGATTCATCGCGAGATCAGGAAAGACCCGCGCCTGCTCCCCGCGGTCGACGCACGCGCGCGCCGCCTCCAAGGCCTTGGGCTCCTGCAGGATGTCGATGCTGTACACCACTCGGTAGGCAACCCCACGGGCCAGGGCGTCCAACGCTTCGGTGTCAACCTCCGGCACACGCTCACCCCCGCCCACCGGCCCAATCGACAGCGCGCGCACCTCTGCCACTGCCTCGTTGTGGACCCGTTGCTGTATCGCGTCAGGGCTGTGGGAGGTGTCGACGACCTCGATGTAGCTCGATCCCGAGGTGTGATCGAGCCAGAAACGCGACAGGAGCATCGCACTCTCGTGGGCGATCCGGGACTCTCGTGCACGCCGCTCGGCTATGGCTTCCAACACTGCGCGTGGGGGCTGGGCGATCACCCTGTCACTCTTGCGGGACACCAATCCGATAGCGGCGAGCTCGTCGACTGCATGGTGCAATCCTTCGGCAGGCGATCCGGCCCGCGCCAGCTGACCGGCGAGCCTCGCCGGAGTCAGCGGACCGTGCTCCACGAGCGCAAGGTAGGCAGCCTCAGCTGTCATGGAGAGGCCGAGATCCTGCAGTGGGCGCATTTTGGGTGTCACTCCCAACCAGCGGCGCGCACGGCGCCCGTCACTGACCCCATCCCCACGGGGGACTGTCCATCTGCCGGATGGCCGTCAGCCTAACATCACATGATCATGTGGCGGCCGGGTCGGGATCGGGGATGCGGGGTGCGAGGCCGGTGTCGCGGGTGCCTCCGCTGGCGTGGTGGGCGGCGAGGTAGCCGGGGTGCCCGGGGCGGGGCTGCACGGTCGGGGCCTGTGTTCGCGGCGCGGCCGGGGTGGCGGGCTGCGGTGCGTCGACGGTGCCGGGGGCGAGGATTTCCAGGCTCCGGACGGTGTCGTCGCCGACGGCCGCGTTGATCTGCCGGACGATCTGACGTTGGTGGAGGGTGAGCTGGGTGCAGTAGGCGTGAGAGATGGGGCGCAGGTGCAGGGTCTGGGTCTCGTCGTCGTATCGCTCGGCGGCGACTTTGCCCGTGAGGTTGGGGGCGATGGTGGGCCACCGGTCGAGCACGGTTCCGCCGACGGCGGCGGTGTCCCAGCTGCGCTCGGCCCACATTCTTCTGAGCGCCGTACCGAGCCCAAGCAGGACTCGGGCGGTCATGTACGTGAGGTCAATGAGCACAGGTTCTGAGAGGGGCGATGAGGACCCCCTCGGCCCAGCCAGGCACGCATCGGGCCAGAGCGTTGCGACCCCTCGGAGGGGCGATGAGGTTACGCGGCGGCGGTTTTCAGCATGTCGGCCCGGTTCCGTGACCTGCCCGTGGACGACAGTGCGGAGGCGGCGCGGGCCCGAGTGAACCGCTCGCGGATCATCCACGAACGCGGCCACCGATTCGTCCTCCTCATCGAGGAAGCAGTACTCCACTACCGGATCGGCGACGGCGAGGCGATGGCTGCCCAGCTCGGCTATCTGCTGAGCGCCGGCGCCCTGCCCGCAGTATCACTCGGCATCATCCCGGCCGGCGCACAGCGGGGGCAGTGGCCGAGGGAGACGTTCCACATGTACGACGACGCCCTCGTATCCGTCGAACTGGTCTCTGCTCAGGTACGCATCACACAGCCCGCAGAGATCCCGGCGCCTGGTCGTACGATCCACGTGTCCTGCCGCCCGCCAGGAAGGCCGGGCCCGCCACGGCGGCCGGCCGTCCCGGCGGGGCCGGCAGACGACCGCGCACGGGGTGCAAGCGCCCCGCCCGGGCATGTCACGGCCGTCGGTTACGTCGCCGACGCGGTCCGTCAGACGCTGGCGTGCGAGGACTGCGGGCAGGAGCGATTGGCCGGGCTGTGCGAGGCGTGCGGCTACTGGCGCCGCCCGCCGAACCGGTCAGGCCCCGGCACCCCGAGTACCGGATCGTGTTCTCGGTCATCCTCGCCACGTCCCCGCGCGGCCAGCCCAGCACACCGTCCACGTCGAGTGCGCCATGCGCACCACTCCCCGAAGCCACATTGCATGGATTGGACACAATTGCCCGAATTTTACTGTTGCTTGGATTCCCATTGATCACTATCTTTCAAAGCTCTCCCGGTGTTACCGTGCCTTTTCGCTGGCGGAATGGGCGCGGTGAGATCGAGGGGGCGAAAGGCGCAACCATCTTCGCCCTGCGAACCAGTCGGAGACCTTCACGCACATCTACCGCTGCCAGCTGCTCAAAATGTGTAGTCGCACTGACCTTGCGCGCGCACATTTTGAAAAAATCGCATACATGCGAGACGGGGGAAAGTAAGTGAATCTTTCTTTCGGTGCGGTATATCGCCCTCTGGCGGCAGCTTTTCTTGCTCTCGGTGCTGTGGCCTGGGCAGGCCCGACGGCCTCCGCTGCCGAGCCGGAGCCGCCTAGGATCGAAAGCGTCGACGGGGAAGTCGGCACAATGGCCGTTCCGTGTGAAGGCTACAAGGGGACCTGGTACACCGTCTCCAACGTGGCCAAGCCGAAGAAGATCAACACGCGACACGACACTACAACGGCACCTCGTCCAACATGTCATCAAACTTCACCACCGGACATCAACTGACGCTTACTGCCGGCATCACCTACACATCCGGCGCTTCGGCCGAGGCCAGTGCGGTGATTGGCAAGCTGTCGGTCACCGCGAGCCTGTCGCTCGCCGCCTCCGGCTCCAAGACCTCCACTTCGTCCGTCGCCGTCACCGCCACGGTCAAGCCGAAGAAGTACGTGGTCACCTATGCCGGACGCGTCCAGGTCACAGGCAATTGGCAGAAGCTCTCCTGCTCCAGCGGCAACAGCAGTGTGCTTGTCAAGGCCAAGGGAACCGGCAGATCCCACCATGTACAGGAAGCGGGAGCGGTCCAGTGCGACATCGCCCAGCCGTCCGGAAGCATGGCCGCCCTCGCCAAGAGCAGTTACTGCTGATGAGGCCACGTCCAGCATGGGTGGCCGTCGCCGTCGTTGCCATGTCGGCAACCGGCTGCACGGGCGGCGGCCCCAAGGAATCCGGGAGTGCGGCCGCCACGAGCTCCGCGGAGAGGGCGGGCTGCGGGAGCACCGACTTCACCGCTCCTCCCGTAAAAAATCTACCGCGCAGCCTGACGTTCACAGCGATTCGGAAAGTGGATCCCCCATGGGGCGACGACAAGAACGTCGCCCTGGTCGACAAACCTGTCACCGCCAAGGTCGAATGGGAATCCGGCCGCGTGAATGAATCCACCGTCCTGGCGGTCATCGAGGGCGAGTTGGAGCTCAATGCATCCGGTACCAGTGACGCCCTCTCAGGATTGGACCGTTTCCTGTCCGGCGCCAAAGAAAAGAAAGTGTACGTCGGATATGCCGCCGTAGAAAAGATCACGGTTCCCCTGTCTCTGAAATGCCTTGATGGCACCAAGATTCAAGGGAAACTCTCCACGTGGATTAACGCCGAATTCGGGGTCGTAGTCTGCGCTACCAAGTACGGCAAGGGCGAGGCGCCAGCTGCAGCGTTGAAAGCCCAGGCCGAGTTCTGCGACTGAGGCCGAATGCGAAACCGGCGGCCCGCCCCTAAGATCTGTGGCGGATCAGCGCGCGGTGTCAGATGTGGTGCATCGCAAGACGGAGGGGCGCCCGCATACGGGTCGTCTGTGGGCGTTCCGACAACGCGGCGAGGTGCCGCAGCTGTCGTCGGGGCGCTGTCACGTTGGCTGACGGGGTGGGATGATCTTCGGGTTGATCATGGTGGAGGGGGTTGTCCGTGGGCAGTACGCCGCCGTCGTACAAGGGGCACCGATACCCGGCCGAGATCCTCTCCCACTGCGTGTGGCTGTACTTCCGCTTCCCGTTGTCATTCCGTGAGGTGGAGGAGCTGATGCTGCAGCGCGGCGTCATTGCGTCCTACGAGACGATCCGCCGGTGGTGTCTGAAGTTCGGACAGTCCTACGCCAACGCGCTGCGCCGCCGACGTCCCCGCCCTGGCGACAAGTGGCACCTTGACGACAGCCCCGAACTGGCGAGCGTGCTGGCCACGGTCATCACCCGGCTCCGCAACGCCAACGGCGGCGCGATCCCGAAGGTGAGCCACTACGACGCTCATGAGCGGGAGTTCGGGCCCCAGCTTCCCCATCTGTTCCAGCGTCGGACGCGGGGGCACCGCAGCGAGGTCATGTCCTCCACCACAGTGCAGAACCTGCTGGACAGCACCCTGGCCCGCACCGGCTTGCGGGACGCCGCCGGCGAGCCGTTGAAGTAAGCCCTGTTCTCGTATAGCTACGGCGAGGGGACAAGTAGCTCAGTGTGATTTCAGGGCCTCTGCTTGAGTGCGGGGCTCGGGAACCGCTCCGTTGTTCATGGCGGCGAAGTCGACGTGTGCGGCCTCGACGGCTTCGGGGTACGCCTCGCGCTTGGCGTGTTCGGCGAGCGCCCGGTAGATGCTGGCGACGGAGGGGTTGTGTCCCTTGCGCTTGCCGGTGGGGATGATCAGGTCGGGCTGGATCTGCTCGACGGACTCGCCGCCCGCGCGGCGCCGGAGCACGGTGTGGAGCATGTCGTCGGTGATGACCGGCGGCCGGCCGCCGTGCTTGCCCTTGCGGGCCGCGGTGTCGAGTCCCTCCAGCGTGGACTCGCGGATGTTCTCCCGTTCGGTCTCCGCCATCGCCGCGAAGAACGCGAACAGCAGCTTGCCCGGGCCGGTGGGGTCGTAGATGCCGGGCAGGGGGCCGGCGAGCATCTCCAAGACCAGGCCGTGGACGGTGAGATGGTCCGCCAGCGCGGTCAGCTCGGCGGCGTCCCGGCCCAGGCGCTTCATCTCGTACACGGTGAAGATGACCCGGCAGTGCGGGGCGTGCGCCTTGACCTCCCGCGCCGTCCGCAGCGCCTCCTCAAACCGGGGGCGGACCCGTACCCGGGTGCTGATTTTCTCGCTGAAGATCTTGTCCCTCGGGATGCCGTGCCCTGCGAGCGCGTCGAGCTGGGAGTCGAGTTCCTGCCCGAGGGTCGAGCAGCGGGCGTAGCCAATGCGGATGTCCGCGCTCGGCAAGTCCGGGTCGATCGGCGCTGGCGGCGGGGTGCCCGGTCGCCACGGCCGGCCCGGCCCGCGGTCGGCCGGGGTCGGGACCCGCAGCGCCTTCTTCAGCCGGGGCACCAGGGTGAAGCGGCGGGTGTGGTAGGCGGAGGCGACCGCGCCGCCGCGCGAGCGGCATGGCGATCCGGGCTGGGCGTCACACTTCGGACAGGCGTGCTGTTCGACGTCGTCGGCGTCCGACCGGTCGGTCGGGGAGGGCTGCTGAGGGTCCGTCATAGGCTTGGATTTTCGCACAATGCAAGTCTCAGAAGGGGGTCCGTCCCGTTTTTGAGTGAGAACGGATTCTGCGAACGAATCCGAGATCGGCGGGGGTCCGGTGGCCCGTGATTGATCTTGCTCGCGCAAAGGAACATTTGTGAGAATCGACGTGCGTGACGATCATCACCCACAGCTACATCACGGTAGGTGGCAGTCATGCGAAGGGGCGGGGAGCGGAACCAGTGCCACTGATCTCTCTTCCGATGTTCCTCGGCCAGGCCGTGCTGCTGGCGAGGAACAGGTGGGCTGCTGGTCCGGTGCCGCGGTCGCCCGCAAAGTCCCGGCGAAGTGGGGATGGCTGAGCCCTGTGGGGCCGTTTGGTTGCTGCTTCGGGTGCGGCGCCGAGGTGTGATGGACCGGGCTCTGGCCGAGGATGGACGGCAGAGGTGTGCCCATGAAATCTCTTGCCAGCACAGGGCCGGTGCGCCATTTGGTGGCCGCCGTCTCCGCGTATCTGGAGCCGTTCCTCCTCGCGGTCACGGCGGCGGCTCTGACGGCCGGCGGTGTGGCCTGGGTCGCCGGTGCCGGCGGTCTCTCTGATCGCCGTTCTGGCTCTCGGCGGCACCCTGGCTGTGCGCGAGTACCTGGCCGGCGCGCTGATTGCTCTGATGCTGGCCACAGGACGCACCCTCGAAGCCGCGGCCCAGCGGCGGGCCTCCCACGATGTGCGGGCCCTTGTGGAACGCGTGCCGCGTACGGCGCGGCGCACACCGATGTCGGAGTGCGCGTGGTGCCGCTTGCCGAGGTGGAAGTCGGTGACCTGCTCGTGGTCGGGCCGGGAGAAGTGGTCCCGGTCGACGGTCATGTGGAGAGTGCCCTCGCCGTACTGGACAAATCGGTGCTCACCGGGGAGTCTTTGCAGGTCGAGCGTGCGAAGGACGAAGCCGTGCGCAGCGGGGTGGTCAACGCCGGCGGCGCCTTCGATCTGAGGCCACCGCCACTGAGCAGGACAGCGCTTATGCCGAGATTGTGAGGCTGGCCCGGCAGGCCGGTGCGGAATCGGCTCCCGTGGTCCGCCTGGCCGACCGGTATGCCGCCTGGTTCCTGCCCCTGTCCCTGGTGGTGGCCGGGCTGGCCTGGCTCCTGAGCGGCTCCGCGGTCCGGGCGGTGGCGGTCCTGGTGGTCGCCACGCCGTGCCCGCTGCTGCTGGCCGCGCCGGTCGCGATCGTCTCCGGCCTGTCCCGCGCCTCGCGGCTGGGTGTGGTGGTCCGCGGCGGCGGTGCTCTGGAGAACCTTGGCCGGGCCCGCACCCTGCTGCTGGACAAGACCGGCACTCTCACCGGCGGCCGTCCTAGCGTCCTTGACGTCGCTGCCGCACCAGGGTGGAGGCCGGCGCAGGTGCTGCGCATGGCGGCGGCACTCGACCAGTACTCGCCGCACGTGCTGGCCCACGCCATCGTCGACGCCGCCCGGGAGCGCGGACTGGCGCTGCCCGTGGTGGCGGATGTCACCGAGGAGCCCGGCCGGGGTGCCTCGGGAACCGTGGACGGGCAGCGGGCGTCCATCGGCCGGATCGACACCGCGGACGCCGTGCCGTCGTGGGCTGCAGCGGTGGACAACCGCGCGCTGCTCGACGGCGCGGCCGTCGCCTGGCTGACCGTCGCCGGGCACGTGGTCGGCGCTGTCCTCCTACGCGATCCCATTCGTTCCGACGCCCCCAGGACCCTGTGCCACCTACGGACGGCGGGTATCGAGCGGATCTTGATGCTCACGGGTGACCGTGCCGAGCCCGCGCACGAAGTCGCTGCCGTTCTCGGTCTGGACGGCGTACGGGCCGATCTCAGCCCCGCAGACAAGGTCGCCGCGGTCCGCGCCGAACGCGAGCGCGCCGTCACCGTCATGGTCGGTGACGATGTCAACGACGCCCCCGCGCTCGCCGTGGCGGACATCGGGGTGGCCATGGGCGCCCGTGGCTCCACCGCTTCCTCCGAGGCTGCTGACATCGTCCTGACCACCGATCGCGTGGACCGTCTTGCCGATGCGGTCGCCATCGCCGGACGCGCCCGGCGCATCGCCGTGCAGAGCGCGCTGGGCGGCATGCTGATGTCGCTCGCTGCCATGGCCGCGGCCGCCGGCGGCCTGCTTCCGCCCGCCGCCGGCGCCCTGCTCCAGGAGGGCATTGACGTCGTGGTCATCCTCAACGCCCTGCGGGCCCTGCGCGTCGACCGGGCGATGCGACCGGCTCTCACCCCGGCCGCCGAAGTGCTCATCCGCCGTTTCGCGGCCGAGCACAATGATCTGCGGGATGTCGTCGAGGCGGTACGCGCTGCCGCCGACCGCCTGTCCGACAGCTCCGGTCCTCAGGCCCTGGCGGCCGTCGAGGAGACATACCAGCTGCTGACCGAGCGGCTTTTGCCGCACGAGTACGCCGAGGAGCACCAGCTCTACCCCGCGCTCGCTCCCACGCTCGGCGGCCCCGAGGCCACCGCCACCATGAGCCGCGCCCATACCGAGATCGAGCGTCTTTCCCGGCGCGTCGCCACCCACCTGCGCCTGGCCCACGCCCGCGGCGGCCTGGACGCCGATCAGCTCGACGATCTGCGTTCCTGTCTCTATGAACTGCACACCGTCATGCGCCTGCATTTCTCCCAGGAAGAGGAGAACTACTTCTCCTTGGCCCCGTGAGACGAAGACGCCTGCGGCGCCTGACCTCTCAGCCGGGCTCATTTCCGGTCGGCAGGACTCACGGCCCATCGGGAGCCTGAGGACTCGGCAGGTGCGACGGCGATGTTGCACCTTGGGCACTGCTCCACACACGCGCCCCTCCTGTACGCGGACGGATTTACTGCATAATCTCCGAAAAGGTAGATATCTTGGTGAATGCTCCCTTGTGTGCTCGCCGGAGGAGACCTCTGTGGATGTTGGGCTGATCAACGGCCTTCCCGGCCATCCCCTCTTCGTTCACGGCGCAGTGGTGCTGGTCCCGCTGACGGCGTTGGCGCTCGTGGTCTGTGCGCTGTGGACTTCGGCGGCGCGCAGGCTCGGCTGGGTGCTGCCGGTGATGGGGCTGGTCACTCTTGTCCTGGTGGTGCTGACCACCGAATCCGGCGAGTGGCTGGAGGACCGGGTACGGGAGAGCGCGCTGGTGGAGGAGCACACCGAGATGGGGTCCGGTCTCACTCCGTGGGCGATCGCCCTGTTCGTGCTGACGGTCGCCGTCTGGCTGCTCGGCCGCGTCGGCCTCAGCCGGGAACGAGACCGTAGCGGGGAGGCCGACAGTCCCACCAAGGACGGGGCGTCCGCCGCGGCCCGGCTGGCTTCTTCTGTTGTGGTGCGCGTTGTGGCGCTGGTGATCGCCCTGGTCGTGGCCGTCGGCGCGGCCGTCCAGGTGTACCGGATCGCTGACTCGGGTGCGAAGGCGGCCTGGCAGGGCCGTTTCTCAACGAGCCGGTCCGGCGCCGGGCGGTGACGCGGCGACAGCCGCGCCGGTGGCAGTCCGGCCGGCCTGTGTGAGGCCTCAGCCGGCCGGACTGCCGCGCGGCGCGTGGGCCGGTCTCCGGGTGCGGCCAGGGCGGTCAGCGCAGCTGGTTGAGTGCCTTTTGGAAGGCGGCGGCGTGCCTGGCCTCGTCGGCGGCGGTGTTGCGCCAGTAGCGGGCGGCGGCAGTGTCGCCGACGGCGGTGGCGCGCTTGGCGAACCCCGGGTACACGGTGGTCGCCTCGTTGTGCTCCCCGGTGATGGCCGTGCGCAGGTTCTCCCTCGTCGTGCGGACCAGTCCGGCCAGGACCGCCTCGCCGGCAAGGTGCTCGTGCAGTTCGACCTTGGCCGTGCCCTCCCACAGGCGGGCCAGCGCGGTGTTGCCGGTCTGCTGGGCGTGGGCGGCGAAGAGCATGTACTTGGCTTGGGCGAGCGCCTCGCCGTGCAGGGCGGTGTCCAGGTTGGCCTTGGTGCGGGCGGCCTTCACCTTCGGCAGCCCGGCGGGCACCGGCACCACGTCGGCCTTCGGCGGCGCCGGGATGGTGCCGTGGCCGGTGGTCACGACCGTGAGGGCCGTGCGGAAGGCGTCGCGGTGGCGGCCCTCGTCCGCGGCGATCTCGCTGAAGAGTTTCGCTGCTTCGAGGTCCCCGTCCGCGCGGGCCTGCTCGGCGAAGCGGCGGTACATGGTCTGGTGCTCGTAGGTCTCGCCGCTGATGGCCTGGCGCAGGTTGGCCGCGTTCGATCCGACGGTTCCGGCGAGGGTGGCCGCCTCGCGCAGGTGCTCGCTCAGCTCGGTCTGCGCCGTACCCCGGAAGAGCTTGCCGACAGCCGTCAGGCCTTGCCGGTCGGCCTCGGCGGCGAAGAGGCTGTAGGCGGCGTAGGCGTACGCCTCGCCCTTCATCGTGGTGGTCAGGTCGGCGAGCGTCTGTGCGTGGAGAGCCCGGCCGGGGGCGGTGCACCCCCGGCCGGGGTGGCCAGAGCCTGCGCCGCAGGCGCAGCCGCGACCAGCGCGCACAGACCCACTACGAGCGTTCGTGTCGAATGGTGGAACACGATGTCCTCCTTCCGGGGCACACCCTTACGGGTGCGCACGCCCCCTCTTCATGCCACCCGCGCATCCACACCACCGCCCCTTCACGCCACCCATCCGAGTGAATACGCACAGTAATCGCATACCCGAGGGCGTCGACGAGTCGGCGCTGACCGAGGACGCGCTGCGGGAGGCGGTCACCGGCCAGTCTGGCCAGGGCTGGACCGGGTCGGGTGCGGGTCATCGACCGCAGCGAGCACGCCGAGGCCCACCGCAAGGCTGAGAACGACGCCTACCGCGGCGCCCTGCGCGAGCGCGCCGCGAAATCCAGGACGGAGCCGCCACCGGCAAATGTGCGACATCCCGGCCGCCAAGGCCGAGTGTGATCAGTTAGGTACCACCTGTAACAAGGCGGGGAAAGGGCACCGACGTCGCCGCGCGGCGCACGGGAGAAGACCGGCCAGGCACTGGCCCGCCTGGCGAAGGCGGCGGCCCGCAAGCTCATCACTGCTCTGGCACCGTCGGTCCCCCGCGCCCCCGTCAGCTCAACCACCCGCCGGCGACGCAGCGGGTACGGGTCTTCAGGCCGATCCGGCAGCACCGTCCGCCGCCGGTTCGGGAGTCTTCGTATCGGGTGCCGTACGGGGGCCGGGCACCATGGACGCCGCGGCGGCGAGGTCGAGGTGGGAGTTCATGTCCAGCTCGAACCGGCCGTAGGGGTTCACGTGCGTCCAGAACAGCGGGGAGAGGGCCCGCCGGTCGGCGTCGGTGAGCATGTCGGCCCACTTCTCGTCGGCGAGGACCTGCTGCATCAGCAGCGTGTTGACGTGCACGAGGGCGGACTGGAGCAGGTGTAGGGCGAGCATGCCCGACCACGAACCCGGACGCTGAATGACCCCTGCCTCAAACACCGCTCACCTCACGACATTCGCTGAGGTATTCCGAGAGTTCCAATACCCGAGCACACCATTATGTGTTTCCTCCGATTTCCGCACCCGCACCCTGCGGAGAGCGTTGGACGCGACGATGCAGGCCGCTCTGCGGCCAGCGAGGAGGGCTTGATGAAACGCCAGGTCAGCTACCAGTGGCGACTGCGCGAGGTGATGGCCACCCGCGGCATCTTCGCCGCCTCCGACCTCTCCCCATTGCTCGCCGAACGCGGCATCGAGCTGTCCTCGGTCCAGGTCTGGCGCCTGGTCACCCAGACTCCCGAACGGCTCTCCCTGCCAGTCCTGGCCGCGCTCTGCGACATCCTCGACGTCACCCCCACCGACCTGATCGCCACCCGGGCCGAGAACGTCGCCCCGCGCCGCACCGCCGCCTCCGGCGGCGCCGACGTCGTGGACCTGGCCAACACCATCCGGCCCAAGCGCGCCCGGATCACCCCCGACTCGTGAGCCCGGCCTACGACAGCCGCGAGAAATACGAGCGGTGGCACATACGCACCTGCGCACGCTGCGGCCGCCGCGCTGCCAAGTCCGCGAACTGGTCAGACGGACCTATCTGCCGCACCTGCTACGAACGGGCCACGCGGGACCGAGGCCGCTGCCCCGACTGCGGAACCGAGCGACTGCTTCCCGGCCGGGATGCGGCGGGAACCGCGGTCTGCCGGGACTGCGCAGGCATCAGCCGCGACTTCTTCTGCGACTGCTGCGGCTTCGAGGGCCTGCTCCTCGGCGGACGGCTCTGCGAACGCTGCACCCTCTCCGACCAGCTCACCGCCGGCACCGGCCGCATCTACCCGCAGTTGATCCCGCTGCACCAGCTCCTGGTGAGCCTGGACCGCCCGAAGAGCCGGCTGATCTGGCTCCGCAACCCGCAAGTCCCGGCCCTGCTACGAGACCTCGCCACCGGAACAGTGCCGCTCACACACGACGCCATCCAGGCCCTGCCGAACTGGCGGACCGCCGCCTACCTCCGCGACCTGCTCATGGACAGCGGCGTCCTGCCGCACCTCGACCGCCGACTCCTGCTGTTCGAGCGGTGGCTCGCCCAGCGGATCGCCGCCACGGAGGACATCGAACACGCCCGCATACTCCAGCACTTCGCCACCTGGCACCAGCTCCGCAAGCTCCGCGCCAAGGCGGCCAAGAGCCCGCTGGGCACCAGCACGACGCAGGAATCCCGTCAGCAGATCACCCAAGCCGGCGCCTTCCTGGTCTGGCTCTCCGCCCGGCACGTCACGCTGGACTCCTGCACCCAGACCGATCTCGATGCCTGGCACGCGGAAAAGTACGCCACCGGCGCCCCGCGCAGACATTCCTGCGCTGGTGCATGGACACCCGCCGCATGCCGCGGCTCACCATCCCGAACCGCCCGACCACCAACCCCCACCCGATGGGCCAACACCAGCGCATCGCCGCCCTGCAACGGGTTCTCGCCGACGACAGCACCTCACCGAGAGTCCGACTCGCCGCCTGCCTCGTCCTGCTGTTCGCACAGCCCGTCAGCCGAATCGTCCGCCTGACCACCGACGACGTTGTCCACGACGGCCAGCACGTCACACTCCGGCTCGGCGACCCGCCTACCCCAGTCCCCGAGCCGGTGGCCGACCTCCTGCTCGACTACCTCCAGGCCCTGCCCGCCAGCACCCCTGCCATCAACCAGAACTCGCCCTGGCTCTTCCCCGGCCGCCGCCCGAGCCAGCCGGTGAACCCCGGCACTTTGCGCGACGCGCTGCGGGAACTCGGCGTCCCGGCCGAGAAGGGCCGCACCTCGGCCATCCGCCAGCTCGTCCTCCAGGCCCCGGCGCCCGTCATCGCCCAAGCACTGGGCTACCACGACAAGAGCACCACCCGCATCGCCACCGAAGCCGGAGCCCCCTGGAAGAACTACGCACCCGGCGACCACAGCCGATGAAACGATCCGCGCAAAACCTCACCAGAGGAGACAACAGCCCGATGTCCGCCAAACACTCACTCACGCGCGCGCTCACCGAGCTCACACGGTCCTTTCGAAGCCGCGATGGCCATAAGCCACTTCCGCTTGACCTCTTCCTCCAGGAAGGCACCGCCCCAGAAACAGCGCGGACAGTGGTCGAAGAGGTGATACGGGAGGTGGCACCTGACGCGGCTTCGACGGACATTGACCTCATTTCCGACCTCCCCTGGCCTTCGGATGCCCAGGCCGCCCTCACCGCCATCGCCGACGCGACGGGCGCTCGGGAAGGGGAGACCGCCGTCGCCCTGGACTTGACAGACGAACGGCAGCGCGAATGGTTCATCACCCTCGTCCCGCACACCATCTCCGCAGAGATCTGGGGGCCGACGGGATCAGGAGTCTCATTCTCCGCGAGTGACACCGGATCGGTGATCGGGTGGCAGTTGCCCGCTGAGCGTTGGGAGAGGGTCCGCGCGCGGCTACGGCACCGAGGCATCGATCCCGACACCGCAACACAAAGGGCTACCCGAGGCCGCCCCTGACAGGTACTCACAGTAATCGGAGGCAGCGCGAGTCCTCAATTACAGGTCACCTGATCACAGACCCCTACCAGTACCTTGGGGAACATCGGTACAGCCGTTGGCGCTGAGATTGATCATGGTCGGCTAGCACAGCGATCGGGTGCCGCGCTGGGATTTCCGTGAAGATCGTTGATCACGGGTGAGGGGCGGCTACCGTCCGCCGCGTGCCGGTGGAATTTTTGACTGATGAGCAGGCTGAGGCGTACGGAAAGTTCGCCGAGGAGCCCACGCGTCCGGAGCTGGAGCGGTTCTTCTTCCTGGACGACGTCGACCGCGATCTGATCGCGCTGCGGCGTACGAAGCACCACCAACTTGGGTTCGCCCTCCAGATGTGCACGGTCCGCTATATCGGCCGGTTCCTGCCGGAGGACCCGCTCGCCGTGCCGTGGCCGGTGGTCGAGCACTTGGCCGCGCAGCTGGGGATCGAGGACCCGTCGTGCGTGAAGCGGTACACCGAGCGGGCGAAGACGGCGTACGAGCACGCGTGGGAGATCCGGGACGCCTACGAGTACCACGAGTACGAGGACCCGGAGTGGTCGCGCAGGTTCCGCACGTTCCTGCACGGGCGGGCGTGGACGCACGCCGAGGGGCCGGTGGCCCTGTTCAACCAAGCGGTGGGCTGGCTGCGCCGCAACCGGGTGCTGCTGCCAGGCGTCTCGGTGCTGGCCCGGCAGGTCTCCGAGGTCCGCACGATCGCGGAGAAGCGGCTGCACACCACTGTCGCCAAGGCCGCCGCACGCGCGGACCGGGAGCTGCCCGCGCAGCTGGTGGCCACGCTGGACACGGCGGCAGCCGGCACAGACGGCCGCCGCGTGGCTGCGGCCGAACATGTAGCAGGCAGGACAGAGCCGTCCGCTGAAGTCGCCCCAGGCCAGGCAGCCGTCGCAGGAGTCGGTGGGCTTGTAGTAGCCCTTTGGATACCGGCTCATGCAGGCGGCAGCGACCGGCCGTCGCGACGCTTGGGCACCACCGCCGGAACCGGTGCGGCGGCACCGACAGCGGTCCGGCTGATGTTCTCCTCGCCGGGGCGGGTAACCTTCTGCGGTTCCGGGATCAACAGGTCGCCGATCTCGCAGCCCAGCACGACGCAGATGACGTCCAGGTCGTCCAGCTTGAGGGAGACCGGCTGGCCGGACCACAGCCCGGACATCTTTCCGGCCGAGATCACCAAGCCGTACTCGGCCAGGCTCCGCTGGAGCTCGGACGCCTTCCAGATACCCTTGTTCGCGGCGGTCAGCCGCAGGTTCCACCTCATCGGGCCAGCCCTTCCAGCCGCTTCGCGGCCCGTTCCATCCCGGCGACCCAGGCGTCCTCGACCCGGGTCTGCTGCACGTGGATATACCGCATCGTGGTGGCAATCCAGGAATGTCCCAAAACCTCCTGGATCGCGAGCAAGTCCAGCCCATTCCCATAGAGCTGGGACGCGCAAAAATGCCGCAGGACGTGCGGCGTCAACCTGTCTGTCCAGCCCGGCAGATGAGCCTCGACGGTGTCGAGACCGTTGCGCAGGGCGTCGTCGCCGACCCGGCGTGCGGAACCGTCGGTGTTCTTCCGCTCACTCGGGAACAGCGGGGCACCGGGCCGTGTGTGATCGTCGTCGAACTGACCCCACACGTCCTCGATGAACCACCGCAGCGTCCGGTCGGCACCGTTGATCAGCGGCACCATCCGCTCACGCGGCCCCGAGCCGCGGGCGCCCTTGCCGTGGCGGACGTGGAGCTTGCCGAAGCGGCCCAGGTCCCACTTGATGTCGTCCAGGTCGAGGCCGCATGCCTCGCTCACCCGCAGGCCGACCTGGGACATCAGCTTCGAGGCGGTGTAGTTCCGGGCGGTCGGGGCGAACTTCCTGCAGGTCGCCAGCTCGCCACCCCAGCCCGTGAACAGCGCCCCGACCTCCGGCTCGCTCGGCGGGATCCGCAACTGTGCATCCTTGGCCCCGCGCGGCCGGTTCATCTCGTCGATCGGGCACTCGACCACCCGGCCGGTCATCCGGTGGATCTCGACCTTGTGCCGCAGCTCCAGGAACATGAAGTACGTACTCAGCGCCTGTGACCGGCCCAGCCGGGTGCCGCTGGGCGAGTGCCGCAGTACCTTCCCGAAGTACGCATCCGCGTCGGCGGGCTCCATGTCCCACAACGGTCGGCCGAACCAGGACCTGATCTGATCCAGGTGACCGACGTCCCCGCGAATGGTGCCGTCCGCCAGCCCTGCCGAGGCCCGCGCGAGAACGAACCCTGACAGCACGTCGGTCTCGAACCGCTCCAGTTCCTCCGCCGACGCGGGCGCCCAGTGCTCACGCAGGTCCCGTACGACTGCCAGCGCCGCCAACCCGAGCCTCCTCGCCTTCGGTCCGACTACAGATCGGTCGGACGAGATGAGAACGCTTCAGAAATCCCGAAGTTACGTCACAGGCCACCAGAGCACACGAAGGAGGAAGAACCCCCCGGCCACGGGCCCAGGGAGTCAGCAGAGCTCAGGTGAACTCACGGAATGTCGCACATCCGGGCGATGTCGAAGGGGACTTCCTCCGCCAGCTTGAACAGCGGCTCCAGGACGCCGTGGTACACCGGGTCGGTGTGGGGCGGGCAGTGCTCGGTCAGCAGACAACCGGCGGCTTCATCCTTGGTCCGAGGGTGGGCCGCTTCCTCGTCTGCGGCGATCTCCACTACGAGCTCGATCGCGTTGTCCACGCCGTCGCGCACCCGAGCCCACCGCCGCGCCGTGTCCTCGCGCTCGTTCAGGAGGCTGTGCTCGCGTTCCGGCAGGAGATCGGCCACCGGAACCGACAGCGCCTCGTGCAGCCGACCCACGTCATCGCCGCTCTGGAGCCGATCCCAGACAGCGCTCGCCGACTGCAACTCGTACCGCGCTCATCGAACCGTGCAAACCGCATCGCCACTCCCCACCCCGGGTCCGGATCAGTCCCCGGCACGCTACCCGGCACTGCGGCAACGGGTGACTTCTGCGAGCGGATACGCGTTGCCGCCCAGGTGGCAGTCGGTGGACACGGCCGTGGCTACGATCGGAAACGGCCTGACCCCGGCAGTTGCGATGCCGGGGTCAGGCCGTTGTCACGGGTGGCTATCCGAGCCAGGTGATGGTGAGGATGGACAGGCGGCGCAGCGGGCGGTTCACCCAGTAGGTGAGGGAGAGCTGGCCGACGGAGGCGTGGCGGACGTCCTCGCCCTCGGGGTCCTCCGCGTCCCACTGCCGAAATCCCCACGGATCGGCCGCGGCGGCGTCCAAGACGTCCCACACCATGTCTTCGACGTGCTCGGGCAGGGTGTCGAGGACCTTCGCGGCCGGGGCGGAGAAGCGGACCGCGTACGGCTGCTGTGCGCTCATCGGCGCCGTCGCCTTCCCCGGAGCTCCGCCATGTCGACGAACTCGCTGTCGTCGCAGCCTCCGGCGACGAACGCGTCGACCGCCGGGACGGACGCGAGGCGGCCCTGCCAGTCCTGGACGACCTCGTACAGCCCGGCGAGGGAGAAAGTGCGCCGCGATTCTTCGAGCGCGGCCGCCCACTCCCGCTCGAAGGCCGGCACCCAGGTGTCGGCGCGCCGGTCGGCGCGCAGCTGGGCGAGGAGTTCGGCCGGCGCCCCGGGCGAGGGGGCGTACGGCGTGACGGGTGCGTGGTCGGGCTGCGCGCTCATCTGGTCCTCCCGGCGGGTCGTCACCTCACCGTACGCGCGCCGGGTGGCCGTGGATGCGGACATGCGGCGATCCCCTACCGGGTGCGCAGGGCGCGGGCGACGGCCTGGACGTGCTCACGCAGCGGCAGGTCCTGCTTGTCCCAGGTGGCGGCGACGTCGACGGCCGGGGTGGACAGGTCTTCCGGGGCGAGGGCGTTGCCGCGGTCGACGTCCAGGACCAGGAGGTGGCGCACCTGGTTGCGGGACTGGATGGTGATGGTGTCCTCGCGCGGCGAGTCCGCATCCGCGGCGACGAAGCCGGGGTGGTTGAGGATCGCCGCGGCGATGGCCTCGGTGAGCACCGGCTCGGGCAGCAGGTCGTCGTCGGTGGGCTCCGCGTCCTTGAAGGTCAGCGTGTAGTTCATCCTGGCCTCGGTGGTGAACCACACCGTGTCGCCGCCGGGGTCGGCGTCCGCGGCCGCGAAGTGCGGGCTGCGGCGCAGCGCGTCGGCCACGCGGACCGGGTCGTGGTCTGCGCCGAACAGCGGGCTCTTGTCACGGTCGATGGGCGGATGTGACTGAGCACTCCACTTGGCGGATGGAGCGCTTGGGTTGACGGGGTCCTTGGGACTTGCCGGCGCTGCACGTAGCCTCCGAGGGAGCGTGCGCAGGCGCGGCAGAGCATTCCGGGAGCGGCCATATGGTGATCACCTGGCGTCGGATCGACGAGCAGGACTTCCCGCTGCTGCGGACGTGGCTGCAGCAGCCCCACGTGAAGCGTTGGTGGAATCACGAGACAACGGCGGAGGCGGTGGCGCGCGACTTCGGCCCCGCTGCCCGGGGAGAGGAGCCCTCGGAGGATCTCCTCGCATTCCTCGAAGGCCTTCCGGTCGGTCTGGTACAGCGTTCGCGCCTGCGGGACTACCCCGAGTACCTGGCCGAGCTGACGTCCATCGTCCCTGTACCTGACGGCGCGATGACCATCGACTACCTGGTCGGCGATCCCCGCCAGACCGGCCAGGGCATCGGGACGGTGATGATCCACTCCGTCATCCTGCGAACCTGGGCCGAGCACTCAGCCGCCTCGTGCGTTCTCGTCCCAGTGGTGGCAGCCAACCGTGCTTCATGGCGGGCGCTTGAGCGGGCTGGGCTGCGCCGGGTCGGGGTCGGAAACCTGGAGCCGGACAACCCGGTCGATGACCGGACCCACTACCTCTACCGCATCGACCGCCCGCGGACCGGCGACTGACGGTCCCACCTGCCCGCCAACCAGAACGCTCAGCCCTGCCAGATCAAGTTGAACCGCCCCGGGTCAGGTGGAGGCTCGATTTCATGAAAGGATCGAGTCATGGCACGACCTTCCCGTTACCCGCTTGAGCTGCGCCGACGTGCGGTGCGCATGGTCGCCGAGGTCCGCGGCGACCACCCGACCGAGACCGCGGCCTTGCAGGCGGTGGTCGAGAAGCTGGACATCGGCTCCCGTGAGACGCTGCGGAACTGGGTCAAGCAGCACGAGATCGACGCCGGGCAGCGGCCGGGGACGACGACGGAGGAGTCCGCCCAGCTCAAGGCGTTGAAGAAAGAGAACGCCGAGCTGAAGCGGGCCAACCAGATCCTGAAGGCGGCGGCGTCTTTCTTCGCGGCCGAGCTCGACCGGCCACACGCACGCTCGTAGCGTTCATCGACGAGCACAAGGGCCGCTTCGGCGGCGTCGAGCCGATCTGCAGGACGCTCACCGAGCACGACTGCAAGATCGCCCCTTCCTCCTACTACGCCCACCACAAACGCCGGAGCACACCGTCGGCCAGGACCGTGCGCGATACCGAACTGAAGGAACGGATCAGCGAGGCCTTCCAGGCCAACTACCGTGTCTA
Organism: Streptomyces sp. NPDC002476; assembly: GCF_042889785.1. Classification (NCBI taxonomy): domain Bacteria; kingdom Bacillati; phylum Actinomycetota; class Actinomycetes; order Kitasatosporales; family Streptomycetaceae; genus Streptomyces; species Streptomyces sp. NPDC002476. The sequence goes on along the minus strand of NZ_JBIARH010000041.1, from coordinate 26,405 downwards.
CGGGGCGAGGAAGATCTGGCGTGAGCTGAACCGGCAGGGCCACCGCGTGGCCCGCTGCACCGTCGAGCGCCTGATGCGTGAACTCGGCATCGCCGGAGCGGTCCGCGGCAAGCGCGTGATCACCACGCTGCCCGGCGGCCAGGCCGAACGGGCGCCGGATCTGCTGGACCGCGACTTCGTCGCCGCTGCCCCGAACCGCTGCTGGGTCGCGGACTTCACCCACGTCAAGACCTGGTCCGGTGTCGTCTACGTCGCCTTCGTCGTGGACACGTTCTCCCGCCGGATCGTGGGCTGGTCCGCAGCCACCGTGAAGGAAACGGTCTTCGTCCTGGACGCCCTGGAGATGGCCGTGTGGCAACGTGACCGAGACCAACATCCGGTGCGGCCAGGCGAGTTGATCCACCACTCGGATGCCGGATCGCAATATACGAGTTTCCGGCTTGCCGAGCATCTGGACGCCGCCGGCATCGCCGCCTCGATCGGATCGGTCGGTGACGCCTACGACAATGCCCTGATGGAGAGCACGATCGGCCTGTACAAAACCGAGCTGATCAAGCCCCGGCGGCCCTGGAAGTCGCTCGCCCAGGTCGAGTTGGCCACCGCCGAGTGGACCGACTGGTACAACCACCGCAGGCTCCACGGTGAGATAGGCCACGTCCCGCCCGTCGAGTACGAAGCCAACTACTACATGGAATCCACGAAACCCCAGGTCACAATCACAATCTGAGATCTCTACCGAACCCGGGGCGGCTCAAATACATGAACATGTCCCGGCGTTCGTCCCCCACCTGTTGCCATCCACGCAGCACCGAGCGCAACCCGCGCGGAGCAACCTCACCGCTGCTTCATCAATGACGACAGAGGGTGTCGGGTTTACGGCCGACGATGGACGTATGCGCGAAACCCCAGAAGAACTCAACAAGCTCCAGTCCCTCCTCGACTCCTCCCTCTCCGGCTCGACCGCACACCTCCGCTCGATCGTCGAGGGCCGCACCATCACGGCGGCGCAGCTCACCGGGGTCCTCACCGGCATGTGCACGCTCGCCCTCTCCACGGTGACCGCAAAGGGCGAACCGCGGATCAGCGGCGCCGACGGGCACTTCCTGCACGGCCGGTGGCACTTCGGCACGGCGCGCAACGCCGCCAAGGCCCGTCATCTCGCGGCTCGTCCGGCCGCCAGCGTCGCGCACATGCGCGGCGAGGACCTCGGCGTGTTCACCCACGGCACGGTGGAGGAGCTGAACCCCGAGGACGCCGAGACCACGGCCGACTGGCAGGAACTCCTCGCCTACTTGAAGGACTTCTACGGCGACGACGACGCCTTCGACTGGAACCGCGAGGTCGTCTACTACCGGCTGAACCCGCACTGGATGACCGTCTACGCCCCCGACCTCGACAAGCTCACCGGCACGTGACGCCGGGCCCGTCGACGAGGGCCTGCACCTGCGCGTACGTGGGTGCGGGGCCGGTCGACGGCGCGCCGTCGCGTACCGCCAGCGCCGTGGCGACGGCCTCGCCCAGCGCCCGCCGGTACAGCAGCGACCCGAGGCTGCCCCGCCCCCAAGCTCTCAACTCCTTCCCCAAGCTCTCAACTCCGCTTCGCTGCGTTCGAGCAGGGGGCCGCTCGGCGTCTTGCCGGTCCAGGGGACCAGGAACGGCAAGGTCGCGAGTTGGCCCCGAACCCACGGAAGCAACTCCGCAGAGCACGACGACGGACCCTTGAGTTCCCACCGAGAACCCTTCAGTTTGCGTGAACTTACGGGACTCGGCGGGTGTGAAACTGGCGACCTCGCGTATTCAACTGTCGCCAGTTCTCGTTGGGCCCAGCCTGCTGATGACTGTGCGTGACTTTGTGGGGCGTATCGGCTCCAGGTTCCTCGTGCCTTGGTGACCAGGAGAGTGGCGACCCTGGAGTGGTAGGTGAGGGCATGCACGACAAGCCGGCCAGTGGGAAGCCGGTCAACCCCGGAGAAGTTCGATCGTGGAAATGAACCGTCGCCAGTCCGGGCCGAAAGCCACGACCGCCGAAACAAGCCCCATACCAGCGATAACAGTCCCAGCTGCGGGGTCCGGTACTTCCCACACCGAGACTCCAACAATCGCTCCCAGGAATAACGCCACCGCGGCCGTCGTCCGCAGCAGCTCATAGCTGCGGACAGGCTTTTCCTGGTCAGCAATGCTCTCGGGAAGCATCGCACCGAGCCGCCCCCCAGCACTGCTGGCGGCAATACGCACCAGCAGTCCCGTCAGCTCCTCAAGTGCCGCGTCTTGGTTGGCATCCAGCCGAACCTCAGCGGCCCGCAGCACGGCGACGACCTTCCCAGCATGCTGGCGCAGCGCGGCTTGCCGGAACCGGCGTCCGCGGGCCGCGGTCCGCTGTACGCGCCGTGCTCGGAAGACGGCACGCTCTACCGAGCGGATGGTGACAGAAGCCGCGCGCAACGCTCGCCGCCTCTCACTTCCCGCTGATGTCCTGACGGTGGCACAGGCCCCGATCGCTGCGGCGCAGGCTCCCACGAGACGGTACTGGCGCATCCTGCCGGGCGCATTCTCGGTGAGGCCGATCCCGAGGAGAGGGAGCAAGACGAACCCGAAGAAGACCCCGCTCATCCCCGGAGGAGCCTGCTCATACTGGCACAAGATCGCAATCACAAGGGCGAGGCCACAGGACAGGGCGAAGCGGCAGAAGCTGTGGAGAGCCGCCCGGTGCATCCACAGGTAGTAGCCGTGGACGGCGGCGCGCAGATGAAAGGGCAGGACGATCCAGGAGTAGCCCAAGGTGCGCAGGTTCTCTTGCAGGGTGTCGGCCTGTTCAACGGCGAATTCGGAACACCAGCGACGCAGTGCGCGCAAGGGGTGGGGGATGGACATGGCTAAGAGGTTCCTTCCGGGTGTAACTGGCGACTTGTTGTAATCGTTTGTCGCGTACCTCGACTTGTGAGAGATCACGGTCACCGTGTGTGGTCGCCGGGGGCATAGTGGCGCCAGGTTCCTCCTGCCTCGGCGGCGAGCTGGGCGGTGGTGTCGTCGTGGTAGCCGAGCATGCGGGAGATCACGGGTGCGGGGGCCTGGAGAACGAGGTGGCGGATGGCCGCGGTGCGTCCTCGCTGGGTGGGGAAGCCCAGGTGGCGAAGCCTGAGTTCGAGCGTGTGCGGGGTCATGGGCTGTCCAGCCCTGCGGCCGGGAAAGAGCCACCGGGCGTTGGGATTGGTGGCGGTCATGGTGTTCGGTCGCTGGTCGAGGTAGGTCAGCAGCATTCCGGCAAGCGGTTCAGGGACGGGCGAGGGAGGATTGCCGAGCCGGACCAGGACCTCGCCGTCCTCGTGAAGAACATCGTCGGTGGTGAGCCGAGCGATCCGGGTGAGCGGTTGCGCGTAAAGGAGGACGAGCGCGGCGACCACACGGTCCTGGAGCGCAATGTCGCCTTGGTCGACGGCCTGCCGCAACAAGGCGAGTCGCTGGTGTTGGGCGAGCGGGGCGGGGTTGCTCGTGGAGCGATGCGGGATGGCGACCTTGACCATGTGTTTGGACCGCATCGCCCATCGCAGAAAGGCGTGGGTCAGGCGCCGGGCGGTGTAGCCACCCGCGTACCAAGTATCGACATCGGCCTGCGTGCACTCAGCAAGGGTCCGCCCTCGCTTGGAGAGGTGATCGAGAAAGGCGACAGCGAGACGAATCTCGTCGCGGGCCTGCTGAACCTGCTTACTGGTGAGCGGCCCGCGGTCGGCCAGGGAATTCAGACGGCGCTGAACGTGCCAGGTCGCGAAGAGCTCCAGAAGCCGCCGGTGCCCGGCGTCGCCGACGGCAGGCAGTTTCTCGGCGAGCCATCGCTGGAATAGCAGCAGCTGCCGGTCAGCCGGGGGCAGGACTCCGCACTGCATTAGCAGGTCGCGCAGGTAAGCGACCGATCGCCAGGGGTGGAGCTGGCTCAGGCCGTCATGCGTGAGCGGAACCTCCTTCAAGGCGAGAGCACGCAGGTTGCGCTGAGTGTGGGGCTTATTAGTCCAGGTCAGGGCGCCCCACGGGCGGCGGATCTGCCGCAGAGCGTCGAACAGCGGGAGCAGTTCAGCATGGATGGAGCCGGTGCCGTCGTCGAGGAGTTCGCGGAGCCGCTCGGTCAGGACGCACCGGCCGCAGACCCCGCGCCGGTATCGTCTGGCCTCCTGGCCGCATTGCTCGCAGAAGAAGTCACCGATCCCGCCGGCGCAGTCGGAGCAGAGCTTCCCGCCGTCCGGCGCGAGGCCGGGAGTGAGCCGCTCGACTCCGCATCCGGCGCAGACCCCGTAGGTCTCCAGAGCTCTGGTCATGCAGCCCTGACAGATGTAGCCCTCGGGCCAGTGGTTCGCCCCCAGTCGCAGTGCACGGTCGCAGCGGGCGCAGAGCAGGTCCTCGGCGCGGACGCGGGTGCGGCTCATCCTTCCGGCCGGATGCGGGCGCGCTTGGGACGGACCGCCGACAGGTCGACGACCGCATCGCCGGTGGCGACCCTGCGGACGGTGGCGTTCTCTGCCCTGGTGGCGATCAGGTCGGCCGGGGTGCAGTCGAAGATGTCGCAGAGGGCGGCCAGGACCGGGAGCGACAGTCGCTCGGGGGTGCCGGTGACGAGCCGGTGGACCTGGGAGAGCGAGAGGTTGATGCCGCGCTCGGCGAGGTGTGGGGCGAGCTCGCTGGTGGTGAACATTCCGACGGTGGCCATCTTCTCGCGCAGTCGCCACTGGTAGCTGACCTGGCGTTTCATGGGGCACTCCTCGCGGGGTTGAGCGCGGCCTCGATGGTGGCGTCCAGCGCCCGCCGCAGGGTGCGGGTGCGGAAGTCTGAGGACACGCAGGTGTAGATGGAGGTGGTGGACGCGTGGTCGTGGCCGGCCTGTTGCTGGACGAACAGGGGGTCCATGCCGTCTTCGATCAGGTGAGTGACGTAGGACCTGCGTAGCGAGTGGAAGTCCAGGACCGGGTCCAAGCCGAGGTCGTCGCGGTAGGCGGCGAAGCGGGAGTCCAGCCGTTGCAGGCCCACTCGCCGACCGCGTTCGGAAGGCCACAGGGCTGGCCCGTCCGCGTGCCGCATGGCGGGCCGGACCTCGCTCGTCCAATGGTCGAGGATCTCGGCTGACCATTCCCATACCGTCAGCACGCTGCGACGTTTGGGCGGCGAGCCCTTCTTCGCCTTGCCATGGCGGACGTAGCAGATGCCGAACTCGCCGAACTCCGCTCCTTCGGGGTTGCGGCCGAAGTCCGCAGTGTCCAGCATCCGGGTTTCGTTGCGGCGCAGTCCGAAGGCGTACGCAGTCTTGAACAGCATCGCGTCGCGGAAGGCGGGCAGCCAGCCCTTGCGACCGCGTCCGCGGACACGCTCGACCTGGTCGTCGGCGTGGTCGAAGAGTGTCTGCAACTCGTCCCGAGTGAAGGCTCGTTTCGGGGCTTCTGCCTCGCACTCCTGCATGTGCACGGCGGTATTCCACTCGTGGCAGACCTGGATCGGATGGGTCCCGAAGCGCCGTTCGCACTCGGCCGCCCACTCGTAGGCGGGGTCGGTGGTGTAGTCGCAGAACAGCCGTACCGCTTCCTGGTAGCCCCTGAGTGTCGAACGTCCGCAGCCGTGAACCGACCGCAGGTCGCCGAACCACTCGTCGGCCAGCGGTGAGGACCAGTTCCACGGGAAGGCGTCAGCGTGAGTGGCGAACGCCCGCACCTTACGCTCGCGGCCGTTGATGGTCGACAGCGCGAGGTTCCGGGCCAGCTGCTGGTTGCGCCAGCCGTCCAGCATCGCTTCGAAGACCTGCTCGTCCGGCCGGAGCAGCGGCACTCCGTCGGCCAGGTGAAGCCGTGCGGCCCCCGGCGCCGCCCTGTTGTTGCTCACCACATTGTCACGCTCCGTAGATCGCATTCACCGCGAGAATCTCGCATCAGATGCGAAGCGTGGGCCGAAACGGCAGGTCAGCCATCCGATCGAGTGAAGCGGAACGACATGGACCCGTCCTGTCGGTTACCGTCCCAGCAGGCCCCGAAGAACCGCCTACCTGCTGATCAGCGGCTTCCCGGCGTCACCTGACCAATGCGGCGCAAGGTGAAGCCAGTTCGCATCAGATGCGATAAGCGCCGGTTCCCAGATGCGCGTCAAAGGGGCAACGAGTTGATCTTGAGGTCCTGACCGGTGTCCGGGCTCACTCGGTGCCGTCGGCCTCCTCGGCGAGGATGCGGTAGACGGTGGCGACCGAGGGGTGTTCGCCCTTGTTCTTGCCTGAGGTGATAACGAGCTTGCGGGCGATCTCGGGAACGGGGACGCCGTTTACCCGCAAGGATCGGGCGTAGGTGGCCATGTCGTCGTCGACGACCTTGGGGCGCCCGCCGTGCCGGCCCCGCTCGCGGGCGGATGCCTGGCCCTCCAGGGACTACTCCCGGATGTACTCGCGCTCGGACTCGGCCATGCCGGCGAAAAACGCGAACAGTGCGGCGCCATGCCCGGACGGGTCGTACACCCCCTGGAGCGGGCCGGTGAGGAGTTCGAGCTGGATGTCGTAGTGGCGCAGGTCCTCGGCGATGGTCAGCAGCTCGGCGGCGCCGCGGCCCAGACGCTTCATCTCGTGCACCGTGAAGATCACCCGCTGGTGCGGGACGGTCTTCTTGATGGTGCGAGCGAACTCCATCGCCTTGACGAACTCCGGCCGCACCTTGACCCGGGTGCTGATCTTCTCCGAGAAGACGGGATTACAGCCCGCTTCCTCCAGGGCGTCGAGCTGGCTCTGGAGCCCCTGCTGGGCGGTACTGCACCGGGCGTACCCCACTCTCGTGGGCTTCGTGACGGCCTCGGGCACCGAGGTGTCGATGGCCAGGCCTCTCTCCCACGCGCGGCCGGGGCCGCGGTCGGCGGGGGTCTTCACCTCCAGCTCGGCGCGGAGATGGGGGACGAGCATGAAGCGTGGGGTGTGGTACTTCGGGGCGACCTTGCCGCCGCGGGTGCGGCAGGTGCTTCCGACGGGCACCTCGCAGGTGGGGCAGTCGAACTGTTCGACGGCGGTGGCGGGTTCGGTGAGCTGGGGCGTGTCGCAGAACCTATCGCGAGGGGCATTGTGCGAAAGGTGTTTTGCGAGAGGTTGTGAGAACGAAGATCAGAGGCAAACCGGACACGGCCCGGCAGGGGGCTCCGGTCTCTCAGAACTACTCATTTATGAGAACGGCTTACATCTGAATGGGCTCCGGGCGTCGGGGCCCGCGGGTTCCTGGGCGAGGGCGCACGGAGCGGCGCCCGACGCGCGGGGCGAGCGGACGGCGTGCGGTGCGCCGGGGCGGCCAGGGCGTAGTCATCTTCGGCCTCGCATTCGTGGTGCGAATTCGGGAGCGAGCCGCCGCCAGAGCGCTGTACGACGACCCGTCGGATTTGAGCCGAAGCACGATAGTTGTCACCATCGGCCTCCACTGACCTGCGGCTTCGATCGAGCAAAGCACGGTGGTTGTCACCAGGTCAGCGCGTTACCTGTCACCAGCAGTGCGCGAAGCATGGTGGGTGTCACCGGCTCCTGCGCTCCACCGGCCGCCTGAGCTGTACAGCGGCCCCGGTTGTCCTGTCGTGTTGGGCTTGTCTGTGGATCTTGTGCTGAGCTGCGGGGTTGCCAGGTTCGATGAGAACGCTCGGCTTGGGACTCTCAGCGCATCTGGTTTCTGCGGAATCCACGGCGAGTTCGTGATCACCAGGGGACGACGCCGTCGTCCTCGAAGAACGAACCGGTCGGGCCGCCGTTGGGCAACGTGGCGAGCCGGATCGCCGTGGTCGCGCCCTGTTCAGGAGTGCGGGGCCCTTGGAAGCCTGTGAAGTCGGTCGCGACCAGGCCCGGGCAGGCGGCGTTGATCAGGATGTTCGTACCGGCGAACTGCCGGGCGTACTGCACGGTGAGGGCGTTGAGGAACGACTTCGACGGCGCGTAGGCCGCCATGATCGGGCCGATCTCGATGTCCGGGTCCGATTGCCGGGCCAGGGAACCGACGCTGCTGGAAACGTTGACGATGCGTGGCGAGGCCGAGCGCCGCAACAGCGGCAGCATCGCGTTGGTGACCCGGACGACACCCATGACGTTGGTGTCCACGACCGTGCGGAGCACCTCCAGGTCGAGCGCGGTCGGGTCCTGCACCCACCCCGGGCCCATCTCGCCCGAGATGCCGGCATTGTTGACCAGAGCGTCCAGACGCCCGGCCAGCCGTTCGATCAGTTCCGCGGCATCAGTGACGCTCTGGTCGTCGGTCACATCCAGCGGTACCCCGAACGCGTCCACGCCGACGGCGCGCAGCTCCCCGACGGCGGTTTCGCGCCGGGCCGCGTCGCGGGCTCCCACGCCCACGCGGTACCCGAGGCTGCCCAGCCCGGCCGCGATCTCGTACCCGATGCCCTTGTTCGCGCCGGTCACCAGCGCAATCATCGTTTCACTCATGCTGATGATGTTGGCTCGCGGACGAGTGGCGCGGCCAACACCGATACGGTGTCCTGTCATACCTGCCGGGTATCACCGCGTATGCTGCGGCCGTGGACACCCTGGAGAGCCGCGAGTTGAGGTACTTCGTGGCTGTCGCCGAGGAACTGCACTTCGGACGCGCCGCCGAGCGCCTCGGCATGGCCCAGCCGCCGCTGTCGCGGGCGATCCAGCAGCTCGAACGGCGCCTCGGGGTCCGCCTGCTGCAGCGCAACCGCCGTGGTGTCCGCCTGACCGGTGCCGGAGAAGTGCTGCTGCACGAGGGCCGGGCGGCCCTCGACGCGACCGCTGCCGCTGCTCGCCGCACCCGGCGCGCCGGCGGTGCCGACAGCCCTGGCGGCCCCCACGGTCGGCTGGTCCTTGCGGTGAAGGCCGCCGCGTCGCACGAACTGCTGCGGAAGCTTCTCGACGCCTACGCGGCCGAGCCCGGCAGTGCCGAGATCGAGGTGCTGCTGTGCGGTCTGTGCGAGCAGGAAGAGCTACTGCGCGACGGACGTGCCGATGTCGCACTCATGCACGCGCCGTGGAACTCCCTCGCGGGGTTCGACAGCGAGGCGCTGACGACCGAAGGACAGGTCGCCATCCTGCCTGCCGGGCACCCGCTCGCCGCCCGCGAGACCTTGTCCCTGGCCGATGTCAGGGATATCCCGGATCTGCCGCTCGCCCGCTGGCCCACTCACGGCACCTACGCACCCGGCTCGGGCCCCGAGATCCACAACCAGACGCAACTGGCTCAGTTGATCGCTCTCGGACGCACCGTGGCGGTCGTCCCCGACTCCGCTCGCTCCTGGCTGTGGGCCGAGCACACGGCCGTCCCCTTGACCGACGCACCTCCCGTCGTGACCCACATCGCCTGGCCCGCGCACAGCCGCTCCCTCGCCCTGGCCGGCCTGGTCCGCACGGCTGCACGGTTATGACCAGGCCCTGCCGCGAACGCTCGGAATTCGAAACGGTGAGAATCCGACAACACGGATGAGATCCGGTGAGAATTCGTCAGCTTCGGTGCGACAGAAAACCGGTGGTCAGCCCAGCGCGCCCCGTCCGGTGTTCCTGGTGACAACACGCTGCCTTGGCGACAACTATCGCGCTTCGGCTCAGGATTGTTTTATAGCAGGCCCCAAAATCGACCGCGTCAGAACAGGAAATCTATGGCCTGAACGTGCGTAAAATCTGCGCGCAGGCCAGCGGCGCGGGTGCCCCATTCCGTGAAATACGACTCGGTGATGGCTTCCGAGACGATCGGATGCAGCTCCTCCTCCGTCGCTCCGGCCTCCTGGAGATCTAGGATCTGCTTCGCGTAGGTGGGTGAGATCGGGGTGGTGATGGTGCGCTCGCGGCCGTCGTCCGAGCTGCCCGTGCAGGTGACTCCGAAGTGCGCTGTCACCTCCACCATCGTGCCGGTGGAGGTGGACGCCTGTTCGCGTGCCTATGCTCTGACCTGCGATTGCCACTCGGATTCGGTCTCCTCTACCAGGGCGGCCCGGAGGCGCTTCTGCGGGGTCGTCAGCGTTCCGGCGCGGTAGCGCTCCACTGTCCGGCGCGAGGCACCCAGGCGCTCCGCCACGGCCTTGGTCGACCCCTTCGCCCGCGTGAGAGGGAATTTGACCTGAGCCTTTGCGAATTTCGGCGCGGGCCGGGTGAACACCTTCTGCTCCGCCCGCGCGAGGGCCTCCGGGACCTTGCCGCGGCGCGGGGCCGGCTGCTGCTTCTCGTGATCGCTCGTGCCTCCAGGGATCCACGTCTCGCCTGTGGACAGAGGCGGGGCGTCCGCGCAGGTGGCGGGTGCTTGTCGGCGCCCTCCGCCCCCGAACCCGTGCCCGTGCCCATCCGGGTCCTGCTGCCAGGGGACCAGGAGGTCGTCGCGCACCTGTGGTCCCGGCGTCAGGTACGCGACGGCTGGAGGTACGAGGTCGGCCTGCCGGCGTACAGCAACGGCTCCGACGACATGGTGGAGCCTGCCGAGTACCGGGTCTGGGTGCGCGCCCCTGGCCACGTGCGGCCCGTGGACGGCGTCTCGTACGATGCCGTGCCCACCGAGTACCTGAAGCCGTCGTTCGTCGAGGAGGTGCTGGGGCCCCGGCGCCCGTCCGGCTGGGTCCTGGCGAAGACCGGCGGCCGCGGGCCCGCCCGGGGCACCGTCCACGCCGTCGACTGCGCAGAAGCGCCAGCCGGGGCCCGGTGCTCACCCTGGAGCACGCCCTGGACGCGGCGCAGCACCCGGGGACGAGGCTGTGCTCCCTGTGCGGAGCTGCGGCCGAACTCGACCCGGTCCTCAAGGGCTTCGACCGCGGATTCGACGGCGAGGACTGACGCCCGAGCGGGCCGCGTACATCGGCGTGGGGCGACAGACGTGCCCTGTCTAGTCTTCGATCAGTGCCTTGAACTGCGGGCATCCGACGGCGTGCCACTCCCTGACGAGGATCTCGCCGTCGACGATCACGACCTCGGCGTGCCAGGGCAGGCAGTCGTGGCACGCATGGATCTCGTAGGCGTTGCCCTCGTCGTCGAATGCCCGAAGGTCCACGCAGCCGATAGGCGCCCGGTAGGTGACGTCCTGGTCCGAGCTTGACCCGTCAGCCATCTGCGCGGCTCCTTGCCCTGATCAGCTCGTTGGTGAGCTCCACGGTCCCCAGGTACCACCAGAAGATCCAGTCGAGGAACGCCTCGTCGTACTCACCGCGCTGGTCGGCCCGGCGGTGGCGAAGGTCGAAGCGATTGGCGATCTCGAAGAGGGCGCCCTCGCCCTTGCCGAGCTGGTCCTTGATCAGGGCGCGGCGCTCTTCGAGGACACGGCCCAGGTTGAAGATGGCCGACCGCTTGCTCTCGGGGGAGGCGCCCCGGCTCCGGTAGAGCACGATGGCGTGCCGGACGTCGGCGGTGACGTCGGGTGGGCTGTCGTTGATGGCGCGGTGCACGAGCTGGCTGCGGGCGTCGTCGGTGACGGCGACCAGACGCCCGAGGTCTTCCCCCTCCATGGCGAGCTCGTAGTGGATGCCGGCTGCACGGAGGAGCTCGTTGACCTTCACCCGGTACAGGGTGCGGGCCGGCCCGTTGTGGAACTCCGAGTGATGCCAGCCGCAGTTGCAGAAGTCGTGGTAGCGCCGCATCCGGGGACGGCTGACGAGGTCATGGAGGACCTCGATCAGGCCGTAGAAGGTGTCTTCATCCCACGTCTCCGGAGCCAGGGGCCACAGGCCGGGGATGCCCAGGCGTCGCTCGATCAGCGCGGAGGCGTCGGGAAGTGAGTCGCGGTCGTCGACGCACTCCTGCCCGAAGCGCTCCGCCAGGTAGCCGTTGTCCTCGAGGTCGCCGACGATCCTCGCGAAGTCGCGTCGGGCATCGCGCGCGGTACTGCCGTCGATGGAAAGGCCCCGGCCCTGCCGCTGCGGCCAGTACGGCCTGGGCGCGGCTGCGGGCCGGATCTCCGAGGCACGGCTGATGAGCTCGGAGAACCACTCGTGCTTCGTCATCAGCGCGGGCGCGGACCGGCCCCATCCGGATGCGGAGCCACCCCAAGGATCGACCTCGTTGTGGTTCGGCATCTCGTCGAAGTCCGCCACGGCCGTCGACCCCGACGGGGCCTCGGTCATGAGCCATTCGGCGCGGTCTGTCCAGGACGATCCGGTCGACGCGATGATGCGCTCGCCTTCGGATACGAACAGGGATGCGGGCCAGGTCAGCTCGTAGTTGCTCAGATCCAGACTCACCGCGTCATCATCACCCATTTGCACCCCTCCTGGAGCCTGTCTCGGCGAACTGCAGGCCCTGTGGACGATGGGCAGCCTTCGGTTCCCAAGCTGCCTGCCAGAGCAGAATGTGAACGAGGAGCCAGGGTGGGGAGGTTGTGCGATGACAAAGGGGAGGACGCTGTGGGGAAGCGAAACGGGGCGCGCAAGGGCGCCCGTCGATCGGGGAATCCGGCGCGCAGGGACACCAAACAGATGTACTCGGGGAACGTGATGGGCGAGCGCATGTACGCCGCCCCCACTACGGCCGACCGGTCGGGGATGCAGCCGGGCGACATCATCCCGGTGAGCGCCTCGCAGCTCCCGGACGGCATCGTGATTCGGGACGCGACCCACGCCGACACCGCCGCGCTGGAGCCGGTGATCCGGCTGGCCGACCCGGACAACCCCGACGGCTCCTGGCGGGCTCTTCCGGCCGTGATCGACCAGAGCCTCGCTCCGGAGCCGCTCACGCACGCGCGGGTGGTGGAGGATTCGGTGGCTGGAGCCCTGGTCGGCGGCATGCTCGCGCTGCCGGCGACGTGGGCCTTCACTCACCCCATGCTCCTCGGGTCGCCCAACGTGCACATCATCGCTGGTCTGGTCGCCTGCCTGGACTCCCTCGCGGTAGTCGAGCAGTGGCGTGGCAAGGGCATCGCGCGCCAGCGATGCGGTGGTCTTCGACCGCCTGGTCCAGGTCCTGGTCTTCGGCTGCGGCTACGAACGCGCCGCGGACGAGCACTGCTCGGCCACCACCTTGCGCCGTCGCCGCGACGAGTGGATCGCCACCGGTGTGATGGAGACCCTGCGACTGCTCGCGCTCGCCGCCTATGACCGCATGGTCGGCCTCGAACTCGAGCAGCTGTCCGCCGACGGCTGTATCACCAAGGCATTTTCGGGCGGTGAGTGCGCCGGAAGGAGCCCGGTCGACCGGGCCAAACTCGGCTTGAAGCGCTCGCAGTTGACCGACCGGTCCGGCATACCGCTGGTCACCGAGCCAGCACCGGCCAACACCCGCGACCACACTCTGCTGCCCGCCACCCTCGACCGCTTCACCGCCCTGGAGACAGTCCTCGGGCCACTGCCCGAGCGTCCGCGCCTCACCCTGGACGCCGGCTACGACTACCGGATCGTCCACGACGACCTGGCCGACAGGAAGATCACCGCCCGGATCGCCGAGCGCGGGGCGAAAACCCCGATCCAGACCGGCGGACGCTGGGTGGTAGAGCGCACGAACTCCTGGATGAACAACTTCGGCAAGCTCCGCCGCTGCACCGAACGACGAAAGGACGCAGTCGAGTTCTTCATCGCCATGGCCAGCGCCGTCATCACCATCCGCTGCCTGATCCGACGCGCCTGGACCCTCTACCGCTGGGGCACCCGCCCTCGAAGCCCTCGCATCCGCTGACCTACTGGCGGACGCCCTAAGACGCCGGACGAGCAAGGTGTCTCACTCAAGTCCGGGTAACCGCAGGTCGGAGGGATGTCGTACCCGGAGATATCCGAGACCGGGCACCTGTCGCAGTGAAGGTTGAGCGATTCTCGGCGAAGGTTGAGTGATCGATCTCCGCTGGTGTGCCGAGCCGCGATAGTCGGCACCTGGCCACGCTGGTTGGCATCGCCCTCGCTCATCTATGCCAAGATTCGAGGGTGGATATGACCGACGTCACGCGTGCGATCGCGGCTGCGACTTCGGTCGCCGCATCGCTCGACCTGCCGGCCGACGATGCAAGCGTTCTCCACAACTCGAACAAGCTGGCACTGCGGCTGACGCCATGCGACGTCTTTGCCCGGGTCGCCCCTGTGGGACAAGAGGTCGCACAGTTCGAAGTCGATCTCGCTCAGCGGCTCACCGAGGCCGGATGCCCGGTGTGTCCCTTGGAGCCTCGGGCGGACCCGCGTGTGTACACGCGCGATGGCTTCGCAGTGACGCTGTGGACCTACTACGAGTCCGTGACACCTCACACCTCACCAGTCGACTACGCCAAGGCGCTGGAGCAGCTGCACGCCGGCATGCGCAAGGTCGATGTGCCGAGCCCGAGGTTCACGGACCGGATCACGGAGGCGGAAGAAGTTGTCGCCGACCCGGATCGCTCGCCGGAGCTCACCGACGTGGACCGCGTGTTCCTCAGCGGCAGGCTGGCAAGCCTGCGACGAGCGATCGACGACCGCGGCGCCGTGGAGCAGCTGCTCCACGGCGAGCCGCATCCGGGCAATGTGCTCAGCACGAAGAACGGCCCGTTGTTCATCGACCTTGAGACGTGCTGCCGTGGACCCGTCGAGTTCGATCTCGCCCATGTTCCCGAGGCGGTCTGCGAGCACTACCCAAGCGTTGACCATGGACTGCTGGACGAGTGTCGGCAGCTCGTGATCGCGATGGTCGCCGCGTGGCGTTGGGAGCTTGGCGACCAGTTTCCGAATGGGAGGCGATTCGGAGAGGAATTCCTGCGCTTGCTGCGCGAGGGTCCTCCTTGGCCGACACTCGACACGGTGACCAGGCGACTGGATGGTCTGTAGAAATCGCCGAAGGTCACGTGAAAGCGGCAAGGAACCAAGCGACGAGACTGCGGCTGCGGCTGCCCACGCTCGTCTTCGTCAACAAGGTCGACCGCGCGGGCGCCCGCGCCGAGTCCCTGCTCCCCGACGTGCGGCGGCTGCTCACCCCGCATGTCGTGCCGCTGACCGAGGTGACGGGCCTCGGCACTCCCGACGCCCGGGTGCGGCCGCTGGACGAGACGGCGGTGTGGGCGGACTTGGCCGAGGCGCTCGCCGACGTCGACCCGGCCGTCCTCGCGGCGGTCGTGGACGGCCCCGAACCGGCCCCGGACCAGCTGCGCGCCGCCCTCGCCGCCCGCACCGGTGCCCGGGGCCACCGCACCGCGCGGCACAGTGTTCGCCGTACGGCCGGGAGCGGGCGGCGAGCGGACGGCGTATCTGCGGTTGTACGAAGGTGAGGTGACACGGCGTCAGCGGCTGACGTTCCTGCGCCGGGAGGCGGACGGCCGTACCACCGAGGTCGCGGGGCGGGTGCACCAGCTCCAGGTGATCGGACGCCCGGGACCGCTCACCGCCGGGAACATCGCGGCGGTGTCCGGCGTCGGCGGCATCCGGGCCTGCGACCGTCTCGGCGCCCTCTCCGGCCGCGCCCCGCAGTTCGCCCCGCCCACGCTGGAGACGCTGGTCCGCGCCCGGCACCCCGAGCAGTCGGCGACGCTGCGCTCGGCGCTGCTGTCCCTGGCCGACCAGGACCCCCTGCTGCACGCTCGCCCCGCGGCCGAGGGCGCCACCGCGCTCTTGCTGTACGGCGAGGTCCAGATGGAGGTGCTGGCGGCGACGCTGGTCCAGGACTTCGGTGTCGAGGCCGACTTCGAGCCGGGCCGGGTCCGGCTCCTGGAGCGACCAGCCGGAACCGGTGAGGCCTGGGAAGAGATGCCGTGGCTCGACCGCACCCGCTACTGGGCCACGGTCGGGCTGCGTGTGGAGCCCGCCCCGCGCGGCTCGGGCGGAGGGTTCGCATACGAGACCGAGCTCGGCGCCCTCCCGCGCGCTTTCCACCAGGCCATCGAGGACACCGTCCACGCCACCCTGCTCACTGGTTTGCACGGGGCGGCCGTGACCGACTACCGGGTCACGCTAATCCGGTCCGGCTTCTGTGCGCCGATCAGCACGGCCGCCGACTTCCGCGGCCTCACCCCGATCGTGCTCCGCCGGGCCCTGCAGCGGGCCGGCACCCGCCTGTACGAGCCCAGCCATGCCTTCGAGACCGAAATCCCGCCGACCTCCCTCGCCCCGGTCACCGCGCAACTCACTGCATTCGGCGCCGAGTTCACAAGCACCACGGGCACGAGCACCTCATGGCTAATCACGGGCGAGCTGCCGGCCCGGCGAGTCCGGGACATCGAGCTGCGGCTGCCGGGGCTCACCCACGGAGAGGGGGTGTGGTGGTCACGTCCGTCGGGAGACCGGGAACTCAAGACGCGCTGAGCGGGGCCGACGAAGCCCGGTGCGGTTCGGCAACGCCCTGAAGAGGCGCGGGGCTCTGCACCGGGCCTACAAATTCGGGGAGGCCGGTGCACGTCGCGCACGTACCCAACTTGCCTGAACAATCAGCTGACATCTGTCAAACACGCATTCCTGAGGCGCCTTCCCAAACCTGCCTGACACTCAATCTGCACCCGAGATAATCGAGGGCGAACCAGTCCACGGCCTCGCGCAGGAACGCGCCCGGGTCCGGCCAGGCCGGTGGAACGTGGACCTCGCGCAAAGTGTCGATCAGGTCGGGAAAACGGCCCTCGCGGCGTGCCTGGGCGAGGTGGGAGGACAGGTGCCGGTACATCGACGGGGTGTGCGGCAGCATCCCCTCGGAAACGAGCCGGTACATCACCTGGCGCAGCGTGACGCCGCCTTCGCAGCTCTCCACGATCTGCCGGGCCCGGTCCACGACGGCCGGCCACCGGATCCGTTCACGTGCCATACGGGTACATGCACCCGCCCCGCCCCGAAGACCGCAGGCCCGCGCAGGGGTGCAGCCTTACGGGGGCCCTGGCCGCTCGCTGGGGCATTGGCGCGGCTCCCGGGCAGTGGTGCAGCCGGCCCGGTCCTGTCGGCGGGCACGGCTGCCCTTCATGTCTACGCGCCGGGGGCGAGTCGTGCGAACGGTACTGGTCGGGTCGGTGACCGGGCTCCCTCGTACGGATGCTCCCCGGCCACCGGCGAACCGGCCATCACATACGGTCTGCGGCATGACAGCAGAAGATGTGACGGCCCCCAAACCCCGGGTGCAGCTGGTCATCGGCATCATCCGCCGAGACGACGAGATCCTGCTCGTGCGGGAGAGTCTCGGCACCGACGGTGAGATGCGCTGGTCGCTGCCCGGCGGCGGGGTTGAGGACGGCGAGCTCCTGCACGAAGCCCTCCGGCGCGAGCTGCAGGAGGAGACCGGACTGCTGGCCGGCGACCCGGTGCGGACAGCATTCCTCATGCACATCGACTCCGAGCAGCACCCCTCGGCATTGGCCGCCGCCTTCGAGATCGACGAGTGGGCAGGGGGCCCCACGCCACAGGACGACGACATCCAACAAGCCGCCTTCTTCACCCTGCCCGACGCCCTTAAGCTGCTCGGCGAACTGGACAGCGCAACACAGCGGGAGCCCATCGTCGGCTATCTGACCGGGGCAATCGCACCGGGGACCACCTGGCTGTACCGAAACCGGGGCGGGGAAGAGACGCTCATCGCCCGCTGGTGATGCCAGACAGCGGCCACCACATCGGGAGCGCGGAGCCACAGGATTCCGTCACGGATGTCCATGACGACCGCGCTGGTCCGGCTGTGGGTCACTTCGTCGCCGACGCTCGGCCGTCGGCTGCTCATGTATCCGCCTCCGCTGCCAGCACTGCCCATACGCGTTTGCCCCAGAAGCGTGTCGCCGGACCTAACCGGTCGTAGCCCCATCGGGTGGTGAACGCGTCCACCATCAGCAGTCCTCGGCCCTGTGCGGCCTCGGCGTGCGGTGTCTGCTGCTGTGGCAGATCGTTCGGCGCGCGGTCGACGACGCCGAGGTAGACCTGGTCGTCCGTGGGGCGTTCGACGATGACGCGCACCATGGGGCCGCGGGCGTGCCGGACGGCATTGGCGACGAGTTCGGAAATCACGAGTTCGGCCGGGTCCGTGGCGTGGTCCAGTCCCCAGGCGGACAGGGAGACCCGGACCAGGCACCGGGCCTCGGTCGCTGTCTTCGGTTCGCGTGGCAGGACCACGTTGTAGCCGGGGTGCCCCGTGCGGCGGGGACGCACTACGTTCATGCGTCCCATCGCCGCCCCTCAGCCCGAACCGAGCACGGCACGAGGTGAAGCAGTGAATTTTGGTGGCGTCCGGAGGCAGGGAGAAGCCTTCTCTGGGCGTTGTCACGTTGGTGCGGTGTTGATCGATTGAGGGCGCGTCAGGGTGTGTAGGGGTTGGGTGGGGGCCTGGCTTACGCTGCGGTGGGCTGGTCGGTGGCGCCGGTGATCTCGTCCCAGATGGCGAAGCGGGTGGTCATCTCGGTGCGGTATTGGGTGGCGGTCATCAGGTGGCGGCGTGGTCGGAAGTGCGGTGAGATGCCGCTGAACGCGGACAGGAACCGTTGGGCCCCGCCGGTACTGCGGAAGCCCTTCATCGCGCGTTCGCGCTGCCTCGTCGGCTGATGACTGTTCTCGGCCCGGTTGTTCAGACCCTTGTGGGCGCGGTGTTCCACGGAGGGCATGATCTCGCGGTGGGCCGCGCCGTAGGAGCGGAGCTTGTCGGTGACGATCACCCTCGGCACCGAGCAGGTCTTCTTGAGCAGTTTGTGGAAGAACCGCCTGGCCGCAGCGGTGTCCCGCCGGTCCTGGACCAAAATGCCGAGCATGTCACCATCGGCGTCGACGGCCCGCCACAGGTACTTCAGCTCACCGTTGATCCTGAGGAAGACCTCGTCCAGGTGCCACTTGTCGCCCGGCTGCACACGCCGGCGGCCCAGGCCGTTGGCGTAGACCTGCCCGAACTTCGTACACCAGCGGCGGACCGTCTCGTGGGAGACGAGCACGCCGCGCTCGAGCATCAGCTCCTCGACCTCGCGGAACGACAGCGGGAAACGGAAGTACAGCCACACGCAATGCGCGATGATCTCCACCGGGTACCGGTGCCCCTTGCACGACGGCGGCGCGCTGTCCACGGACGACCCCTCCCAGCACGACCAACCAGAAGATCATCCCAGGCCGGTCAGTCAACGTGACAGTGCCGGGAGATCACCTCGACCCAGTACCGGTGCCCTTGCACGACGGCGGCGTACTGCCCACGGACAACCCCCTCCACCATGATCAACCCGAAGATCATCCCACCCGGTCAGCCAACGTGACAGTGCCCAGCGTGGGTAGGGCCCCAGTGGTCCGGGAGCCTTGATGCCTCACGCCTCGTCAAAGGCCTCGAGCAGGCGCTCGTACGCCAGCTTCGGCCGCAGGGCCGCGTCCCACGGCAGGGAATCGGCCGTGCGCGGAGGATAGATCTTGGTGTCGGCGGTGGAACCGTACCGGTCGGTGAATCCCCACGTGGAGAACGATGTGCAGTTCGGCTCCTCCAGGCAGACCCGCAGCTTGCCCACCATCTCATCGGCCTGGGTCTCCCGCCCGTCCTCCTCGTTCTCGCCTATGGGGACGTCCATCTCCGACACCCGCGCCTGGACCCCGAGCTCCGCCAGATCCCGCACATGGCTGCGGAAGGTCTCCGGGTCGATGCGGTCGCCGGGTGCGTACTCATGGTTCTGGAAACCCACGCCGTCGATCGGTACGCCCCGTTCCTTGAGCCGCTTGACCAGATCGTAAAGGGCGTCCCACCGCTCGCCTTCCTCCTCGACCCCGTACTCGTTGAGGAACAGCCGTGCCTTCGGATCGGCCCGGTGGGCGGCCCTGAACGCCTCGTCGATGTACTCCTCGCCCATGGCCTCGAACCACGGGCTCTGCTCGGAGCGCAGACCAAGATCCCCGTTGGTGTAGCTCTCCTTGTCGTCGGACATGGGCTCGTTGACCACATCCCATTCCGCGACCTTCCCCTTGAAGTGACCGGCGACCGTGGCGATGTGCCGGAGCATGGTCCGGCGCACCTCCTCGGGATCGTCGTTCTCCCGCATCCAGTTGGGCAGAGCCTCGTGCCAGACGAGGGTGTGCGCATGAACCTTCATGTCGTTTGCGCGGGCGAAGCGTACGAGTAGGTCCGCGTCGCGAAAATCGTAGACGCCCCGGCGCGGGTGGAGGAACTGTGGCTTGAACGCGTTCTCCGGAGTGAGCATGGAGAACTGGCTCCCCGCGAGCGCCCGGTAGCGGGAGTCGGTGAGCAGCGGGTTCTCGGCTAGGGCGGTGCCGACGTCGAACGGCCGCCCCACGTCTGCGGCCCGCGCACGCAGCGAGTCGTCGGACTGCTCCTGGCGTAGCTGCGGCGCGTTGACCACGCGGAGCGAGTCACCGCTCTCTGCCCGCGCGATCAGCTGCGTCAGACGCCATCCCTCGCGGCGCTCGTCTTCGCCCGCGTCCGCCTCCAGACCGAACCAGACAGTGCCCTCGGCGAACACCCCCGGGTCCTGCACGGTTCCCAGCCGCCGCCCGTCGGCTTTCACGCGGAAGGTGTCACCGATGCTCGACACGGCGAGCGTCACCGTCCCGAAGCAGCCGCAGTCGAAAACCTTGGAGGTGGCTGGCTCGTCGCCCTCGCCGTCCCATATCTGTACCTTCACTTGTCCGTCGGCGGTCACGCCGACGCGGAGTGAGGGCCGCTCCTGCCGCCACTCGTCGTAGATGACCGGTACCCGTCCGTACAGCCGCAGCCATGAGTCGCCGTCATCGTCGCCCACACCGGACATCCGTGCGGTGACGGTGAAGTCGCCATCGGACCTCAGATGCGGGCCGGCCAGGTTCAGCGGGGGATTGGGCTGGCCGCCGGAGGAGTCCTGCTCCACGATGTGCCGATCCGATGCGCTGACCCGCAGGACGTCGTTCCGCGCGGTGGTGCCCGGCATCTGCGTCCAGTCGTGGTTCCGCAGCAGGTCTTTGTCGTTCCCGCCCTCCGGCCCTTCGCCCTGACCCGTACACCCGGCCGCCACCGCCATGACGAGCGCCACGGCGGTCAGCCGCTGCCACGTCCCCCCGCCAAGGTTCACGGTCCCTCCCACTTTCTTGCCGAGACGAGATCAACGTCTGGAAACCGGGCCATAGTTCATCACACATGAGGTACGGCGGCCCTGTGTGGCACGTCCCAGCTCGTGCGGGCCCATGCAGTCCGCGGCAAGAGTGTCCCGGTACGCCTGGGCCCGGAAGGCGTCACCGCAGTACCGGCGCCGGGCGGCCGCGTTTCTCGGCAGCCGGGCCCCGCAGGACGCGCAGAACCGCACACGGGCCATACCTCCAGGATCACCCGCTGACCCGATTACTGACCCGCCTGCCGGACGCCCTCAGCTTCTCCCATGGCTATCGCGTGGAAGCCGAGGGCGGCGATCTGCTCCCCGCGCCGCGCGGTCCAGTCGATCAGCTCGTGCGGCACCCTGGCGACGTCCATCACCGGGCGGTGCACGGCGCTCGCCGAGGTGGGCGTGGAGTGGGCCTGGCGGGCATGGTGACCGAGGCCGGTCCTCGAATCGGTCATCCGAAGTGCACCCGTCAGCTCTACGACGCCCGCGAGAAGGCCGTCCAGCAGATCGCCAGCCCGTGCGCGGGCACGGCTGTACCGGATGGCGATGGTTGCTGTCAGTCGTATGCCGATTCCGGTCAGTTGGGTGCCGAAGGGCTGGGATATCTGGGACCAGGACGGCAGGCCGTGCTGTCCGTATTCGGCGGAGAGGGGCCGCACATGCCGGGAAGCCGTGGCGAGGATCCTGTAGATGGTCCGGTGGCAGTGTTCCCGCCGACGTCGGGGCGGGCGGCGGCGATGCCCCGGCTGCTGGACCTCGACGGGCATGGAGAGCTGACGGCCGCGCATGTGCGCCTGGTGGCACGGGAATTGGGGAAGTCGGAGCGGACGGTGTGGCGGTGGCTGGCCGCTGCCCGGGAGGATCATCGCCTAGCCCGGATGGAGTCGTCCCATTTCACGGTCACCGCGGAAGTCCGGCGGCTGCTGGCGCTGTGGGGCGGTAACGCCTCCCGGGTCCACGCCGAGCTGGTGCAGCGGGCGGCCGACGATCCGGACGCGCCCGCGGTGCCGTCGCTCTCCACGTTGCACCGGGCGATCCGCCGGGACCTGACCCGCGGGGAACGGGCCGGCCTCAAGAGCGGGGAAGCGGCCCGGCGCGCGCATGACGTGTTCGGGCAGCGGCCGCCGACTCATCGCAACGCGGTGTGGGAGGGCGACCACAAGCACGTTCCCGTCGAGGTGGACGTGGAGGGTGAGCTGGCCACGCCGTGGGTGACCTGGTTCATCGACTGCGCCACGAAGGCGATCACCGGGGTGGCGGTCACCGCACACGCGCCAAGCCGCGACGCGGTGCTGGCGTCCTTGCGCATTGCGATTACCCGCAGCGAGCCGTTCGGGCCGGTGGGCGCGCTGCCCGGTCAGATCCGGGTCGACCGCGGCAAGGAGTTCCTGTGCGCGACGGTCACCACGGCGATGGGCGCGCTCGCCGTCCCCGTCACCGACCTGCCCGCCTACACCCCTCACTTGAAGGGGACGATCGAGGCGTTGAACGACGCGGTGGAGGAGATGTTCCTCGTCTCACTCCCCCGCTATACCGGCCGCCAGAAACTCACCGGCGGCCGACTCGCCGACCCCGACGCCCCGCCCCTGACCTACGAGGCATTCGTGGGCCTGCTGCTGGAATGGGTGGCCTGGTGGAACACCCGCCATCACCCGTCCGTGTTGAACGGGAAAACCCCCGTCGAGGCGTGGCAGGCCGACGCGACACCGCTGGAAAAACAGCCCTGACCAGCAAAAACACAGCCAGTGCCTTTAGACCCAGGGGCATATCCGCGACATCTCATGCCCTGTCTCAACGAAACTGCAACAACCCCAGGCCAGACCCCCCATCCACACCCTCAAAACCACCCCGACACCGTTCTCAATCAATCATCAACACCCCAGCTCACAAACCACCCACCACCGCAACTAACCACCCCCAGCGTTAAGTGAGCATCATTCTGCGGCCACTTGCTCTGTACGTTCATCCGTACCCAACTCTGCACATACGCGAGTACGCCGACAGGACTCCTATTTGATCCGAAATGCTTGGGTTCATGCTCGTTGATGGTGTGTGAGTGATCTGGTGGGGGATGCGCGGACCTGGTCGCCGGATGCGCAGGAGGCTGTGTGGTTGCTGGCGGTGTCCGCGCTGGTGGAGGGGCGGGACCGGGCAGAGGTCGCGGCCCTGTTCAAGGTGTCGGTCAGGGCCGTGGACAACTGGTGGACGAGGTGGCGGACCGGTGGCCGGGACGCGCTGCTGTCCCGTCCGCGCGGCCGCCGGGTGGGCGAGCATCAGGCACTGTCCGAAGCCGAGCAGGCCGCCGCCCGACGGGCCGTCCTCGATCATGCCCCCTCCGGCCTGGGGCTTTCCGGTCAGCTGTGGACACGGGCCCTGACAGGCGAGCTGATCTTCAAGCTGTACCGGATCCGGTTCACCGAACCCGGGGTGGGCAAGCACCTCAAGCGATGGGGGCTGACGTTCCAGCGTCCGGACGAGCGGGCCGTCGAGCAGGACGCGGAAGCGGTCCGCGTCCGGCACGAGGAGACCTGGCCGGCGATCCGGGCCAGAGCGAAGGCGGAGAGGGGTGAGGTCTTCTTCGCCGGTCAGGTCGGGGTCCGCTCGGACCAGGTCACCGGCCGCACCTGGGGTGCCAAAGGCATCACTCCGGTCGTCCGCCGCACCGGGAACCGGTTCTCCGTGACCGCGATGTCCGCGATCAGCACGAAGGGCCGGATGCACTTCATGGTCTTCACCGAGTCGTTCGACGCGAAGACCATGTGCCGCTTCCTGGACCGGCTCGCCGGGCATTTCGACCGCAAGGTCCACCTGATCGTCGACCGGCACTCGGCCCACCGCTCGAAGACCGTCCGGACCTGGCTCGCCGACCACAAGGACGGGATCGAGCTGCACTTCCTGCCGTCGTACTCACCCGAGCCGAACCCCGACGAGCTGGTCAACGCCGACCTCAAACGCAGCCTGCCCCACACCCACCGGGCCAGGAACCAGGCCGAACTCGCCACCGAAACCCGCAGGTTCTTCCACCGCCGACAACGCCAGCCCCCACATCGCGCGCGGATACTTCGGCGGCCCGCACCTCCACTACATCCTCGACGAGTGAACCCAATGAGTTCCTGATCAATATCTCTGACCCACGGTGCAAAGCAGGCCGCCGGGCCCGCTGGTGGTCCCGGCGAAGCGGGCCCGGCGGGACTCCGAGCGGGATAGAGGCCGGAATGTGCTGCGGCAGCCCGCTGGGCGCCGTGGTGGGTGTTACTTGAGGTGTCCGAGGGCCTTGGCGCGGCCCTGTGCCCAGCCGGCGAGGAGGACACCGATGGCGAGGGCAGCGATGTAAACGCACAGGGCGCCCGGGAACGGCAATCCGCTGAGCACCCCACCGTTGTCGTGATCGATGAGCAGCCGGATCGCGCCTTGGCCGCTGAAGACCACTAAAGCCATTCCGGTGATCAGCAGAACGACGAACTTCATGATGCCCCCTCAGTCATTTTAACAATGCACATGCATTGTAATAGACTGCCGATGGCGATGCAATGCGAACGCATTGGCTCGCCAGGGAGGATGCATGCCGAAGATCGTTGACCATGAGGAGCGCCGACACCGCCTTGCCGAAGCCGTCTGGGCACTGACGCTCCGCGACGGACTGGAGGGTGTGACGCTTCGCAAGGTCGCGGTGGAGGCCGGGGTATCCATGGGCCAGGTGCAGCACTACTACGCCACCCGGGAGGACCTGGTCCGTGACGCGATCGACCGCGCCGTGCGGGCACTGAACGCCCGGATTGAGGCATCCATCAAGGCAACCGACCCGGCGAGCGCGGAGACGATGCTCCGTGAATGCCTGCGCGCGATGCTCGCCCGTGACCCGGAAAGCCTGCGCCTACTCCAGCTGTCAGTCGCGGTCGTCGGAAGGGCGATCTCGGATCCGGCAATGGCCGGCGTGCTGGCGCCAGGTAGCGGCGAGCTTCTGGACTTCACCGCGGGACTCATCGCCGCGGCCCGGCAGGAACGGGGCGCGCCAGCACGGGGCAACGGCCTGATCGACGCTGACATCTGTTGGAATCTGGCCACGAGTCTGGGGGTCGACGTCGCCCTGGGGCAGCGTTCTCCCGACGAAGCACTCAGGGTGCTGGACTATCACCTGGACAACCTCCTGGGCTGACCACCGCCTCGCCCAGCGCATCACGCGGCGACACCGCGTTTCGCAGGTGGTCACTCATGAAAAGCGACGCCCGGTACGGCCGCGTTGAGCATTCTCCGTTTCAAGGGACAGCACCCCTCGCCCGCGCGACCCGGGTCAGAGACAGGAGCCCGGGGCCTGCTCGGCGCCCTCCGTTGTCGGCGAAGTACGCCAGGTGAACGATGGCCGGGGCGAGTACCGGCGAGGTCGACCATGCCGGTCAGTTCGGCGACCTCGGCCCCGTCGCGCAGTGTCCCGTTCTGGTCCGGGGCAGGATGCCAGAGAGCCTCGGGCAGTGAGCGGATTGCACGACGGACTGGCTCGGTGACCGCGTATCCGACCGAGAACCGCAGGCTCAACCCGTGCTCGCGCAAGCTCCGGATGTGGGTGAGGAAGGCTTTCGCGGACCCGGCACTGTCGGCGCGGACCAGGATCTGGGTGCCGTACCGGTGAGCGTCGGGGATCTGTGCGAGGGCGTCGTCCAGCACCGCGATGTGATCGGCGGCGGTGTTGGCTGCGGAGTTGCCGGGCCGCAGCCGGCCGGACATGGCCTCGCCGGTGTTCGCGAGGAAACACAGCAGCGGAAGAAAGCCGGAGCCGCCTTTGTAATTGGGCGCGGCCTGTTCCTTTTCCGAGTGGGAGGTGATCAGCGTGGCGTCGAGGTCCAGGACCAGGCCGGGAAGTTCTCGTCCGCCGGCCTGGACGGCGGGTATGCCCTGGCCGGTCTCGGCAGCCTGCATCCAGGCGACTTCACGGGCTGAGGCACGGGCCGCTCGCAGCGAAGCGAGTACTGCCCCGTCGGTGTCGACGAGCAACCGCCAGGCGGTGGGCGTGGAGGCGACCGGTCCGAATACCTCGCCCTGGTCCCGCAGCACGGCCAGATCCGCTATCGCCTCACCGCCGTCGGCGAGCATCACCGCGAGATCGGTGGCGGTCCGACCTGGATCGTGCCCGGCGCCACGCGGTCGCAGCGGCCCGAGCGCAGTGGAGTAGGCGGTGGTCAGACCGGTGGCATCGGCAAGATCCGCCAGCAAACGTGCGCCCGCATGCCCGACCAACCCCGAACCGTCAGTGGAGACGTGGAGCTTGGGACGAGAACCGATACCCTGCACGCAGAAAGTGCCTTCCGCTTGGACCGACAGAACCCCTCGACAAGGTTCATCGTCCCAGCTCAGAAGGCACTTTCGTATTCCCTCCCCGCTTCCGGCCCCATCTCAACCGAAACGGCGAGGCTAACCGCAATACCGGTAACTTAGGGCGTTTATGTTCGCTTGACCCGTTTGGGCTTGCTGGCGTCAACGATGTTGATAGCAGGGACGCTTGGGCGATCTGTAACGCTGTGGGCTGCGCGTTTG
>NZ_JBIARH010000040.1:0-60035 GCF_042889785.1 Streptomyces sp. NPDC002476 | reverse complement strand
CGTCGGTCGACGACTCCCCCATGGCCCGAAAGGCATGGGAGGGGCCCCCTTCGCGTCACCTCCCTCCTCCGCCTTGCCGGGCTTGCCCCTCGCCCCGCTCCTTCCTCCGCCCCACCTATGCGCGCGACCTCTTAGAGTGCGCGCGACCTCTTAGGCTCTGCGCACGACCAGCAATGCGAGCAGGGCCGACCGGGAGAGACCATCGCCATGGAATTCCGTATCGAGTGCAGAGCGCTGACCGAAGCCGTGATCTGGGCGGCTCGGGTGCTGCCGAACCGTTCGACCGTTCCGCTGTTGGGCGGGCTGCTGCTGGAGGCGGAAGACGGCCGACTGCGCATATCGGGCCTCGACTACGAGGCGTCCGCGTGCATCGAGGTGGACGCGGAGATCGTGCGCTCCGGAAAGGCGCTGGTCATGGGACGACGGCTGGTCGAGGTGGGCCGGGTGCTGCCCGACGGCGTGGTGGAGTGCGTGGTCGAGGGGTCACGGTTCTCCATGACCGGTGGCAGCGCCCGGTTCGGGCTCTCGATGCTGCCGCTCGACGACTACCCGACATTGCCGGACCTGCCCCCGGTGCTCGGAGAGGTGGACGCGGAGGAGCTTGCCGACGCGGTCGCCCAAGTCTCGGTGGCAGCGGGCTGGGACGACTCGCTGCCGACGCTGACCGGTGTACGACTGGCGCTCGACGGCGACCGGATGACGCTCGCCGCGACGGACCGCTATCGGTTCGCCGTGCGCACGCTCACGTGGAAGCCGGTCATGACGGACGTCTCGGCAGATGTGCTGGTGTCCGCCCGCAGGCTGTCCGAGATCACCCGTTCCTTCGGCCGGTCCGGGGCATGCCGACTGGCCCTGGACGGCGGTTCTGCCGGCTTCGAGCAGGGTGGTGCGCAGTCCACGGTGCGACTGCTCGACGGCCGACTGCCACGCCACGACAAGCTGTTCGCGATGGCGGACCCGGTCGGCGTGGTCGCGGACTGGGAGGAGCTGGCCGGATCGGTCGCTCGGGTCGCCGTGGTCGCCGAGGGCGGCAGCCCCTTGCTACTGACCTTCTCGGGCGGCTCACTGCTGCTCCAGGCGGGGTACGAGGACGATGTGGCCTCCCAGCGCCTGGACGTCGAGCTGGTCGGTGCCGACGAGATGACGGTGGCGTTCGACCCGGTGTACTTGTCGAACGCGCTGTCCTCGTTCCGCGCACCGGTGGTCAGACTCGACCTGATGGGTCCGGGACAGCGTGCGATGATCACCGGCTGGCCGTCCCGGGAGGACGCGCTCGGACAGGCGACGACCCCTGCCCATCAGCATCTTCTGATGTCAGTGAGGCCGCTGGTCTAGGGATAGTCGGTGAGTCGGTGAGTCGGTGAGTCGGTGAGTCGGTGAGTCGGTGAGTCGGTGACGCGGCTACCGGTCACCCGGCCGCCCCGTCACCCGTTCGCGATGCCCATGGCGCCCAACGGCGCCCGGCGGATGGATGGTTGATCACCGAGTGCGGTGCGTACCCACCGTGGTCACTGGCCCACTCTTCCGTCGACGCACTCGCGCAACAGGTCGGCGTGTCCGCAGTGACGGGCGTACTCCTCGACCCTGTGCACCACCAGCTCCCGGATCGCGATCCTGTCCTTTCCCACGCGCTCGCTCAGGTCCGGGTGCCGGGCCAGTGCCGCGTCGGTCGCGGCCTGCTCGCGCTCCAGATCGCGGTATGCGGCGTCGACCACGGCCTGCTCGGCGACGGCTCCGTCGAAGTCCGCGTCACGCTCGCCGTACAGCTTGGGCAGCGGGTCACCGTCGGCGATCCAGTTGCGCCAGTCCCGTTCCACCTCGGCGAGGTGCCGGACCAGGCCGAGCAGCGACATCGTCGACGGCGGAACCGATCGACGGGCCAGTTGCTCCGGGTCCAGGCCCTCGCACTTCATCCGCAGGGTCATGCGGTAGTCCGTCAGGTAGCTGTGCAGCGTCGCAAGCTCGCCTTCCTGGCCCGGGCCTTCGTTGTTGCGGGGATCGTCGTCCGGATCGACCCACATGTCGGGGTAGACGGTCGCTTGGCTCCATCGTGCGGGTTGGTCGGTCATGCACCCATGCTCGTCCGCGACAGCCGGAGCCGCCACCGTGTTCTCGATTCGACGCGGCGCCGTGGTGGGGACAGGACGAGGGGTCGGCGCCGGGGGCAGGAGCCTCGCCCGTGAGCTGTTCCCGCCCAGGAACGTCGCCTCCTCGCAGGTGAGGGGCGAGGCCCGTCCGGGAAATTCCTCGGCCGGTGAGTCGCCGCTCCCGTTCACGACTCCCGGCCACAACTACCGTTCTGCACACGTCAGTCGGCCCGCGTGTATGTCAACTGACCGCTGCCGTCCGTGTTCTCGCGGTGCAGCGAGCCGTCCGGGAGCAGCGTGAGTACGGTCGGCTTGCCCGCCGCGCAGGACGACATCGGCTCACCGGTGACCACCGTGGACGCGTCGACTTCCATCGGACCGGACGGGGACGGCTCGGTGGTCAGGGCGGCTTCGAAGACGCAGTGGTACGAGCCGCCGCCGTCGAGCGGTCCGTCCGCGGTGAGGGTGAGCACGGTCTGCCCGACCGCGCCCTGTCGGATGACGAGTTCCCGGGTCGAACGGCCCGAGGGGTTGTCGATGGAACCCGACCAACTGCCCAGGAAACCGGCGGGTATGGGGCCGTCGCCGCTCCGCTCGCCGGCGGAGGGCGAATCGTCCGGATCGGAGGATGCCCGGCCGTCACCGTCGTTCGCACCCGAGGACGTCCCGGCGGGTGGCGGTGACACGGTCGGGGAGGGAACGGGCTTCTGCCCCTTTTCGTTCATCAGCGCGTAGACGGACCCGCCGGCGCCGATCGCGACGAGCACGGCCACCGCGACGAGCGCGATCGTCGCCCCCTTGCCCCGCCGCACGGGTTCCGGGGCGGACCGCGGGGCGGGGGTGCAGAGCGGGCCGTACGGAGGAGTGGAGCCGAATCCGGGGTGCTGGTACGGGTGTTGCTGCGGATAGCCATACCCGGCACCGCTCTGCTGCGTACCGAACCCCATCTGTCCGGGGTGCGGCTGCGCATGCTGCTGCGGTGGATAGCCGTACGCGTGGGAGTGCGGCGCGGGGGGCGGTACGGGCGCGGGGGTGCCGACCACGGCGGGCATCGAGTGCATGGCGCCGGGCGGTGTCGGGCCGGGCCCGTCGGCCGGCGCGCCTGATGCGACGGATCCGGCGGGGGCGGAAGGAACGGAGGAAGCGGGGGATGTGGTGGGCGTGGAAGTGGCCAGAGAGGCGGTGGGCGCGCCGGGTGTGGTGGGCGCCGTGGCCGACGGGGCGGTGGGCGGTCGCTGCTCGGTTCTCTCCTCCGGATCCTCGGAGTCCAGCAGTTCCACGGCGTGGCGCCCGAGCTGGGCGAGGAGCGCGCCCGGGAGCCACGGCTCCGTCACGTCGTCGTCCGCCAGGTATTCCAGGAGCGCGTCCGTCGAGGGGCGGGCGGCCGGATCCTTGCGCAGGCAGTCCCGGACCAGCTCGACGAGGTCCACCGGGACGCCGGTCAGATCCGGTTCCTCCTGGGCGATCCGGTACATCTGCGCGTGCACACCGCTGTCGGACGTCCCGAACGGAAGCCGGCCGGTCGACGCGTACGCCAGTACCGAGCCGAGGCAGAACACGTCGCACGCCGGGGTCACCCGTTCGCCGCGCACCTGCTCCGGCGACATGAAGCCGGGCGAACCGACCAGGGCCCCGGTGCGGGTGAGGCCGCCGTCGGTGACGGTGTCGAGCGCCCGGGCGATGCCGAAGTCGATGACGCGCGGACCGTCGATCGTCAGCAGGATGTTGGAGGGTTTCAGATCACGGTGGATGAGTCCGGCGGAATGGATGGCCTGGAGCGCGTGGGCGAGCCCGGCCCCCAGGATGTGGACCGAGCGCTCGGGCAGCGGGCCGTACACGCCCGCCCCCGATGCCGATCGCGAGGCGACACTGGGGGCGGGCGGGGTTCCAGGGCGGCCGGAGACCGTGGCCTGGAGGGAAGGCCCGGCAACGTAGCCGGTCGCCACCCAGGGCACGGCGGCCTCGGTGTCGGCGTCCAGCACCGGGGCCGTCCAGGCCGAGCCGACCTGGCGCGCCGCTCGCACCTCCTGACGGAACCGGTCGCGGAATTCCTGCTGCTCGGCGAGCTCGCCGCGTACCAGCTTGATCGCGACGGTTCGGCCGCGGTCGGAACGGGCCAGATAGACCTGGCCCATCCCTCCGGCGCCGAGCCGGCCCAGTAGTCGGTAGCCGCCGATGCGTTGCGGGTCGGTGGGCCCGAGCTTGTCCATGGTGTGCGTCCTCCCCCTGCGGCGAATACGCCGGAACGCGTTGAGGATAGCGGCGCGCCATGCCGCTCCGAAGGGGCCGGATCCGGGCCCCCGCGGGCAACTCCTCAGCCCTGTCCCGGCTTTACGTCCTCGTCCTCGTCCTCGCTCCGTGCGCCTCGCCCGGCTCCGAGCTCCGGTCCCCGTTCCGGTCCCGCTTGAGGACGCAGCCGGGCACGAGGAGTGCCACGGTGGTCACGAGGTGCGGCACGCGACACGGGAAGTGGCATGAGGGGAGCACGTCGGCGCGGAATGGCGTGGCGTACGTGGGGACGGGGCCGCGCGGCACGGCGTACGTGGGGAGTGGCAGCATGCTGCCGCCGCTGTCGCCGTCACCGATGCCGGAGTGTGCAGAGCCGCGGCGTGACACCGAGTGGACGAAGCCGTGAGGCGACACCGAGTGGACGGAGCCGCGACGCGACACCCTGCCCACCAAAGCGCCGCACGCCATACAAGGTGGCCATGTCGGCCCGCCCCCGGCACATCTACGCTCGCCGCATGACCCCTCATGCCTCGCATGCCCCGCATGTCGACCCCGCCGCCGGCGCGGCCGTGAAGGCCGCAGACCGTGCGCACGTCTTCCACTCCTGGTCCGCCCAGGGCCTCATCGACCCGCTCGCCGTCGCCGGCGCCGAGGGGGCGTACTTCTGGGACTACGACGGCAACCGCTACCTGGACTTCACCAGCGGGCTCGTCTACACCAACATCGGCTACCAGCACCCCACCGTCGTCGCCGCGATCCAGGAGCAGGCGGGCAAGCTCGCCACCTTCGCCCCCGCGTTCGCGATCGAGGCGCGCTCCGAGGCCGCACGCCTCATCGCCGAGCGCACCCCCGGCGACCTGGACAAGATCTTCTTCACCAACGGCGGCGCGGAGGCCGTGGAGAACGCCATCCGGATGGCGCGGTTGCACACCGGGCGCACGAAGGTGCTCTCCGCGTACCGCTCGTACCACGGTGCCACCTCCACCGCGATCAACCTGACCGGCGATCCGCGCCGCTGGCCGTCCGACAGCGCCTCGGCGGGCGTCGTCCACTTCTGGACCCCGTTCCTCTACCGCTCGCCGTTCCACTCCGAGACGGAGGAGCAGGAGTGCGCCCGCGCGCTCCAGCACTTGGAGGACACCCTCGCCTTCGAGGGGCCCGGAACGGTCGCGGCGATCATCCTGGAGACGGTCCCCGGGACCGCGGGCATCATGACGCCGCCGCCCGGCTACCTGGCCGGCGTGCGCGAGATCTGCAACCGCTACGGCATCGTCTTCGTCCTCGACGAGGTGATGGCGGGCTTCGGGCGTACCGGCAAGTGGTTCGCCGCCGACCACTTCGATGTCGTGCCGGACCTGATGACCTTCGCCAAGGGCGTCAACTCCGGTTACGTACCGCTCGGCGGGGTCGCGATCTCCGCCGAGATCGCCGCCACCTTCGAGACCCGCCCCTACCCGGGCGGACTGACCTACTCCGGCCACCCGCTGGCGTGTGCGGCGGCCGTCGCCACCATCCACGTGATGGAGGACGAGAAGGTCATCGCGAACGCCGCCCGCATCGGCGAGACGGTACTCGGCCCCGGCCTGCGCGACCTCGCCGAGCGCCACCCGTCGGTGGGCGAGGTCCGCGGTCTCGGCGCGTTCTGGGCGCTGGAACTGGTCCGTGACAAGGAGACCCGCGAGCCGCTGGTCCCGTACAACCCGAGCCCCGAGGCCAACGCGCCGATGGCGGCCTTCGGCGCGGCGGCGAAGAAGAACGGCCTCTGGCCCTTCATCAACATGAACCGCACCCACGCCGTTCCCGCCTGCAACATCACCGACGAGGAGGCCAAGGCGGGCCTCGCCGCCCTCGACGCGGCGCTGTCGGTCGCGGACGAGTACACCGCGCAGTAGGTGCGCAGTAGGCACGCAGCAGGCGGGTACGCGGTGTGACGAGGACGTCGTGTAACGAGTGCACCGTGTGACGAGCCCGTCGTCGTGCGGCGCGTGCGCGAATGCGCCGCATGGTGAACGCACCGGGTCCCTGGGCGCGTGCACCGGCGCGGCCGCCTTTCCCGGCCACCGACCCCGCACGGGGCCGGTGGCCGGGAGCGTTCGCCCGCTCGTCCTTCCGGCGTCTCCCCTTCTGCTTCTGCTTCTGCTTCTGCCCGGATCCGGGCAGGCCGACCCCTGCCTTAAGGTTGCCGGAGGCGGAGAGCAGGGGAGGGGCGCCATGCGCGCGAGCGGAGCTGTGACCCGCAGCACGCTGCGGCAGCAGATCGCGGACGCGCTGCGCGACGAAGTGCTTGCCGGACGACTGGAGCCGGGACGGGAATTCACCGTCAAGCAGATCGCGGAACAGTACGGTGTCTCGGCGACGCCGGTGCGCGAGGCACTTTTCGACCTCTCGGCGCAGGGGCTGCTCGAATCCGATCAGCACCGCGGTTTCCGGGTACGCGAGTTCACCGTCGCCGACTACCGGTCGATGGTCGAGGCCCGCACGCTGGTCATCGACGGGCTCATTCGCGATGTCTTCCAGGGGTACGGCCCGGGGCGGACGGCCGCGCGGGCGGTGGTGTACCAGGACGGTCTGATCTCCGTGCGCCGCAGGGCGCAGGAGGCCTCGCGGGCGGCGCAGGGCGGCGACCTCGACATCCTCATCGGCTACGACCTCCGCTTCTGGCGGGAGTTGGGCGCGCTCGTCGACAACGCGTACATCAACGATTTCCTGCACCGGCTGCGCGTCCAGGCGTGGGTGTTCGCCGTGCCGTATCTGCGCCACGACGCGAGCGCCCGGGACTGGCTCTGGCACGGCCACCCGGAACTCGTCGCGGCGATCACGCTCTGCGACCACGACGCGGTGCGAGCGGTGATGGACGACTACAGTGCACACGCGCTGAGCTGGGCGGACCGGCTCGCGGCCGGAAAGCTCGCGCGTCCCGGCGCGTCCGCCTCCGCCGCTCCCGGCCCTGCCGCCCCGGTCGCTCCCGTCCCCGCCGTTCCGGGCTCCGTCGACCCTGCTGACGCCGGCGCTCCCGGTCCCGCCTACTCCGAAGAACCGGGACCGGGCTTTCCGGGGGGCTGACGGCCCGTACGGTCGCACTGCCGCGCCGTCAAGTCCTGTTGCCGGACGAGAGGCTTGTTGCCGCATCAGGTCTGTCGCGCATCAGCGGACCTGCCGGGCGCCATCGGGCTACCGGGCACCATCGGACCTGCCGGTTGCCGGCAGACCTCGGCAACTGGCGGCGCATCAGACCTGCCGTGCCATCAGGTCTGCCGCCCCGTCGGGACCGCGCGACCGGGTCCCGTCACCGCTCCCGGTGGACGTCCCGGCGGGCGTCCGGGCGCTCGCCCAGCCCCTTCTGCGGGCCACCTGGCACTGTGCGCGACGTGCCGCCCGCATTACGCTGTTGCGACTGTTGTGAATATTTCGATGCGCACCTGCGGGAGAGCGAGACTTCGTGGCCTGTGACCTGTGGCTGGTCCCCCTCGTCGATGTGCTGTGCCACAGCCCCGACAACCCGTTCGCCGAAGAGATCGCCACCTACGACAAGGTGCTGGGCGAGGCCGGACTGCCGCCCGTTCCGGTGTACGCGTACATGCCCGGCCTGACCGGTGACGTGGCCCCGGTCGCGGGCTTCGACTACGACGCCCTGCACTTCCTGCGCCGCGCCTATCTGCTCCAGCTCAGCGGCCTCGCCGTCACGCCCGTCGACGAACTGGGCGGGGACTATGAGCAGTTGCTGGAGATGTTCGAGGCGACGGCCCGGCAGTCCCATCTGGTCTGGCACTACGATCACGCGGGGGCGTACGTTCCGCTGGACTTCGCCGCCCCGCTCTCCGACGACGACCTGCTCGCGGGCGGCGGCCCCCTCGGCTCCAGCCACGGGCTGCTGAGAGAGCTGGAGTTCGTCGCCCCGTCCCTTGGCATCGACCCGGCGAACCCGCCGGCCGCCCCACTGCCGCCCGTGGCGCCGACCGAGCTGGAGGAACCGGCGGGCTCGATCCCCGACGACAACAGTCCGTTCGCCCGTGAGCGGCACGTCTGGCTGGGCCTGCACGCGGCCGCCACCCGCAGCCTCGCCCAGGGCTCGATGATCGTCTTCAGCTGACCCCCTCACCGCCCCGAGTGGCATCCGGACCGGCATCCGGACGGCACGGCTGAGGACGGCACCGCCGGGAACGGTCGGTGCCGGTGCCGGTGCCGGGGGGCGGGGCAGGGGTCGGGGCCGGCACCCGAACCGTCCTGCCCGGCCGGGCTCCTCCGGCGCCCCGCGGCGGTGTCACCGCGGGGACTCCGGGGGCCGCTGCCGCGGCATGTTCGGCCGGGCGATCGTCTGCATCGGGAATCGCCCCGGCTGCGCGCCGTGGTCCGTGCGCCCGCCGCCCCCGCCGCCGGGCGACAGGGCCTGGAGCCCCATCGGCGCCGGCCCGGCTCGGAACTCCACCATCCAGTCCGCGGTCTCGGTCCGGACGAGTTCCGTAACGTCCTCCGAGAACCGCCGCAGCACCCCGAGACAGCGCTCGGCCGCCTCGCTGGCCGTCCCCTCGGTCGGACCCAGCACCTCCCGTACGGACTCCGAGGCCCAGTCGAACTGGAGCACCTGGAGGCGACGCTGCACGGCCTGGGCGGTGGCGAGATTCCTTATCCAGCCCGATGTGAGGCCGAAGTACCGGTCGCACGCCATGCACGCGGCCCCCAGCAACAGCGACAGATAGCCCCACCCGGCCGCCCCGGCGAGCGTCCCGGTGAGGTCGAGCAGGGGCAGGGCGGCCCCCGCGACCGCCCCGGCGGCCGTACCGACCCGCAGCGTCCTGGCCGCGCGCCGCTTCCGGATCCGGTCGTTCAGATACCAGTCGGCGGTGCGCAGTGCCTCGGCCTCGACCCAGCGGTACAGCTCGTCGAGACGTTCGGCGGGTTCACCCCAGTCGCCGAGCGGGAACGGTGTACCGGTCAAGTCACCGCCCCGGCCCCGTGCGACCCGGCCACGTGCGCCGGAGCCCGATCCGGAGGAGCCGGCCGAGCCGGCCGAACCGGGCTCGTTGCGGGGTCCTTCGGGCTGCATCTCCGGCTGACTCACCGGGGTACTCCTCTGCGTTCTGCTTAATGACGCCTGATGTGCGGCGGTGGTTTCGGCGGTGGGCTGATCACTGCTCTCCGGCGCGGCCGACTGTCCCGCTTACGTAACTTTGCGTGACGGGCGGTGCGCCCTTGTGTCCTGTCGCGCATGCCCTTCCTACCGCCGAATGGTGGGCCGCGGGTTCGAAATGGCGTTATGACCGGGCGCGGGGGGCCTGTGATCAGGTATGGGCGTCATGTCGGTGCTGACCCAAACTCACTCGAAAGAGTTGCTCGCCAGTGGGTGGGGCACACCGTGCGGTGACCACGTAGGCTCGACTTACCGAAACGTGTTGTCGTCGAATTGCCAGGAGTGACCGTGATTCCCGGTGCGGGTCAGCCCAATATGCAGCAGTTGCTGCAGCAAGCGCAGAAGATGCAGCAGGACCTCGCCGCGGCTCAGGAGGAGCTGGCCAGGACCGAGGTCGAGGGCCAGGCGGGTGGCGGTCTGGTGAA
The DNA here is from genome assembly GCF_042889785.1 of Streptomyces sp. NPDC002476. Classification (NCBI taxonomy): domain Bacteria; kingdom Bacillati; phylum Actinomycetota; class Actinomycetes; order Kitasatosporales; family Streptomycetaceae; genus Streptomyces; species Streptomyces sp. NPDC002476. The sequence continues at coordinate 50,166 of NZ_JBIARH010000040.1, read as the reverse complement.
GGCGACCGTGACCGGCTCCGGTGAACTCCGTGCCCTGGTGATCGACCCGAAGGCCGTCGATCCGGAGGACACCGAGACGCTCGCGGACCTGGTCGTCGCCGCGGTTCAGGCGGCGAACGAGAACGCGCAGCAGCTCCAGCAGCAGAAGCTGGGCCCGCTCGCCCAGGGGCTGGGCGGTATGCCCGGCCTCCCCTTCTGACCGACCGCCTCCGGAGCGCGGCTCGGGCCCCGGTGGGGGTCGTCTCCGGGCCGTCGTCCGGGTAGTCCGGGCACGGCCCGGACGGCATCCAGGCTGACGCACGGGCACGGCCGGGACGCTTCCCGGTCGTCGTCCGGGCGTGGCCGGGATGCTCCCCGGTCGTCGTCCAGATGTGGCCAGGACGCCCCCCGGTCGTCGCCCGGGCGCTTGTGGGCCTTCTGACCGGCGGCCCGAGCTCGTAAGTTGTATTCATAGCCCATCGCACGCGATGGACCGCCGGTCGTGCGCCGCCCGCGGCGTGCGGCCTTCGGCCCGTCGCCCGCGGCCCACCCGCCCGCGGCCCGTCCGGGGACGGGAACAGGGAGTGGAAGAGGAAGGCGTTTCCGTTGTACGAAGGCGTGGTTCAGGACCTCATCGACGAACTGGGCAGGCTGCCCGGCGTCGGTCCCAAGAGCGCGCAGCGGATCGCTTTCCACGTCCTGCAGGCCGAACCGACCGATGTGCGCCGTCTCGCACATGCCCTCCTGGAGGTCAAGGACAAGGTCCGGTTCTGTTCGGTCTGCGGCAATGTCGCCCAGCAGGAGCAGTGCAACATCTGCCGGGACGCCCGCCGCGACCAGGCGGTCATCTGCGTGGTCGAGGAGCCGAAGGACGTCGTCGCGATCGAGCGGACCCGCGAGTTCCGGGGCAGGTACCACGTGCTCGGCGGCGCGATCAGCCCGATCGAGGGCGTCGGCCCCGACGATCTGCGCATCCGTGAACTGCTCGCGCGGCTCGCCGACGGCACGGTCACGGAGCTGATCCTGGCGACCGACCCCAACCTGGAGGGCGAGGCCACCGCGACGTACCTGGCCCGGATGGTCAAGCCGATGGGTCTGCGGGTCACGAGACTGGCCAGCGGTCTGCCGGTGGGCGGCGATCTGGAGTACGCGGACGAGGTCACCCTGGGCCGCGCCTTCGAGGGGAGGCGCCTGCTCGATGTGTGACGCTTTCATGTCACCCGATGTACCGATGGTGACCATCGTCGCGACGCGCGGTGTTTTTACGTTCAGCGACGCTATGTTCTACCCACCGCTCGCGACCGTGCCCACGGGAGGTCCCCTCGATGTCTGACGCCACGCTGAACTCCGTCACGCAGGACCCGGGCGATTTCGCCGTCCAGATCGCCGACCAGATCAAGACGTTCATCGTCGCGGTCACCGAGGTGTCGAAGGTCGAGGAGCCCGAGGAGGCCGTTCCCGTCCTGCTGCTCCAGATCTCCCAGCTGCTGCTGGCGGGCGGACGGCTCGGTGCGTACGAGGACATCGTCCCCGAGGAGCGCTACGAGCCGGACCTGGGCGCGGAGCCGGACGCCGACGGGCTGCGCGAGCGGTTCGCCGTCCTGCTGGAGCCGATCGACGTGTACTCCGAGGTCTTCGACCCGTACGAGCCCCGAAAGGCGCCGGTCCCGGCCCGCATCTCGGACGACCTGGCCGACCTCGTCACCGATCTGCGCCACGGCCTGGCCCACTACGAGGAGAACCGGGTCACCGAGGCCCTGTGGTGGTGGCAGTTCTCGTACTTCTCCAACTGGGGTTCCACCGCGTCCGCCGCCCTGCGCGCCCTCCAGTCCCTGATCGCCCACATCCGCCTCAACCAGCCCCTCCAGGAGCTGGACGGCCTGGACACGGACTCGGAGACCGCCGACGAGGAGCTCGCCGAGGAGGCGGGCCGGGTGATGGCGGAGGAGATCGCGGGCCCGCTGGGGCTGCGCCCGGTGCAGTAGTTACGTCCCTCGCGCGCCTTGTCGTACCGGGCCACGGGGTGAGACGCCCCGTCGCGCCCCTCGTCCTGTCGCGCCGCAGGTGAGAGGCCCCCCTCGGGTTCCCTTGCCGTGCCTCGCCGCGGGGTGAGACGCCCCGTCCGGCGAGTGGACGGATGCCGCGCGGCAACCGCCCCGGCGTGTGACGTCGCGTGCCGCAGCTCGCAACCGCGGCGATGCGCGCCCACGTGCGGCAATGCGCGCCCATACGTGGGAGTGCGGGAATGCTGAGTTGCGGAATGCGTGGCAATCACGGCACGCGCCCTCCCGTCGGGAGCCCCCGACGGGAGCCCCCGACGGGAGCCTTCAACGGGCGGACGGTGAGGTTCCGGTCCAGGCTGGAGGGGGCGCTTCGCAGGGCGCGGCCATCCGCCGCGCGTGTGGGGTGTGCCACACCCGGGAGTGCGGCTCCGATCGGCGGGCAACAGCCCGTACGAGCGGCTTGGATCGACATACCGGTGATCACGTGCTGAGCAGGAAATCTCACCATGTGGTAAGGACGGGGCGATTTCGGGCTGCTCGTTAAACTGAGTCGACCGAGTAACGGACTGAGCGAGGAGCGCACGTGGGCCTTGTCGTGCAGAAGTACGGAGGCTCCTCCGTAGCCGATGCCGAGGGCATCAAGCGCGTCGCCAAGCGAATCGTCGATGCCAAGAAGAGCGGCAACCAGGTGGTTGTCGTGGTGTCCGCGATGGGCGACACGACGGACGAGTTGATCGATCTCGCCGCGCAGGTATCCCCGATACCCGCGGGGCGCGAGTTCGACATGCTGCTGACCGCGGGAGAGCGGATCTCCATGGCCCTGCTGGCGATGGCGATCAAAAACCTGGGCCACGAGGCCCAGTCGTTCACGGGCAGCCAGGCAGGCGTCATCACCGACTCGGTCCACAACAAAGCGCGCATCATCGATGTGACGCCGGGCCGCATCCGTACGGCGCTGGACGAGGGGAACATCGCGATCGTCGCGGGGTTCCAGGGCGTGTCCCATGACAAGAAGGACATCACCACCCTCGGCCGGGGCGGATCCGACACCACCGCGGTGGCGCTCGCCGCCGCGCTGGACGCCGAGGTCTGCGAGATCTACACCGACGTGGACGGGGTCTTCACCGCCGACCCGAGGGTCGTGAAGAAGGCCCGGAAGATCGACTGGATCTCCTTCGAGGACATGCTGGAGCTGGCCGCGTCCGGTTCCAAGGTGCTGCTGCACCGGTGCGTGGAGTACGCACGCCGCTACAACATCCCGATCCACGTCCGCTCGTCCTTCTCCGGGCTGCGCGGGACCTGGGTCAGCAACGAGCCGCAAGGGGACCAGAAGGTGGAGCACGCGATCATCTCCGGAGTCGCCCATGACGTCTCCGAGGCCAAGATCACCGTCGTCGGCGTGCCCGACAAGCCGGGCGAGGCCGCCGCGATCTTCCGCACGATCGCGAACGCGGAGATCAACATCGACATGGTGGTGCAGAACGTCTCCGCCGCGTCGACCGGGCTGACCGACATCTCGTTCACGCTGCCGAAGGCCGAGGGCCGCAAGGCCATCGACGCCCTGGAGCGCAACCGCGGCACCATCGGTTTCGAGTCGCTGCGCTACGACGACCAGATCGCGAAAATCTCCCTGGTCGGCGCCGGTATGAAGACCAACCCCGGGGTCACGGCCGGCTTCTTCGAGGCGCTGTCGGACGCCGGTGTGAACATCGAGCTCATCTCGACATCCGAGATCCGCATCTCGGTCGTCACCCGTGTCGATGACGTCAACGAGGCCGTGCGCGCTGTGCACACCGCCTTCGGCCTCGACAGCGACTCCGACGAGGCCGTCGTCTACGGGGGCACCGGCCGATGACCGCCCGCCGCCCCTCGCTCGCGGTTGTCGGAGCGACCGGGGCGATCGGCGGCGTCATGCTCCAGATCCTCTCGCAGCACGCGGACGTGTGGGGCGAGGTGAGACTGATCGCCTCGCCGCGTTCGGCCGGCCGCAAGTTGGTCGTGCGCGGCGAGGAGAGCGAGGTCCTTCCGCTCACCGAGGATGTCTTCGACGGCATCGACGTGGCGCTGTTCCTGGTGCCCGACGATGTGTCCGCGCAGTGGGCGCCCGTCGCCGCGGCCAAGGGCGCGGTCGTCGTCGACGACTCCGCCGCGTTCCGGCTGGACGCGGACGTTCCGCTGGTCGTGCCCGAGATCAACCCGCACGCCGTACGGATCAGGCCGCGCGGCATCGTCGCGAGCCCGAACTGCACGACGCTCTCGCTGATCGTCGCGGTCGGCGCACTGCACGCCGAGTTCGGGGTGCGGGAACTGGTCGTCTCCTCATACCAGGCGGTGAGCGGCGCGGGCCGCGACGGGGTGGCCGCGCTGCGCGAACAGCTGTCGCTGGTGGCCGGCACCGAACTGGGCACGAAGCCGGGTGACGTGCGTCGGGCCGTGGGGGACGCGGAGGGCGGGCCCTTCGCCGCACCGGTGGCGCTCAACGTGGTGCCCTGGGCCGGGACCGAGGCAGGCGACGGCTGGTCGTCGGAGGAACTCGCGATCCGCGGGGAGTGCCGCAAGATCCTGGACCTGCCGGACCTGCGGGTGGCGGCGACCTGCGTGTACGTACCGGTCGTAGCGACGCACTCGATGTCCGTGCACGCGCGGTTCGAGAACGAGGTCGCGGTCGACCGGGCCCACGAGATCCTGGCGACGGCGCCGGGCGTGGTGCTGTACGACAGCCCGGGGAAGGGGGACTTCCCGACGCCGTCCGACGTCGTCGGCACCGATCCGACGTGGGTCGGGCGCGTACGCCGCTCCCTGGACGACCCCCGCGCGCTGGAGCTGTTCGTCTGCGGCGACAACCTCCGTAAGGGGGCCGCGCTGAACGTGGCACAGATCGCCGAAGCGGTGGCCGCCGACTTTCCTCGTGCCTGATCACGTCCTTCCTCGCGTCCGTGCCTGACCGCGGCGTTCGATCAGGGTGTCCGGTCGAGGCGTTCGGTCGGGGTGTCTGATCAAGCCTGGTCGAACCTGATTTGTACGATCTGTGAATGCCCTGTGAGCAAGTTGAAAGTCTGAATCTCTTGAGCTGGGGTGTCGGGGTATCCGACGATGACCTTTCGGCCTGCTGCAACCGTCGGCCGGAACGTGCACGTCTATGCGATGACTTCTTGCACGACAGGGCGCGTATTTGGGGCATTTGGGGAAGAGCGGGTACGTATGAGGGCATGTCGCACCGCGTCGGACGCGGTGTCGCGCGCGTACAACCCTGACGGGGGGAAACGTGTCCAACTGGCGTGGCAGAGGTTCTCGATATCACAGTGGTGGGCCCCCTGCGCGGCGCTTCGGTGCGACCGCTCAGGCGGCCCCGCAGGCCCGGCGGCATGCCGGTGATCGCGCCCATGCCTGCCGCGCGTCCCACGACACAGCTGCCGTCGCAGCGCGAGGGCGCTGAGGAGAGCGTGGCAGCCGGAACCACCGTCGACCACCTCACCGAGACCTACCGGGCCCACTACCGCTCGCTGCTGGGCCTCGCGGCGCTGCTCCTTGACGACACCGCGTCCTGCGAGGACGTGGTGCAGGAGGCGTTCATCCGCGTGCACTCGGCGCGCAACCGGGTGCGGGACCCCGAGAAGACCCTGGCGTATCTGCGCCAGACCGTCGTCAATCTGTCGCGTTCCGCGCTGCGCCGCCGCATCCTCGGGCTGAAGCTGCTCTCCAAGCCCATGCCTGACATGGCGAGCGCGGAGGAGGGCGCGTACGACCAACTGGAGCGGGACGCCCTGATCAAGGCGATGCGTGGGCTGCAACGACGCCAGCGGGAGGTGCTGGTGCTGCGCTACTTCGCGGATATGACGGAGGCTCAGGTGGCCGAGACGCTGGGCATATCCCTGGGATCGGTCAAGGCCTACGGGTCGCGCGGGATCGCGGCGCTGCGCGTCGTGATGGAGGCGCAGGGATGAGCCGGCGCGACAGCACCAACGACAACGACAACGGCGATGACAACGGCTATGGCTATGGCGACGGTGAGGGCTGTGGCGGCGTCGGTGGCGATGGCGGTGACGACATGAGCCGCGACGGCGGTGTCGGCGGCGTGGGCCGCGAGGGCGGCGAGGTCGCCCCGGAGAACGGGTGCGAGGGCGGCCGAGAGAGCGGAAGCGGGCAGGGGCCCGGGACCGACCGGACTGGAAACACAATGGTGAACGACGGGCGGGAAGGAGCCGTGGCCCCGGACGGGGCATCGGACGCGGCCCCTGGCATGGACGCACGGGCGACGGCGGACAGGGACGGCGACGCGACCCCCGAGGCACGGACACACGAGAACGCGGGCTCCGAGGGTGCGGGTTCCGGGAACGTGGCCCCCGATGTGCGGGGTCACGAGGGCGTGGCCCCCGATGTGCGGGGTCACGAGGGCGCGGGCCCCGAGGCGCGGGCTCATGCGCGGACGGACGTGAGCCCGGGGGCGGAGGCGGACCCGGGCCGTGGCGTGGATGCGGGGGTGCATGTGGGCGCGGGCGGTGGCGACGCTACGCGCACGGGTTCCGTGACGGTCGTGGGCTTCGGCTCCCGGCGCGGTGACGGCGGCACGGAGGCGCCTGACTTCCTGGACGAGGTCGCGCTGCGCCGCATGCTGCACGGGGCGGTCCAGCACATCGAGCCCGGCCAGGGCGTCCTCGGCCACCTGCAGCGGGCGGTGCCCGCCCGTCGCGCCAGGCGGCGGCAGGCCGTAGTCGGAATGGCGGCGGCGGCGCTGCTCATCGGCACCGCGGTCCCCGCCTTCGTCCACGTCGCGAACTCCGACGGTTCGAGCACTGCCAACCCGGCGATAGCCGGGCACGGCGAACAGGCGCAGGGCGGCAACGGTACGGAGGACGGCTCGGGGAGCGGCGGGAAGGACCTCGGCGGCGGAACCGATGGCCGGGACGACCGGGATCCGGATCATCCCGTGAGCACGAGCAGCCCGTCCGGCAGCGGTGGGCAGGGAACCGAAGGCGACCTGGCCGGGGGAGTCTCCGATCCGGCCGCATCCGTGGCGTCCGCCCCGCCGGCCTGTGACGCGGGACAACTCGGTGTCGCCTCGGTCCAGACGGGCTCGGCGGGCGCCGACGGCACCGTGTACGGCACGTTCCGGATCGCCAACGTCTCCGACACGGAGTGCTCGGTGAGCGGCGGCGGAAGCGTGGGCTTCCAGGCGCTGGGGGCGGCGGACCCGGCCAAGATCACGGTCGTCCGGCACGCGGCGGGCGATGCGGCGCCCGGACTGCCCGACCCCTCGCAGGAACAGGACGCCCTGGCGCTGAAGCCGTCCATGACGTACGAGGTGAGGTTCGCCTGGGTACCGAGGGACACCTGCCCGACCACCGGGGGCTCGCCGAGCCCGACGCCGACGGAGGGCACGGGCGGCGCCAGTAGTGGTACCGCAGCCGGCGCGGGGCCGGGCACGGGTACGGGTTCCGGCGACGGGGCCGTGGCGACGGTCGAGCAGCTCGGCGGGGAGGACGGCGGATTGCAGGACGGCAGCGTCGCCGTCACGCACACCCCGGAGGCGGGAGCACCGGTCGCGGAGACGAAGATCGCCAACGCCTGTGCCGGCACGATCTACCGGACCGGGGTGCTGGCCCCCGCGACGTGACACGTGGGCACGCGCCCGAGCCTGCGCGTGCCCCCACGCTCACCAGGCGCCCACGCGTGTGTCGCTGCCCGCCCCCCGGCGCTCCGGGCGTCGGCCTCCGGGCCCCGGGGCCCCGGGGCCCCGGGCACATGCGGACGGTTCAGGCGCCGCCGGTCTTCGCGTCGGACCCGGGCCGCACGCCGTGGTCGGCGGGCCCGACGACAGCGGCACCCGCACCCACGCCCGAACTCAAGCTCTCGGCCGCATCCGCATCCGCATCCGCGTTCCTGCCTGCATCCGTACCCGCATCCGCATCCGCATCCGCGTCGGTGCTCGCCGCCGTGCTCCCGCCCGCGCCCGCTTCCGCTTCCGCTTCCGCGACGATTCCCAGCTTCAGGTCGCGCGCGGCTTCGGCCTCGCGGCGGATCAGCCGGAACCACATGAAGAGCACGAACCCGGCGAAGACGAACCACTCCCCGGTGTAGCCGAGGTTCTGGAACGCCTTCAGGTCCAGCCCGGTGCCCTGCGGCACGGTGGCCGGTACGGGACGCAGAGCACTGGTGCCGCTGCCATCGGTGTCCTGGAGCGTCACCCACGCGTCGTAGACGTCGTACGGGACGAGGTTGACGAGGGACGCTGCGCCGATGATGCCGAGCTGGCCGTCCGGGAGCCCGCCCGTGGCATGGACTCCCGCGGTGCCGGCGTTCTCCGAGGCCTGGAGGTCGCCGGTGACCGTGACCGTGCCGGTCGGCGCGGCCGGAACGGCGGTGTTGCCAGGCTCGCCCGGCAACCAGCCGCGCACGACCGGCAGCGCCTTGCCGTTGTCCGTGCGCAGCATGTTCAGGACGTAGAAGCCGTCCTTGCCGTCCAACTCCCGTCCGGGCACCAGGAACTGGTCGGCGTACCGACCGGTGGCGGTGGCGGGACGGCCGGAGGTCGCCGTGTCGACGGGCAGCAGGTCGTCGATCGGCTTCGCGGCCCTGGTACCCGGAGCGGGCTGCTTCTCGGCGGCGTTGTGCGTCTGCACACGGTCCTCGAAGCGGCCGAGCTGCCAGGTGCCCATGAAGACGCAGAAGGGGATGGCCAGCACGACGAACAGGTTGATCCCCCACCATCGCGGGGTCAGCAGGAACCGGTACACCCCTCCACGGTACGGTCTCTCGCTCCGGTTCCCCGGCGCGGGGTCCCGCCCACGCTCCCTCCGCCCCGCGCCCCGCCGCCCACGTCCACCCTCCCCGTGCGCACCGTCCCCGAGTCCCCCGTACGGCACGCCGTCCCCGCCACCCGGCGCGGCTTCTGTTCCCGTTTTCCGCCTCCCGCCTCCCCTTCCGTCCCCCGCTTTCCGTCCTGCGCTTTCCGTCTCCCGTCCTCTGTCTGCCGTTCTTCTGTCTGCCGTTCGTTCTTCTGTCTGCCGTTCTTCAGGCTTCCGGCCGCAGTGCCTCCTTCAGCCGCCGGACGGGGGAGTGTCAGCGGGGGCGGGGGCAGGGGCTTCCGTGGTCAGGTGGCGTCGGGCGAAGTCGAGCTCCAGGCGGACCTGCTTGATCCGCTCCTCCACGACCAGCGAGCCGTGCCCCGCGTCGTACCGATAGACCTCGTGCACGGCGTCGCGCCCCTTCAACCTGTCCACATAGTTCTCGATCTGGCGGATCGGGCAGCGCGGGTCGTTGACCCCCGCCGAGATGTGGACCGGCGCCCGGACGGCGTCGACGTACGTCAGCGGGGACGAGGCCGCGAAGCGCTCCGGGACCTCCTCCGGTGTGCCGCCCAGCAGGGTGCGGTCCAGCGCCTTCAGGTCCTCCATCTCGTCGTGGTACGCCGTGACGTAGTCGGCGACCGGCACGGCCGCCAGGCCCACCGCCCAGGCTTCCGGCTGGGTGCCGAGGCCCAGCAGGGTCAGATAACCGCCCCAGGAGCCACCGGCCAGGACCAGCCTCGCCGGGTCGGCGAGCCCCGAAACCACCGCCCACTCCCGCACCGCGGCGATGTCCTCCAGCTCGATCAGGCCGATCCGGTGCTTGAGCGCGTCCGTCCAGGCTCGGCCGTACCCGGTGGAACCCCGGTAATTGACGCGGACGACCGCATAGCCGTGGTCCACCCACGCGGCGGGCCCGGACGCGAAGGCGTCGCTGTCGTGCCAGGTCGGCCCTCCGTGGATCTCGAACACCGTGGGGAACGGCCCCTCGGCCGGGGCGGCGGGCCGCTGCACGAGTGCGTGGACCCGGCCGCCGGGCCCGTCCACCCATACGTCCTCCACCGGCACGGACGCCGGGGCCTTCCGGCCGGGCGGATCGAGCACCACCGCGCCCGAGGTCGACCGGATGACGGGCGGCTGCGCGGCCGATGACCACAAGTACTCCACCGTGCCGTCCGGCCGGGCCGTGGCACCCGAGACCGAGCCCGCGGGGGTCTCCACCCGGACGGGAGGAGCGCCCGCCCCCGGCTCGTACCGCCACAGATCGCTGCGGGCCTCGAACCCGTGCACGACCAGGAGCGCGGAGGCGTCCGGATACCACTCGGCGCCCACATCGCCCGGCAGATCCATCCCGAGGTCCGTCTCCGTGCCCGTCACCGGATCCCAGATCATCGGCTCCCAGCGCCCGCGACGCTGATGTCCGACCAGCAGCCTGTTGTCACCGGCGACGGGCGCGAAGCCGAGCACGGACAACCCCAACTCCTTCGTGCCGCCCGCGGTGTCGTCCAGCTCCGCGACCGTGGACCCGTCGGGCCGCACCACGCGCAGCGCGGAGTGCATCGCGTCGCCGTGCTCGGTGTGCTCCAGGGCGATCAGCATCCCGTCATGGCTGAGATCGCCGACGCCCGCCGACTCGCGATGGCGGTAGATCTCGACGGGGGCGGCCCCGGGGCGCACGACATGGATCGTCGTCCCGTCCTCGTCGGTCGAGCGGCCGATCACCGCCGTACCGTCCCGCCCGATCGCGAGCCCCGCCGGGTACGAGGGGGCGAGACCGGGCGCCGCCGGTTCGTCCGCGGGCCCCTCGCCGTCGGCGCCGTGGAACGGCTGACGCATCCACACCCCGAACTCGTCCCCGTCGGTGTCGTCGAACCACCAGATCGACTCGCCGTCCGGCGTCAGCACGCCCTCCGTCGTCCCGTTCGGCCGGTCGGTGACCTGGCGCTGCTCCCCAGTGGCGCGGTCCCATGCGTACAGCTCGTACGTCCCCGTCGCGTTGGAGACGAACAGCGCGCGGTCCGGCGCTTCCTCGGCCCAGTCGGGCAGCGACACCCGGGGCGCACGGAAGCGCTGCTCCCACACCGGCACGGACGCGCCCGCCGCCTCCTCGCCGACCGCATGTGCTCCGGCCTCGTTGCCGACCGGTGCTGTTCCGGCTCCATCGGCGACCGCCCCCGCTCCGCCCCCGTCGGCGACCGGGCTCCCGGTCCCCGCCACACGCGCATCGGTCGCGGACGCACGCCCCGGCACGGCCGGGGACGTCGGCCCGTGCTCGGCCGCGGACGCCTGCCCGGACCCGGTCGGGGACGCCTGTCCGGACTCGGTCGTGGGCGCGGGGGCGGTCGCCCGCGAGATGGGAGCCGTCGAGCCAGTGATCTCAGTCATGGTCCCCATTCTGCGCCGGAACGCCGACAATTCGTTCGCATCGTCCTCAGCCTGTGGATAACCTCTCCGGCATGCATGCAGAGACCCCCGCCGACTGGCGCCAGGCCAACCGTGCACGCTGGGACGAACGGGTCCCCATCCACACCGCGAGCGATTTCTACGAACTCGACTCCTTCCGCGCGGGCAAGGACGCACTGCGCGACTTCGAGCGTGCGGAGGTCGGTGATGTCACGGGCAAGTCGCTGCTGCATCTGCAGTGCCATATCGGAGTGGACACCCTCTCCTGGGCACGGCACGGCGCGGCGCGCGTCGTCGGGCTGGACTTCTCGGAACCGGCCGTCGGGACGGCGCGCCGCCTGGCCCGCGAGATTGGACTTCCCGAAGAACGGGCGGCGTTCGTCACCGCCGATGTCCACGACGCCGCCGAGGCCGTCCCGGACTCCTCGTACGACATCGTCTACACCGGCACCGGCGCATTGAACTGGCTTCCCGACACCCGACGTTGGGCTGAGGTCGCCGCGTCGCTCGTCGCGCCGGGCGGTTTCCTCTACCTCGCGGAGTTCCATCCGATCACCGACTGCCTCGACGACTCGACCGGCAGGGAGATCGTCCACGACTACTTCTGTCGCGACGCGTGGGTGGAAGAAACCCCGGGCACGTACACGGACTTCGACGCGCCGACCGTCCACAACCGCAGTGTCGAATGGCAGCACCCGATTGGTGATGTGGTGTCGGCACTGGCCGCGACGGGCCTGCGGATCGAGTTCCTGCATGAGCACGATGTCTCGCTCTTCGCCCGGTTCTCGGCGCTGGAGCGGCAGGACGACGGCTTCTACCGCTTCCCCGCCGGCCGCCCGCGGATCCCGCTGATGTATTCGATCAAGGCGTCGCGCCCGTCCGAGTCCTGACGGCCCATCGCATGCCCTCGACCGTCTGCTCTTTCCCCGCCGCTTCCAGCCCGCCCACAGGCCAGTTCCGGCCAGGACCGCCGAGCGTACGGGCGCGGACCCGTAAGAGGCAGAGGCCGAAGGCCGCGGCGGGCCGGCCGGAGGCTCATGCTTCCGGCCGGCCCGCCCGTCGTACCCGGGCGCACGTGCATTCCGCGCGCGACTCTTCGACTTTTCGCCCTTCGCTTTCCAGCCTTCCAGCCTTCCAGCCTTCGACCCTCCGAATTCGGCTCTCGGGCTTCGCCGTCGGCCGCGTACTACGCCGCCGAGCGGAAGGCCGGAAGGTAGCCGCCCGACTGCCCGGCCGCCTTGGGGTGGTACGAGTTGTAGACCGGGACCGACACACTGTGGAGCCACGCGTCGCCGGAGCACAGCTCGTGCCCGGTGAACTCGTCCACCACGCTGGAGTACGTGAACCCGGCGTCGGCGGCCTGCTTGGCGATGACCCCGTTCAGGACGTCGGACGCGTTGTTGATGGTCGCGCGCTTCTTCTCGGAGAGCCCGGCGACACAGCTGCCGCTCAGCTTGTAGAAACGCGGGTACCCCAGCACCACCACATGAGCCTTCGGGGCACGGGTCTTGATGGAGCCGTAGAGCGAACTCAGACGTGAAGGCAGGGAGTTCTGCACCTGGGACACGGCCGAGGCGACACTGCTCAGGCAGGCGGCCTCGCTGGACAGCACGCAGTCCTGCATGACATCGGCGAAGCCCACGTCGTTGCCGCCCGCGGTGACGCTGACCAGACCGGTGGACGAGCTGAGTGCACCCAGCTGAGTGCTCACCACGGAGCTCGTCGTGGCGCCCGAACAGGCGACGAAGGTGAACGAGGAGGGCGAGTTGGCGGCGGCCCAGAGGTAGGGGTAGGCATTGGTGCTCCGACGGCAGTCACCGCTGTCGGAAAGGTAGCTTCCCGCGCCGACGCCGGAGGAATACGAGTCGCCGAGAGCGACGTAGCCACCGGTGGCTATGGAGTTCGCCGAGGCCGGCTGGGCGACGCCCAGAGCAGCCGCGGCGGCGAGGACCAGAGTGGAAGCGGACGCCCAGAAACGCCGTACTGACATGGCTGTCAGCCCTCCGAAGTGTGGGGAATGGGTGGGGGGTGATGGGGCGCCATGTTTCTAGCAGCTCTGGGTACTGGCCGGTAATAGCTGAGCAAGAACTGGTCTGATATGCCCGAATGATCGTTCGGGTATGTGAGCTCCGCGCGTAGATAAACCTCTGGCCGCACCTGAGAAGGGTGTTTTTCGGCTCACTTGCCGACCCCGCCGAACCGTCCGCCGAGCCGCCGTGAGGGGTGTGCCGGGCGTCGCGGCCGGTCGTCAAGGCCGGAACCGGCCTTGGATGGCAGGCCCTCGACGTGGCGGGACCCCCGACGTGGCGGGGCCCCCGAGTTGCAGGGGTCTTGAGCGACGAGAGGGGGCAGGGTGTCGGCGGAGCCGGGCGGCAGGGGGTGTGGGCGGAGGGAGGCCCGAGCGGCAGAAGGTCCAATCGTCGGGGCCCGGTCGCCGGGCGCGGGCATCAGAAAACCGCCCTCCGTGGTGGCACCCCTGCGCGGGGCGCCGCCACGGAGGGCGGTGGGTCTGGATCTACGGGTTCAGTTGTCGCGGCCTACGGAGATCAATTGTGGCCGAACCTCCGCTGCTTCCGGTGGGAGACCTGCTCCGAGATCGAACGCACCGTGTCCTCGGTGGAGGCCGGCTGCGTCTTCTCCTTCGTGTCCGGGGCGGTACTGCGTTCATGGCCACCGGTGCGGGCGCCGCGATTCTGCCGACTCTGCTTCTTGCCCACGATCGTGCCTCCTGTAGCGGATCTCGGACGATGGGCCACTTTTAGATTCGCATATGCGTACGAAATGTGCATGTCGGGCGCGGGCTGCAGGGTGTGCTTCCGGGCGGGTGGCAGGCGCCGTGGGCGGCGCCCTGGGCGCAGACCCCGACGGGTGTCGCGACGGGCGTCGCGGTGGGGTCGCGACAGGTGGTGCGACAGCCGGTGGGGCCGGGACCGGGCAGAGGCGGGACGGCTCGTGCGGCAGGCGGTGTGACGCCTCCGTCGCCGTCCGCGATCCGCACCGCCGCTCCCGCCGATAATTCGAATGCGGTTCGCCCCCGTCGGGCATATGGTCGACGGCTGTGGAACCGCTCAGTGAGAAACAGATCCGCTCATCCTTCGTGAACTGCACCAAGGGGGAAGCGGCCCGGCTCCGGCTGCCACTCGATTTCGCCGAACTCCCCTGGGCGGAACTGGACTTCCTGGGATGGGTGGATCCCGGAGCACCGTTGAAGGCGCACCTGGTGCTGCCCCGTGCGGAGGGCCCGTTGGGGCTCTCGCTGCGGGTTCCTTCCATGAGGCGTACCAGCGCCGTGAAGTCCAGCCTCTGCCAGATCTGCCTGACCGGCCACGCCTCCTCCGGCGTCACTCTGCTCGCCGCGCCTCTGGCGGGCACTCGCGGACGCGAGGGCAACACGATCGGCATCTACATCTGTGCGGACCTCGCCTGCCCCCTGTACGTGCGCGGCAAGCGGCAGCCGAAACTGCGCGCCGGACGCTACGAGGAGACCCTCGGCCTGGACGAGCGCCTGGCCCGCATGTCGGAGAACCTGGACGCCTTCGCGGCCAAGGTCACCGCGGGGTGAACCGGGCGGACGCGACGGCTGCCCGCCGGCGCGGCCCGCCTACGTGCCGAGCAGGACGCGAGGGGCGGGCACAGGCTCCGGCTTCAGCCGCTCACCACGTTCCGAACCGCCGCGAGGAAGTCCTCCGTCAGCGGATGTGTGGGGTGGACGGGACGGGCGAGGTAGTCCGTGGCGGCGGGGGGCGTCGGAGACCGGGATGAAGCGGACGCCCGGGTGGCCGTGACTCTCCGCCGTGCCGACCGCGCCGAGGCCGAAGGCACCACCGGCGGCGCAGGCGCGGGCGGCACGCTGGGCGGCGCGGTGTGCCGGGTATTCGTGGCGCGCGGGCACGAGGTGATCGGCGCGGGCCGGGCCAGACCGTTCGCCCCTCCTCTACCGCGTGGGGCCGGACAGATCCCCCACCAGCAGCTCAAGAGCCGCCTCCTCATGGAGTGCCACGCCGAGCGCGGCCATGGCGGGCGCGAGCCCAGGGTCCCAGTCCGCCTCGACGGGGCGGCCGTCGAGAGGTAGTTGTGGGACACCCTCCGCCTGGCCGGCAGCGGCGAGGCGTTCGTAGTCCTCGGCGCCCATGCGCCACGGCAGGGCTCCGTAGCGGCGGATGACCCGGTTGGCGAGCGCGATGCCCGGCCAGTCGAAGTCGCCGTGGTAGGCGAAGCAGCAGCCGGTGGAGGCGAGGGCGTCGAGGAGGGTGAAGACCACCGTCGCGGCGCTGCCGGAGGTGCAGACCAGGGCTCCGGAACAGGCCGCATCCGCTGCGGCTTCCACCACGCGCGGGTTCTCGCAGATGTGGACGACGGTTCCGGCGGGGAGCCGGAGCCGCAGGCCGAGCAGATCGCGCGGCGTCAGGTGGGTCTCGGCGTGGTGGGCGGCCCGCTCTCGCAGTGACCTCGCACGCCAGTCCTCGCCGACGGGCCGGAGGCCGTAGGTCAGTACCGTGCTGGAGACCTCGTCCGGTGTGACGGAGACCAGCCGCCACAATGCGCGTCGGGCGGCCGCGTTGCCGGGGAGCTCTGTGTCGTGGGCCAGGGCGATGCCGCGCTGGACGAGGCGGGCGAGCCAGGTGCCGTCGTCCAGGCCGTGCGCCGAACCCGTCGCCGCCGCGGCCAGCTCGCCGCGGCCCCGCGATCCGGTGCGTTCCGGATCGAGCAGCACGGTGAGTACCAGGACCGCTTGCTGAAGTGTCCGTACGGCCGCTTCGGACGTCACCCCTTTCGGAACTCCGGTGCGACGCAGCACGTCGGACCACCGCCGCGTCCACTCCTGCTCGGCCAGCGGAGAGGCGCCGAGGGCCGAGTCGAGCGACGACCACACGTGCCGTCGTCGTGCCGCGCTGTCCTCGCGGGCCGCGCGACGGTCGGTGAGCGGAGGACCGAGTGCTTCCACGACCTCCTTGAGCCCGAGCCCCGCGGCCGAGGTGCGCAGGCGTTCGTCGAGCGCGTCGAGCCGCACGGTCACGGCCGTACCCGTGAGGGGTTTTTCCAGCAGGAGTGACAGGTCGTTCCGTTCCTGGGCGCTCACCGCGGTCAGCCGGAGGGAGCCGGTGGACTGTACGCCGTTGCGTTCCAGACGTTTGCGTGCCTCGCCCCAGAGCCGGGCGAGACCAGGGCCCGCCAGCCAGTCGCGTGTGGCGGGTGGGAGTCCGCTCATACCGACGCCAGACGCCGGTGCCGACCGTTCCACGTGTAGTGCAACGTGGCCACCCCGCGCACATGGGGGTCGCGGAGGCACTCGTAGATGTGCAGGGACGGAACCCCGGCCCAGTTGCCCATCAACCGCTCGCTCGTGAGGACGAAATCGAGATCCAGGTCGACAAGGATGCGGCCCAGGCGGCCGTGTGTGGGTTCGTCGACCTTGGCGAAGGCGTCGTCCAGGAGAATCAGCCGAGGCGCGTGCGGGGCCGACTCGGCGAGGCTGGTGAAGTGCGCCGCAGCGGCTGCGAAGAGCACGAGGTACGAGAGCACGCGCTGCTCTCCCTGGCTCAGGCCGGTACGGCCGGTCAACTTCCTCCTGCGCCCGGGGGCGGCGTCCTCGACCACGAAGGTGTGGAAGCTGAACCACGCGCGGTAGTCCAACGCGGTCCGCAGATGGGCTGTGTATCCGGCCGAAGGATCGGCGCGGCGAGCGTCCTCGATGCGGCGGTGCAGTACCTCACGCAGTTGCTCGGTCTGCTCGCGCGTTCGGAGGCTCGACGGGCTGCGCAGCAGTTCCACGGCTGCCCGCACGTCCGCATCCACGTCCTCGTCGAGCTTCCACAGCAGTTCTACGCCGAGGCCGTGCGAGGTCCGTACGGTCTTCAGAGTGTCGTTGAGAGCTGCGACCAGGTTGGCCGCTGTGATGACCTGTGTGGAGAGATGGTCGCCGAGCTCGCCGGTCAGGAACCGCTGGAACACCTCGCTCTCGCGCTCGGTCAGCCGTCCTCTCGCCTCCGCGGACTGTACGGCGATCCGCTCGCCCACGACCGCGACATCGTGCGAACCATGGTCGTCGAGCAGACGGCACACCTTGATGCCGTCGCGCTCGTCGAGCTGTGCGTCGTAGCCGCCTGCCAGTTGATCGCGCAGCGCCGTGTGCCGTTTGAGGAGGGTGTCGTCCGACACCTCGCCCCGCGAACCGACGAGGACTTGCCCGACTGCCTCCGCCAGTGCACGCAGCGCGCGCAGGCGGTCACGGACGTTCGAACCGGGATTGTCCGAGACATGGCCGGGCAGGGAGGACCGGTCCAGCCCTGCCCCGTTGACGACCTCCGGACGGCTGAGAGCCTCGCGGAGAGTGCGGCCGGTTTCGATGACGGCCGTCTCCTGCTCCGCCAGTTCCTCGCGCAGACGCTTCTCCTCCTCTTCCGCACGCACGCGTCGATCGCGCAGTTCGTTGTGGGCGTGCTCCGCCGCCGGGATGGCGCCCGCGGCATGCGCGACACGCTGCTTGGCATCCTGCTCGTCGGCGAGAATCTCCTCCTCGGATGATCCGACGGCCGCCTCTCGGGTCTGGAGATCCTGTTGCGCGGTGCGTAGTTGCCGGCGGCGAAGCCGATAGCCCTCTTCCGCCTCCGAGCGTCCCTCTCGGGCCCGTGTGTACCGCCGGTCGTCCGCCTGACTTCCGCCGAGCCGAGCGACCGTACCGCTGACCGCCCTGCGCAGGTGGCCGATACCGGTGAGCAGGGCCGCCAGCGCGGTGCGTACGCGGTCCAGGGCGGCGGCATCGGTGGGCAGGTCATGGGCGGTCGCGGTGGCGTCCGCCTCGGTGCGTGCCGAGACCGCGAGAGCGCGGGCCTCCTCGGCCAGCCGCGCAGCGCGGGTCGCCTTGGCGGTCAGGTCCCGCAACGCCTTCTCGGCCGACGTGGTCCTGCTCCAGGCGCCGGAGAGCTGCCGCGCCCGGGGGAAGTTGCGTTCCGCGAGAGTGAGGGCCCGCCGCCTGGAATCGGCTGTGGCGAGTTCGCTACGGGCATCGGTCAGGCGCTGCTCCGTCCGCGTGAGCCGGTCCTCCAGCTCGGCGAGTACGCGCCGCCGGGTCTCCGCGCGTACGGCTGCTCCCACGTACTCGGCGACGCTCTTGTGGTGCCGGCCACGCAGGGCCCCCAGACGCCAGCTTCCGTCGAAGTGGACCGTGCTGGCGGCGGCGGTCTCCGAGGCCGGTGCGAGCACGATGGCTGACAACAGGCGCTCCACCTGCTCGGACGTGATGCCGCACTCCGGCCGCGGGACCGGGCGCAGGGCCGAGGAGAGGTCCTGTGCTCCCGGCGGCAGTTCGAGGCCCGGCTGGAAGAGGGTGTCCCGGGTGAGCGGGTCGAGAAGGGCACCGTCCGCGCTGACCCACGCGTCGAGGATTCCGCTCCCCTCCAGCGCCGCCTCCAGGCCGGCCCGTTCGGCGGAGGCCAGGTGCTCCGCGAAGTCCACCAGCCGGTAGAAGGGCGCTCCGTCGGCGGGATTCCTTTCCGCGGTGCGGTGGTACGGGGCCGGAGGCTCGGGGTCGGCACGCCGCTCCCACTCCTGCCTCTCCTCGGCCAGGCGGTCGATCTCCTCGCCGAGCCGGCCGACGCCGAGCGCCAGTGCGTCACGGTGCCGGGTGAGGTCATCGGCGTACGGCTCCAGGGCCGCGTGGGCCGTCTGCCGCGCGCGGGTGTCGGTGTCCGGTGAGAGCACGCGGTCCGGGAACGGCGCGTCGGCGTTCGTCGCGCAGGCTACTTCAGCGAGGACGGCATCCAGCGGCGGGCAGTCGGGCCCCGCTGCGGTCCGCGTTTCCTCCACCCACGTGGCGATCTCGTCGGCGTACCCTCGGCTCTCCTCCGCGACCTTCTCGCGACTGAGTTCGAGACAGTCGGCGGCCTCTTCCGCCTCGCTCTCCAGCCGTTCCCTCTCCGTGTCGGCCTGCGCCGCCCGGGTCCGGGCTTCGTCGGCCGCCGAGGAGAGACGGGCCACCTCCTGGGCCATCCGCTCCCGGTTCCGTACGACAGCTTCGGCGTCTCCCAGTCGCCCGTGCCAGGACCGCAGCCCGGCCTCTGTCGTGGCCGTGTCCACGCGAACCACCGGCCGGTGCCGTACGGTCTGCGGTTCCCCGTCCGGGCCGGCCAGCTCAGTCTGCGTCGCCTGGGAGCGGACCGTGCGCGGCAGTGCCGGCGCGTCGCCGAGATGTCCGGTGGGAAGCCCCGCCTTCTCCGCCTGGCCCAGCAGCTCCCGGTGTTCGGTGCCCAGCTCGGTGAGCCGGCTGCCCAGGTCCTCGACGCCCTCGGCCAGCCGTTCGGCCGCGCCCTCTTCCGCCTCGTGCGCGCTGCGCAGAGCGGTGAAGGCCGTCATGGCCGTGGTGTGCAGGGCCTCCACGGTGCTGCGGCGCTCCGACAGTTCGCGCAGGCTGCGGTAGGCGTGACTGGCATGCAGAGCGGCAAGGTCCGTCCGGGCGGCCTCTTCCTCCTCATGGAGCGTCTCCAGCCCGGCTTCCGCTTCCTCCTCCTGACGCTTCAGATCGCCCGTGCGCTGCGCGGCGTCCCCGGCCGTCCGGCGTCGCCGGGAGAGGGCGTCGAGTTCCCGGTTCACGTCCCGGGCCGAGGCGCGCAGAACACCGGCGAGGTAGCGGCGGTAGTCGGCGAGGAACGTGCGCAGTGCCGCGTCGGTACGTTCCAGGCGGCCGAGTTCACTTCGTACGGTGTCCAGGTCGTGGAGGTTGCGTGCCACCTTCTCGACCACGTCCTCGTCGAGGCCCGGCAGGGTCTCGCTCAGCAGGGTTGCCAGGCCGCCGTGCTCGATGCGGTCCCCGACCGTGGGGCGCCGCAACCGGTGGAGGAGCTGGGTGAGGTTGCGGTAGCGCGTCGCGTCGGCGATCCCGAAGAGGTCCCGTGCCACGCGGGCACGGTGCTCGACCGCTCGGTCCGTCGCGTTGTCGGAGCCGACGATCTCCTTGAGCCGGTCGACGGGAAGCGGCTTGCCCGCCTCGACCAGGTGCAGATCCTCACCGACGCGCTGCGGGGTGACGAAGAAGGTCGGCACGGCCTTCTGCGCCGACTTCGAGGCCCGGACGGCGGCGCCGAGCGTCAGATAGCGGTGGTCGCCGCCCTCGCCCGTACCCCGGAACTCCACCCACAGGTAACCGAGGCGGTTGGTCTGCTCGAAGCCGTCCAGCATCAGCCAGGCGAGCGTCGTCCGCCCCGTGCCGGTCGCGTCCAGGGCCCGGGAGTCGCCGTCCAGGAGGTACGGGAGCAGCATCTCCAGGGCCTTGGACTTGCCCGCCCCGTTCTTGCCGCGCAGCAGCAGCCGCCCGTCACCGAAGGCGAACTCCTGCTCGTCGTACTGCCAGACGTTCTGGATGCCCGCGCGGTGCAGCCGGAAGCGGGTGCTCGCTGTCGTGGCCGACGGGCCGGAGCGCGGCAGCGGGACGAGGTCACGCGCATCGGTGGTCATAGCGGCAACTCCTGCTGTGCGTCGGCGACGTGGGGTCTCGCGCCGGCCGTACGCACGGTGACGCGGGTGGCGTAACGGGCCGCCGCGGCGAGCAGTACCCAGCCCTTGCCGCCGGGCCGGGCTTCACGGACGTCGGTGACCTGGCGGCCTTCCGGCAGCTCTTCGGCGTATCTCTCCGGCAGCCCCTCCCCCTCGGCCCGCTGCGGGCCGGCGGGGGCGAGCAGCCGCATACGGGACAGCAGGTCCAGCACGGCTTCGCGCAGGGCGTCGCGATCTTCCAGGTAGCCGCGCTGCCAGTTGCTACGGCCCCCGTACTCGGCGACCAGATCGGCCAGCAGCTCGTCCACCAGACCGTCCGGAACGGCCACCCCGACGACGAGCACGCCGCCGGTCGACGGATGCCCGGGCTCGGGCGGGCGGAGCCGTTCCACCAGCCTTTCCACCAGCAACAGTGCGGCCTGGGCGACGGTCCCCGTACCGGGAAGGTGGAGATCGGTCAGCTCCTCCTCGGGGTCGACCAGCGCCACTCCCTCGGCGCGGATCTCCGTCTCCAGGCCCAGGAGTTCGAGGAACGCGTGGGCTTCCCGGCGCTGGCGGGTCCGGAGCCAGTCGCGTTCCGCGTCGGTCAGCTCGTCGAGATGGACGACCGGCGTCTCGACGAGCATCCGGCGTACGTAGGTACGCGGCCCTCCGAACCCCGGGTCCGCCGCCCGCCGGACCAGATCGGCACCATCCCGGGACTGGGCGAGCGGTCCGGCCACGATGACGCGGGCGAGCTCCCGGTCGACCGTGATCAGCGCCTCCCCGCCCGCCTCCTGGGCGATGACGCCCACGTGGCCGTGCGTCTCGACGAGGACGCCCCACTCGACGAGCTGGCGCAGGGCCGCGACCAGGGTCCGTTTGGCGGCCGCCCGACCCGTCTCCTCCAGCTCGATGTCCGCGTCGGCCGCCGCAGCCCGGATATCGGCGACGAGTTGCGACAGCAGCATCTGCTCGGGGGCGGTGACCAGCACCGACAGGGCGAGTGCGAGGCAGGCGTAGGTGTGCGGGGTGAAGGGAGTGCCGGTGGACCGCACGAGCCGGTGTCCCGACCGCGCTCCCAGCCCGGCCTTGAACAGCCGGGCGTAGGAACTGTCGACCAGGAGGCGGTAGCCGAGCACCCGTTGGAACCGTTGCCCCAGCCAGTCGGCGTGCCTGCGGACCAGCAGGAAGAGGTCGGCGTGCGGGCCGTCCGACGTGACCAGCGGGTGGGCGAGCAATAGCCGGGCGGCGGTGCGGCGTTCGGCTGCCAGGGCCACGTCGTGGGCAGAGGGAAGAGTCATGACACGCTCATCTCGGCCTTGCCGACGTGCGCCGTGCGTGACGGCGTCGCATTCGCCTCGGCACCGGTCGACTCCGCTTCGTCCGTCTCACCGTCCGTCGTCGCAGCCGTCCGGCCGACGACCAGCTCCAGTTCGTCCAGCAGCAGGTCCCCGTCGGCCGAGTGGAGAAGAGTCCGCGCGCCCGCCGTACGGTGCACGGTGAGCCGGATGCCCAGATCGGCGTCCTCGCTCCACGCCGCGCCCAGACCGAAGGCCGGGACGTCCTCCCCGGCCGGGTCGAAGCGCCGCTTGAGCTGCGCGTTTCCGAGCGCCGTGGCCAGTAGTTCCAGGAGCAGGCCGAGCGCCGCCGAAGTGAGCCGTACGTCGTCGAAACGGCCCGACGCGCTGCGCAGCTCGTCCGCCGCCGCCTTCCTGTCCGCAGCCCGCCGACGCGCTGCCTCCCGCAGCCGTTCCTTCTGCGCGGAATGGTCCTCCACCGACGCCGCGCGGCCTCGCTGGGCGCGGCTGCCCCTCTCGCGCAGCGCGACCGGGACCTCGACCACCGGGCCGGTCCACCAGCTGGTGTAGGCGGGCACCACCTCATCGGTGGCGGGCGGAATGCCCAGGTGGCGGGCACCGTACAACCCGAAGGCGGCGACGGCGATGTCGTGCGCGTCCTGCGGTGCGGCCTCGTCGAACCACCGGGCCAGCCGCAGCAGGTCCCGGCGCCGCGACATCTCCCCGGTGGCCGAGCGCAGCATCCGCTTGGCGTTGGCCAGCAGCGACTGGAGGGCCCGCAGGGTGGCGTCCCGCAGCTGGTCGACCTGGCTGCTCTGCCCGCCGGTGTCGCTGAACCAGCCGCGCAGCCCCTCCCAGTCCGCGAGCTCACGGCCCCGGCTGCGCTGCACCCGGGACTCCATGCGGCCCTCGCTCTGCGACGAAATCCCGGCGAGACCCTGGGCGTGAGCGTCCAGCCGGTCCAGCAGGGCCGGGAGGCGCGGCCAGAGCGTGTCCAGTGCCGCCGAGATACGGGGTGCGCGGAAGGCCACATCCTCCGTGATCGCCTCGACGTAGTCCAGGAGCAGTTCCTTGAAGCCCTGGTACGCGGCGCTGTCCAGGTCGTACCGGGCGAGCACTTGGCCCAGGTAGGCGTAGAAGTCCCGGACGGAGTCCGCGAACTCGGCGAACTGCACGAACAGCGTGCTGACCCGCTCCAGCCCGTCCTGCGGTGCGATACCGCCCGGCTCGGTGACCAGCTCGGCCAGCTCCCGGAGCCCGCGCTCGACCAGAGCCAGCAGCTCGTTGCTCACCTCGCGGGCGGCGTCGGCCTCGGCCAGTACCCCGTCGGCGTCCCGCTGGATGCGCTCGCCCAGCCTCGAAAGCTGGTAGCGCGCGCGGGAGCGCTGGTATTCGGTGATGCTGGATGCCTTCACCGTATGGCTGCCACGCAGGAGATTGCCCCACCGCTCCAACTGCTCCAGCCGGGCCGTGAGGGGATCGGCGTCGAGACCCGCACCCGGCCCGCCGGACTCGCGCAGCTTCGTCATGACCTCCGGGACGGCCAGGTCCGCCAGGAGCGTCCCGCAGAAGACCCGCATGATCGCGATGTACTCCAGCCGCTCCGGCGCGCTCAGGTAGGCGTACGCGTCCAGGCGTCGGCGCGTCTCGTCGGAGCCGGGTGCCGATGGCGCTTCGCCGGATTCCGGCGGAGTGCCGGGTGCGGGTTCCTCCATGGCTGCGAGGTTACGTGGAGGGTCTGGCGGGTGATGGGGGGTGGCCGGAATTGGTTCAGGGGAACTTGTTGATCTCTCGCTGAGCCGAGACCGCTGCGGAGAGCCGCATGTCTGCTCAGCCGACCCTGGCCGTGCTTCGCGGCTTCCACTGCGAGCACACCCCCAGCAAGAGCCGCATCCTCGCTCTCGTCCACCACTGAGAGGGCCCTGCTTCGCTGCAGGCCATCTCATCTGTCGGCAACCCGAGCTCGCGCAGCAGGCAGTAACGACGACGCGGACGAGGACAGTGATGTCGATGAGGTCACCCGCGCCGTGCGCACCCCGAACGATGCACAGCTCGCTGACCTGGCCGGCCCAGTCATTCGAGGGATGGTTCAGGAAGTCAGGCTCTTGCGGCGGACCCTGGAGTACGTGGTGCTCTCGGGTCCGCTGCAGCGGCTCCACCCGGCCGAGGTGGCCACAGCCAGCCCCTCTGCTCTCGCATCTGCGCGGTGAACACGCCGAGACTCTCGACCCTGCACCCGCAGTCCAGCACGACCTCGATGCCAAGATATGGGCTGCGAGGATTCTGCTCGCCGTCCGACTCGGGCCACCGGACCTGGTGCACATGCCCGGCCCGCCCTGTCCGCTGCACGTCGTGCCTTATGCCGGGGCCTTGGCGTACTCGTCCATCGTCGATCACGAAGAGATGGCTGGACCACTCCCCGGGCCTCTCCGCGTACAGCCCGGACTCGCCGGCCACCGCCCGCTCTTACGCCGCCGGGGCTGTGCCATGGGTGACGCTGCCGTCCTTATGGATCTCGATGCAACAGGTGGTTCGTGCGGTGCAGGGGAAGTCCCGTCCCGCCGCCGCTGCACTTCTCGGCTCCATCGCGTGCCCTCCCGATGCGCCGGACTCCAGTTCTTGGGGCCTACCCAACCAAGATCATCTCCCAGGTTTCTCCCAAACGATCACCGGAGACGCAGGAAGGGCCTGATCCTCAGTGAGGATCAGGCCCTTGACCTGGTATTTCTCTGTCGGGGTGGCGGGATTTGAACCCACGACCTCTTCGTCCCGAACGAAGCGCGCTGCCAAGCTGCGCTACACCCCGATCGTCGCCGGTCTCCCGGCGACATCGATTACTTTAGCCCACCCGAGCCCGCAGACGAAATCCGGTTTATGTCCTGCTCACGGGGCCGAGCCCGGCGGCGGGCGTGGGGCGCGGGATCAGTCGCGGGGCGTCAAGGTCAGGAGGGTCGCCTCCGGGGGACAGGCGAAGCGGACCGGGGTGTAGCGGTTGGTGCCGCAGCCCGCGGAGACATGGAGGTAGGACCGGTGGCCACCGGAGGCGTGGGAGGAGAGGCCCTTGACCCGGTCGGTGTCCAGGTCGCAGTTGGTGACCAGGGCCCCGTAGAAGGGGACGCAGAGCTGGCCGCCATGAGTGTGACCGGCCAGGATCAGGGGGTAACCGTCCCGGGTGAAGGCGTCCAGGGAGCGCAGATAGGGGGCGTGGACGACGCCGATGGAGAGGTCGGCGCCCGTTTCGGGGCCGCCCGACACCTCGGCGTAGCGGTCGCGTTTGATGTGCGGGTCGTCGAGGCCGGTGAAGGCAATGTCCAGGCCGTCGATCTTGAGATGACCGCGAGTGTTGGACAGGCCGAGCCACCCCGCCTCGTCGAAGGCGTCGCGCATGGGCTCCCACGGGTTGTGGACGGCGCCGACCACGGGAGCGTTCCCGTTGAGGCCGTGCCTGCCCTGGATCTTCTCGACGAGGTAGCGGGCGGGATTGCGGAGCTTGGGGCCGTAGTAGTCGTTGGAGCCGAAGACGTACACGCCCGGGAACCCCATCAGCGGGCCGAGCGCGTCGAGCAGCTCGGGCACGGCCTCGGGGTCGGAGAGGTTGTCGCCGGTGTTCACGACGAAGTCGGGGCGCAGACCGGCCAGCGATTGCAGCCAGGCGCGCTTCTTGCGCTGGCCACTCACCATGTGGATGTCGGAGATCTGCAGTACGCGCAACGGGCGCGCCCCCTGCGGAAGGACGGGGACGGCTACCCGCCGGAGGCGGAACGAGCGGGCCTCGAATCCGGCGGCGTAGGCGAGGCCGGCCGCCCCGATCGCCGCGCCGACTGCCGTGATTTTCAGGGGGAGTCCGTAGCGTGCGCGCATGTGTCCATCGTCGCAGACGCGGTGCCGCGCCCGAAAAGGCGGCGGGACCGGAGACCGGCGCGGCGGGGCCGGACACGCGAGTGGTGGGGCCGGGAGATGAGAGCGGTCGGAGCGTGACGGGAGTGCGGCGGCTCGGGGAAGCCGCGGCGACCCGGGAGAAACCTGCGGGCGGCGGAGGCCGTGTACCTGCCACAATCAGCACATGACCACGCTCAAGTCCAAGCTGCAGGAAGACCTCACCACGGCCATCAAGGCGCGCGACGAGCTGACCTCGTCCACGCTCCGGCTGACCCTCACCGCCATCGCGAAGGAAGAGGTCAGCGGCACGTCGGCGCGCGAGCTCTCCGACGACGAGGTGCAGAAGGTGATCGCCAAGGAGGCGAAGAAGCGCCGTGAGGCGGCCGAGGCGTTCGCCCAGGGCGGCCGGACCGAGCAGGCCGAGCGGGAGAAGGCGGAGGGCGAGATCCTCGACGCCTACCTGCCGAAGCAGCTGAGCGACGACGAGCTGGCCGCGATCGTGGCATCCGGCGTCGAGGAGGCGAAGGCCGCCGGGGCCGAGGGACCACGGGCCATGGGTGCCGTCATGAAGATCGTGACTCCCAAGGTCGCGGGGCGGGCGGACGGCGGCCGTGTGGCGGCCGCCGTGAAGAAGCTCCTGGCGGGCTGAGACCGCCGCCGCGCGGAGTGCACGCGCATGGCATGCCGAGCGCATGCGGCGTACGCGCGGATGCGCAGGGCGTCCGGATGGACGCGGATGCGCGCGGTATGGCGGATGCGAGCGGCAGGTACGACGCGACGAACGTCCGGTACGAGGCGATGAACGTCCGGTACATGTGACGAACGCGCAGCTCGTACGACCGCCGCGCGGCACACACGACGAAGGCGGGGCTCCCGGACCGGTCACAGTCCGGGAGCCCCGCCTTCGTCGTGTGCTCTGTACGGATACGGGTCAGGGCCCCTGCGTTCCGCCGTTGTCCTGGCCGCGGTGGCCGCCGTTGTTCCCGCCGATCAGGTCCGGCGAGATGGTCATGTCGGGGAACGGGTTCCCGCCGCCGGGCCGTCCGCCCGCCCCCTGACCGTGCTGGTCGGGGCGACCCTGTCGGTCGTCTCCGTCGCCGGGCCGGCCCTTGCCGGGGCCCGGCTTCTGGCTCTTCGCCGGGTCCGGGATGTTGATGGTGTTGAAGGAGGGGGCGGGCAGTCCGTTGAGGGCGCCCGTCATCGCGTCACGCCATATCGGTCCGGGTACCTGTCCGCCGTACACCTTGGCCTGGTACACGCCGCCGATGTTGATGTTCACCATCTCGACGTCCTGGGACGGGCTGCCGACCCAGACCGCGCCGGACATGTTCGGCGTGTAACCGACGAACCAGGCGTTCTTGCGGGCGTCGGTCGTACCGGTCTTGCCCGCGTTGTCGCGGCTGCCGAGCCCCGCCTGCTGACCCGTACCGGAGTCGACCACTCCGCGCAGCAGGGAGTTGACGGTGTCGGCCGTCGTCTGGGACATGGCCGTCGAGCACTTGCTCTTCGGCACGGGGAGCGACTTGCCGTCCGCCGTCCTGACCGACTCGATGGCGATCGGCGTGCAGTACGTGCCGCGGTTGGCGAAGGCGGCGTACGCGCTGGCCATCGTCAGCGGGGACAGGCCGTCGGAGCCGAGGGTCAGCGTGGACGGGTTCTGCGGCAGCTTGCTGCCGTCGCCCTGCACCACACCCAGCTTGTCGGTCATCCGGGAGACCGGGCACATGCCGATGTCCTCGAGCATCTGTACGAAGTAGGTGTTGACGGACTTCTCCATCGCCGCCTTCAGCGCGTACGGCCCCCGCTCGGACTCGTTCTCGTTCTCCAGGTGATACTTCGGCACGCTGTCGTTGACCCACGGCTTCCCGCAGGTCCGTACCGTGTCCGGGTAGTCCATCTCGTACGGGGACGAGTAGACCTGGGTCGCCGGCTTGCCGCCCTCCAGAGCCGCCGCGGCGAGGAACGGCTTGAACGTCGAACCGGTCGGGAAGCCGAAGTTCGAGCCGCCCATGTCCTTGTCGACCGAGTAGTTGTACTGGGTCTCGTTGGGCCCGAAGCCGTACGGCCTGGACTGGCCCATCGCCATGATCTTGCCCGTGCCGGGCTGGACCAGCGTCACGGCCGTCGCGACCTTGTCCGTCTTGTAGACGTGGCTCTTGATCGAGTTCTGCGCCGACTGCTGGGACTGCGGGTCGAGCGTCGTGCGGATCGTCAGGCCGCCCTGGTTCCAGATCTTGGCCCGGTCCTCCTTGGTCTTGCCGAAGGCGGGGTCGGTGAGGAAGACGTTGCGCACGTAGTCGCAGAAGAACCCGGCGCCGCTGACGGCCGTGATGCAGCCGTTCTTCGGCTTCTTGACCTTCAGCTTGATCGGGTTCGCCTTCGCCTTGTCGGCCTCGGCCTGCGTGATGGAGCCGACGTCGGCCATCCGCTGGAGCACGATGTTGCGGCGCTTGGTCGCCCTTTCCGGGGCGTTGACCGGGGCGTAGTGGGTCGGCGACTGCACGAGGCCGGCCAGCAGCGCGGACTCCTCCAGCGTCAGGTCCTTCGCCGACTTGGAGAAGTAGCGCTGGGAGGCGGCCTCGACGCCGTACGCCTGCTGACCGAAGAAGGTGATGTTGAGGTAGTTCTCGAGGATCCGCTTCTTGCCGAGCTTCTCCTCGACCTGGATCGCGTACTTCAGCTCCTGGATCTTGCGGCCCATGGTCTGCTGCGTGGCCTGCGCGACCTTGTCCGGGTCGTCGCCGGCCTCCTCGACGAAGACGTTCTTCACGTACTGCTGGGTGAGGGTCGAGGCGCCCTGCGCCGGACCGCCCGTCTGCACGTTGCGGTTCAGCGCGCGCAGGATGCCCTTGAGGTCGATCGCACCGTGTTCGTAGAAACGGGCGTCCTCGATCGCCACGATCGCCTGCTGCATGTACGGCGAGATGTCCTTCAGCTTCACCACCGTGCGGTCACGCGAATACACGGAGGCGATGAGTCCGCCCTTGCTGTCGAGGATCGTCGTGCGCTGACTCAGCGGCGGGGTCTGGAGGTTGGCCGGGATCTCGTCGAATCCCTCGACCGTCCCCTTGGTGGCGAGCCCCAGGGCTCCGGCGGCCGGCAGCGCGATGCCCGCGAGCACGACTCCGGAGAGCGCGGCGACACCGAGGAACTTGGCGGCCTGCTGGGTCGTCGAGAGACCCCCGCCCGAGCGCTTCTTTGGCATGGGGGCAGCCTACGTTCTCATTCGCCGGACACACGTATATGCCTTGGCCTAAGCTGCACTCAACTGTCACAGCAGTCCGGTTCCGCATCAACCCCCGTGCGAGATCTGGCCAGGAGTCAGGGCGCTTCCGAATTCGCCGCATGTGTCATTGAAAGTCCGTTGCGATCTAGGTGAACTGTCCTGATTTTTAGGGGATATTGGCGTATGTCCTCACCTCACTCCCCTGGGTGATCTGCCGCATACGCATAGTCCGTTCGGGCCATTCAAGATTGGGCCCGAAGGGGGTGTTGTGCTGTCGCCACCTTCCGTAACGTCCTCAACTGGCAGCGGTGAATATGCCGCTACCGCCGTGGGGGAGCCTCGATTCGGGAGAGGACGGCGCCGTGATGGGCTGGGTAACCGACTGGAGTGCGCAGGCAGCCTGCCGCACTACCGATCCGGATGAACTGTTTGTACAAGGAGCGGCACAGAACAGGGCCAAGGCGGTGTGCACCGGATGCCCGGTGCGGACCGAGTGCCTGGCCGACGCTCTGGACAACCGCGTCGAATTCGGCGTGTGGGGCGGAATGACGGAACGGGAGCGCCGCGCGTTGCTGCGCAGGCGGCCCACCGTCACGTCCTGGCGCCGGCTGCTGGAGACCGCTCGCAGCGAGTACGAGCAGTCCACGGGAGGCATCCTGCCCGTGGCGATCGGACTGGACGACGACGAACTGCACGAGAGGTACGCCGCTGTGGGATGAGGCGGGCGCAGGTGGTTACGCGGATGCGCACTCGGGCGGACGTCCGGCGTGTCCCGCCCTGATGGACGAAGCGGACTGTGCCTGACCGGTCACGCGGCCCCGCCGCCGGGCCTGGACGGTCACGTGGTCCGGCCGTCGATCGATCCGGCCGCGAGCCGGTCACCGATGGCCCTGAGGCCCGCGAGGTCGTGCACGTCACCGGGCAGTGCGGCCACTTCGGCCACGGCCACCTCGGGGTGCAGTGCGGTGAAGCTGCCGCGTGTGCGCTGCTCGCGCGCGACCACCTGCATGCGTTCCGCGTGCAGTCGCAGGAGGGCCGCCGTCAACTGCTCGACAGAGGCGGAGGCGTACGTCTTCTGGTTCGTGAGCAGGCCCGGCGCTGCGGAGACCGATGAGTTCGTGAGTTCGGGATCCGGCGCCGGATCCGGGCCCCCCGCATCCACAGCTTCCGGATTCATGCCATCCGGATCCAAGTCATCCGCATCCGTGTCATCCGGACCCGCGCCATCCGGATCTGCGGTCGATGAGGCCGGGGTTTTCGGTGAAATCGGGGTTCTCGGGGACGTTTTCGGTCCGCGGTCCTCGTCCGAATCCCGCGGGTCCCGTAGGTCTCGTGAGTCCCGGGGGTTCTGTGAGCCCTGTGATTCCCGTGAATCCTGGTCTTCTGTTTCCTCGTGCTCCCCGTGTTCCTCGTGTCCCGCGTGCTGCCGGTCTTTCCGGCGTTCCTGATGGTCCTGGTGTTCTCTGTGCTCGACGGGGGCGGCCGTGGTGGCGTTCTCGGGAGAGGCGACCGGCCAGTCGGCCGGGTCACAAAGTGCAGCCTTCCCTTCCTCCTGATCCACAATGCCGATCGCGTCGAGGTTTTCCGCGGCCGCCAGTGCGTGTTCGGCGGAAAGCCGTGCGGCATCGCTGCCGTGGACGCGATTGAGCACCAGACCGGCCAGCGGCATGTCCTCCGAGGCGAGCCGTTCCACGAAGTACGCCGCCTCGCGCAGCGCGTCCCGTTCCGGCGTCGCGACGACGAGGAACGCCGTACCGGGCGCCTGCAACAGCTTGTACGTGGCGTCGGCCCGGGTACGGAAGCCACCGAACATGGTGTCCATCGCGGCGACGAAGGTCTGTACGTCGCGCAGGAACTGGCCGCCGAGCAGTTTGCCGAGAGTGCCGGTCATCATCGACATACCGACGTTGAGGAACTTCATCCCCGCCCGGCCGCCCACCTTCGCCGGGGCCATCAGCAGCTTGATGAACTTTCCGTCCAGGAAAGAGCCGAGCCGCTTCGGCGCGTCCAGGAAGTCCAGCGCGGAACGGGACGGCGGGGTGTCGACGATGATCAGGTCCCACTCGTCGCGGGCGCGCAGCTGGCCGAGCTTCTCCATGGCCATGTACTCCTGCGTGCCCGCGAAACCGGCCGACAGAGACTGGTAGAAGGGGTTCTCCAGAATCGCGCGGGCCCGTTCGGCGTCCGCATGGGCCTCCACGATCTCGTCGAAGGTCCGCTTCATGTCGAGCATCATGGCGTGCAGTTCGCCGGCGCCCTCGCCGTCGATGCCGGGGACCCGGCGCGGGACGTTGTCCAGCGAATCGATGCCCATGGACTGGGCGAGCCTGCGGGCCGGATCGATGGTGAGGACGACGACCTTGCGGCCGTGCTCGGCCGCGCGTACGCCCAGGGCGGCGGCGGTGGTCGTCTTGCCGACCCCGCCCGAACCGCAGCACACGATGATCCGGATGCCGGGGTCGTCGAGCAGCGCGTCGGTGTCCAGCACGGGGGTCGTGTCCGCACCCGCGCCCGTCCCCTGTCTCATGCGCCCGCCCCTTGTCCGGCCCTGCGTCCGGTTCCGTGTCCCAGCCTCTCGGTACCCGGCCCTCCGGCGCCCGGGGCGTCCGCCCCCGGTCCTTCGGCCGCTTCGTCCCCCACGCCCTGCTTGCGCAGCTCCGTCGCCAGGTCGTAGAGCCCCGCCGGGTCCATTCCCTCGCCGATCAGCGGGAGTTCGTAACCCGGGAGCCCGAGCCCCGCGAGCACCGCACGCTGCTCGCGTTCCAGCTCAACCCGTTGGGCGTGCTCGGCGGCCTGCTCGACCAGGGGGCGTACGAGTCCGGCGGAACCCGTGACGCCCGCGCGGGTCAGCGACTTGGCGATCTCCTTGCGGCGTCCGCCCGCGGCCGTGCGCAGCGCGTCCTCGTCCAGCAGATGCGGTCGCACCATGTTCACGATGACCCGGCCGACCGGAAGTTCGGCGGCCTGGAGCTCGGCGATGCCATCCGCGGTCTCCTGGACCGGCATCTCCTCCAGCAGCGTCACCAGATGGACCGCGGTCTCGGGGGACTTCAGCACCCGCATGACGGACTGTGCCTGGTTGTGTATCGGGCCGATCCGGGCCAGCCCGGCCACCTCGTCGTTCACGTTGAGGAAGCGGGTGACGCGCCCCGTGGGCGGGGCGTCCATGATCACGTAGTCGTAGACGTACCGGTTCTGCTTGTCCTTGCGGCGCACGGCCTCGCATGCCTTGCCGGTCAGCAGCACGTCGCGCACGCCGGGCGCGATCGTGGTGGCGAAGTCGATCGCGCCGAGCTTCTTGAGCGCGCGACCGGCGCTGCCGAGCTTGTAGAACATCTGGAGGTAGTCGAGCAGGGCCCGCTCCGCGTCGATCGCCAGCGCATACACCTCGCCGCCGCCCGGGGCGACGGCGATCTTGCGCTCCTCGTACGGAAGCGACTCCGTCTCGAAGAGCTGGGCGATGCCCTGCCTGCCCTCGACCTCCACAAGGAGGGTGCGCCTGCCCTCGGTTGCGAGGGCGAGCGCGAGGGCGGCGGCGACCGTGGTCTTACCGGTACCACCCTTGCCGCTGACGACCTGGAACCTGCTCACGTATTCGAGCCTAACCAGTCGGGCCGCAGGCTACGCACGAGGCTGCGCGTGCCCGGGATTACACAGGCATTACAGTCGGGCCATGACCAAGTGGGAATACGCGACCGTGCCTCTGCTCGTGCACGCGACCAAGCAGATTCTGGACACCTGGGGCGAGGACGGCTGGGAGCTGGTCCAGGTCGTTCCCGGCCCGAACAACCCCGAGCAACTCGTGGCCTACCTGAAGCGGGAGAAGGCGTAGTGGCGGGCGTCGTCGAGTCGAAGCTCGCCGAGCTCGGGCTGACCCTGCCGGACGTCGTGCCGCCGCTGGCCTCGTACCAGCCGGCCGTGCGGTCGGGGGTGTACGTGTACACGTCCGGCCAGCTGCCGATGGTGGACGGCAAGCTCGCGGTCACCGGCAAGGTCGGTGCCGAGGTCACGCCCGACGAGGCCAAGGAGCTGGCGAAGACCTGCGCGCTCAACGCGCTGGCCGCCGTGAAGTCCGTCGCCGGTGATCTGGACCGGATCGCCCGGGTCGTGAAGGTCGTGGGCTTCGTCGCCTCTGCGTCCGACTTCACCGGGCAGCCCGCCGTGATCAACGGGGCCAGCGAGCTGCTGGGCGCGGTCCTCGGCGACAAGGGCGTGCACGCGCGCAGCGCGGTGGGCGTCGCGGTGCTGCCACTGGACGCTCCTGTGGAGGTCGAGGTCCAGGTCGAGCTGGCCGGGGACTGAGGCGCGGGCCCGTGAGCGTGCGGCGCACGGAAATCCCGTCGCCGTCGTTCCCGCCCCTTCCACACTGCCGGAACCCCTGCTCCCGCCCGGTCGGCACGACCGGGCGGGAGCAGGGGCGCAGCGAGCGTACGGGCGCACGTGCGTGGCTTGTGCGGCATGCGCACGGTGGCGCACAGCATGTGCAGCAGGCGCATGCCGGCATGCGTGGGCTGCGTGAACGGCGGCAGGGATGCGGGCGTGTACGCAGGTATGCAGACGCGTATGCAGGGGGGCATGTACGGATCAGCTCCCCCCTCGAACATCGGCGCGGTTCCGGATAGCCTCCGGCCATGTCGAATGGTCAGTGGTACCCACCGGAATGGCCCGACCGGATCCGGGCACTCGCCGCAGGTGAGCTGACGCCCGCGACGCCGCGGCGAGCCGCCACCGTGATGCTGCTCCGGGACCCCGCCGTCGGCACCCGGGACGCGATCGCCGTCCACATGCTGCGCCGCCGGGCCTCCATGGCCTTCGCCGGTGGTGCGTACGCCTACCCGGGCGGCGGCGTCGACCCGCGCGACGACGACCGGCTCGTGGGCTGGGCAGGGCCCCCGCTGGAGAGCTGGGCCGGGCGGCTCGGCGTCGGGACCCCGGCCGAGGCCCAGGCCATCGTGTGCGCGGCGGTCCGCGAGACGTACGAGGAGGCGGGCGTCCTTCTCGCCGGCCCGACCGCCGACAGCGTCGTCAGTGACACCACCGGCGCCGACTGGGAGGCCGACCGCGCGGCGCTGGTCGCCCGCGAACTGTCCTTCGCGGAGTTCCTGGACCGGCGCGGACTGGTGCTGCGCTCCGATCTGCTGGGCGCCTGGGCGCGCTGGATCACCCCCGAGTTCGAGCCGCGCCGTTACGACACCTGGTTCTTCGTCGCCGCGCTCCCCGAGGGGCAGCGCACCCGCAACGTCTCCACGGAGGCCGACCGCGCGGTGTGGATCCGCCCCGGGGAGGCGGCCGACGGGTACGACAGGGGCGAACTGCTGATGATGCCCCCGACCGTGTCCACGCTGCGGGCGCTCAGGCCGTACGGCACGGCGGCCGAGGCGCTGAAGGCCGCGGATTCCCAGAACCTCGCGCCTGTCCTCGCCCGGGCGAGGCTGGAGGGCGACGAGCTGGTGCTGAGCTGGCCGGGGCACGACGAGTTCACGAAGCACATCCCGAACGCGGCGGCCGCCCCGCACGGCACCGAAGGCGGCACGCGGGGGAAGGCGGCGTGGTGAGCGGCGCGCAGGGGGGAATGAGGGTGGCACGGGCCGCGGCACGGGAGGTGAGCCGGTATGAGTGACGCGGCAGCGCTGCCGGGACAGCCGCGCGGCGGGGCCGTCTCCGGGCCCGCGACCCTCCGTACCGTCAACGTCCTCGCCCCCAACGCCTCGCCCATGACGCTGGACGGCACCAACACCTGGATCGTGGCGGAACCCGACTCCGATCTCGCGGTCGTCATCGACCCGGGGCCGCAGGACGACGCGCACCTGCGGGCGGTCGTCGACACCGCCGAACGGGCCGGCCGCCGCATCGCGCTCACGTTGCTCACCCACGGGCACCCCGATCACGCGGAGGGCGCGGCGCGCTTTGCCGAGCTGACGCGGACCAAGGTGCGTGCCCTGGATCCGGCGCTCCGCCTCGGCGACGAGGGGCTGACCGCCGGAGACGTGATCAGCACCGGGGGACTGGAACTGCGCGTCGTGCCGACGCCCGGCCACACGGCGGACTCGCTCTCCTTCCACCTGCCCGCCGACCGGGCGGTGCTGACCGGGGACACGGTCCTCGGGCGTGGCACCACGGTCGTCGCGCACCCGGACGGAAGGCTGGGCGACTACCTCGACTCACTGCGCAGACTGCGCTCGCTGACCGTCGACGACGGCGTGCACACCGTGCTGCCGGGGCACGGCCCGGTGCTGGAGGATGCGCAGGGCGCGGTCGACTTCTACCTCGCGCACCGTGCACACCGGCTGGCCCAGGTGGAGACGGCGATCGAGGCCGGGCACCGGACGCCGGCCGAGTTGGTGGCCCACGTGTACGCGGACGTGGACCGGTCGCTGTGGCCTGCGGCGCAGCTCTCCGTACGGGCGCAGCTGGAGTACCTGAGCGAGCACGGGCTGGTGTAGCGGGGACGGCCTGGTGCGGTGCTCCGGTCCGGGGCCGGGCCCTGACCTGAGCTGACCGGACCGAGCCTCGAATCAGACCGAATCGGCCCGATCGGGAGCGCACCGGATCGGATCGGCCCTGGTTGCACTGCCCCCGGCGTCGACCCGAGCGGACCGGAACCAGCCGCACCGGACCGGGGCCGATCGCATCTGATCGGACCCGGTCACACCGAATCGCCGCGCGGGGGCTCGGGGGCCTCCCCGTGCGGTCGGCGGGAGCGCTTCGACTAGCGGGAGCGCTTCGCCAGGCGTTCCACGTCGAGCAGGATCACGGCGCGCGCCTCCAGGCGCAGCCAGCCACGTCCCGCGAAGTCCGCGAGCGCCTTGTTGACCGTCTCGCGGGAGGCGCCGACCAGCTGGGCCAGCTCTTCCTGCGTCAGGTCGTGGACCACGTGGATGCCTTCCTCGGACTGGACGCCGAAGCGCCGCGAGAGGTCCAGGAGGGCGCGGGCGACCCGGCCGGGCACGTCCGAGAAGACCAGGTCGGACATCTGGTCGTTGGTCTTGCGGAGACGGCGCGCCACGGCGCGCAGCAGAGCCGAGGCCACCTCGGGGCGGGCGTTCAGCCAGGGCTGGAGGTCGCCGTGTCCGAGGCCGAGGAGCTTGACCTCGGTCAGCGCCGTCGCGGTTGCGGTGCGCGGGCCCGGGTCGAAGAGCGAGAGCTCGCCGATGAGCTCTCCCGGACCGAGGACGGCCAGCATGTTCTCGCGGCCGTCGGGGGAGGTGCGGTGGAGCTTCACCTTGCCCTCGGTCACCACGTAGAGGCGGTCGCCCGGGTCGCCCTCGTGGAAAAGAGCGTCGCCGCGTGCGAGGGTCACCTCACTCATCGAGGCGCGGAGCTCCGCGGCCTGCTCATCATCGAGCGCCGCGAAAAGCGGGGCGCGCCGCAGAACGTCGTCCACGAGTTCTCTCCTTGTCGGCCTGTTCAGGAAACCGTGGTCCCCATCATGCCGGACGGTAAAACAGTGCGATCAATCACAAACCAGTTTGACGCACGGACGTGCCGAACCGTGCGTCAGGGGGCCGATCGAGGGTGTGTACGCGGTGACCGGGGCGGATGGCGACCTGTGGCTCTAGGCTGGCCGGGTGTCCAAATCGCCGGTGAGAACGCAGGCCAAGGGGGATGGTGGGGTGTCGGAGGGCCGTGATTCCGCTATGGGCGAACAGGCTGCGAGTCGTTCGAAAAAGGTGACAAAACGCCCCGTGGTCGCGCAGTCCGGGAGCGCTGGAACGAAGGCCGTGGAGGCCCCGAAGGCCGTGAAGGCCCCGAAGGCTGGGAAGGCCGCGAAGACCGTGCAGGCCAAGAGAGCTGTCAAGGCGGCCAGGGCGGCAGAGGCGCCCAAGGGAGCGGAGGCACCCAAGAAGACCAACGGGGCCAGGGCGAACAGAGGGGCGAAGGCCGCGAAGCCGGAATCGCATCTGGCGATGGTCCGTCGCGCCCGCAGGATCAACCGCGAACTTGCCGAGCTCTACCCGTACGCCCACCCCGAGCTGGACTTCAGGAACCCGTTCGAGCTTCTCGTCGCCACAGTCCTCTCCGCCCAGACCACCGACCTGAGGGTCAACCAGACCACTCCCGCGGTCTTCGCCGCCTACCCCACGCCCGAGGACATGGCCGCGGCTGTTCCGGAGGAGCTGGAAGAGATCGTCCGGCCGACCGGCTTCTTCCGGGCCAAGGCCAAGTCGCTCATAGGGCTTTCCGCGGCGATCAGGGACAACTTCGGCGGCGAGGTGCCGGGCCGTCTGCCCGACCTGGTCACGCTGCCGGGGGTCGGCCGCAAGACCGCCAATGTCGTCCTCGGCAACGCCTTCGGTGTACCCGGCATCACCGTCGACACGCACTTCGGCCGCCTCGTCCGTCGCTGGAAGTGGACGGAGCAGGAGGACCCGGAAAAGGTGGAGGCCGAGATCGGTGCGATCTTCCCGAAGAGCGAGTGGACCATGCTCTCGCACCGCGTCATCTTCCACGGCCGACGCATCTGTCACGCCCGCAAGCCCGCCTGCGGCGCCTGTCCAATCGCGCCGCTCTGCCCCGCGTACGGGGAAGGTGAGACGGACCCGGAGAAGGCCAGGAAGCTGCTGAAGTACGAGATGGGCGGTCGGCCCGGTCAGCGGCTGAACCCGCCGGCGGACTACCCGGGGAAGCCCGCGCCCGGTCCCGGGGGCAGCTGACGTACCGGCGTCCGCCCCGGAACGAAATGCGTGACGCCAGGCGTTGTGAGACGAGGGGTGCCCATGAAGACGCGAGGACAGAGCACGGGCCGGCAGAACGCTGATCGCCGACAGAGCACTGGTCAACGACAGAGCACTGACCGGCGGGGTGCGGGTCGGCCGAGTACGGACGGGCGGAGCGAGGACGGCCGGGACGGCGCGGTGAATCGCGCGGCGGCGGCCGCAGCGTCCGCGTCCGCTGTCGCCACGGCGGGAGCGGGCGGGGCAACGCCGGGAGCGGACGCGGCCACGGCCGGCGCCGGGCAGGACTCCTGCCTCACCATGACGACGGAGGGTCTGCCCGAATGGCTCGTCCCGGTGGCCACGGCCGTGCGAACCGTCGAGCCGGGTCAGCTCAGCCGCTTCCTGCCGCCCGAGAACGGTGCCGGACGGCAGTCCGCCGTCCTCGTCCTGTTCGGCGAGGGCGAGCGCGGTCCCGAGCTGCTCCTCATGGAGAGAGCCGGAAGCCTGCGCTCCCATGCCGGGCAGCCCTCCTTCCCCGGCGGTGCCCTGGACCCGGAGGACGGCGACCAGGGGACGACGGGGCCGCTGCGGGCCGCGCTGAGGGAGGCGCAGGAGGAGACCGGTCTCGACCCGCGCGGGGTGCAGCTGTTCGGTGTGCTGCCCCGGCTCTACATCCCCGTGAGCGGCTTCGTCGTGACGCCGGTCCTCGGCTGGTGGCGGTCGCCGAGCCCGGTCGGAGTCGTCGATCCGGGTGAGACCGCCCGAGTCTTCACCGTTCCCGTGGCAGATCTCACTGATCCGGCCAATCGGGCGACCGCGGTACATCCCAGGGGGCATCGGGGTCCGGCATTCCTGGTCGAATCCGCTCTTGTCTGGGGCTTCACCGCAGGCGTGATCGACCGGATCCTGCACTTCGCGGGCTGGGAGCGCCCGTGGGACACCGGCAAGCAGGTGCCGCTCGACTGGCACGCATGACAGGCTGGCTCCGTGCTGCGCTGTCCGGCCCCGGCCGGAACCAGCAGATCGAACGGGCCCGGTGACGAATCTGTGAGGCTAGAGACGGTGAACGTGCTGGACATCCTGCTGCTGGCCGGCGCCGTGTGG
Organism: Streptomyces sp. NPDC002476; assembly: GCF_042889785.1. Classification (NCBI taxonomy): domain Bacteria; kingdom Bacillati; phylum Actinomycetota; class Actinomycetes; order Kitasatosporales; family Streptomycetaceae; genus Streptomyces; species Streptomyces sp. NPDC002476. Next base: position 11,361 of record NZ_JBIARH010000040.1, on the reverse strand, counting down.
TTCGCTGTCATCGGCTATCGACAGGGGTTCGTCGTCGGCATCCTGTCGGTGATCGGGTTCCTCGGCGGCGGTCTTGTCGCCGTCTATCTGCTGCCGATCCTGTGGGACCAGTTGACGAACGGCTCGGCGGTCTCGTCGACGGCGGCGGTGGTCGCGGTCGTCATCGTGATCGTGTGCGCCTCGGTCGGGCAGGCGTTCACCACGCACCTCGGGAACAAGCTCCGCCGGTACATCACGTGGTCGCCCGCGCGCGCCCTCGACGCCACCGGAGGCGCCCTGGTCAACGTGGTCGCGATGCTGCTGGTCGCCTGGCTGATCGGTTCGGCCCTGGCCGGCACCACCCTGCCGACAGTGGGCAAGGAGGTCCGCAGCTCGTCGGTCCTGCTCGGCATCTCGCGGGTGATGCCCGTACAGGCCTCGACCTGGTTCACGGACTTTTCGTCGGTGCTCGCCCAGAACGGCTTCCCGCAGGTCTTCAGCCCCTTCGCCAACGAGCCGATCACCGAGGTCCAGGCCCCGGACCCGGCGTTGAGCACCAGCCCCGTCGCCGTCCGCGCCCAGCACTCCATCGTCAAGGTCGTCGGCACCGCGCCGAGCTGCGGCAAGGTCCTCGAAGGCACCGGATTCGTGTTCGCCGACCGTCGTGTGATGACCAACGCCCACGTCGTCGGCGGTGTCGAGGAGCCGACCGTGCAGATCGGCGGCCAGGGCCGGCTGTACGACGCGAAGGTCGTGCTCTACGACTGGCAGCGGGACATCGCGGTACTCGACGTACCGGACCTCGAAGCGAAGCCGCTGCAGTTCACCGACGCCGACAAGGACGCGCGGACCGGGGACGGCGCCATCGTCGCCGGCTTCCCGGAGAACGGCTCGTACGACGTACGGTCCGCGCGGGTGCGGGGCCGTATCGACGCCAACGGCCCGGACATCTACCGCCGGGGCACCGTCCGCCGCGATGTGTACTCGCTCTTCGCGACCGTCCGTCAGGGCAACTCGGGCGGACCGCTGCTGACGCCCGACGGCAAGGTGTACGGAGTCGTGTTCGCGAAGTCGCTCGACGACCCGGACACCGGTTACGCGTTGACGGCCGACGAGATCCGCCAGGACATCGCGCACGGCCGCTCCGCCAACCAACAGGTCGACAGCCAGGGGTGCGCTCTCTAGTGCCGTGACCGGCAAGGTTTGCTCGGAAGGAGCGTCGTCCGGTGCGTGCGATCGCAAGGCGGCCGGAAGCTCTCGGATGGGGCCTTCCCTGCTCGAACGAAGCCGAGAGCCCGGGGAACTGCCGGACGGCGCGACGGGGCAAACGTCGCCGGGAGCGGCACTCGGGACTCCAGCGACTGTTTTCGGACTGCTGTTGTCCGGCCGGAGGCCGGGCCGTGCGTGCCAGCTATCGTGCGGCAAGCGGCAGTTCGACGACGGGCCCTGGCGTCGGGAGCGACAGCACCAGGCCCTGCCGTCGTCATGTCGCAACTGCCATCTGTCATCCGCCGCTTGCGGCCTGCCATCTGCTGTGCGACGCCCGACCGGCACGTCCGTCGGCCTCCGGTCGGTGAGAAGCCCGGAGCTCGGGGTCGGCCGGAGCGCGGGCCAGTCAGCCGGTCCGGCGCCCGTACGGAAGCGCGTCACCACACAGGAGTACGCCACCCATGCGGAAGAGCGCCTCACATCCGGAAACTCATCCACGCGGGTGGCGCAGTCGTGCCGAGACCCAACGGGCCCGGCGGCGCAGGATACGCGGGATGCCGAGCCGGGGATCGTGCATCACACGCATGTCATGCGCCCGGCCCTGGGGGCCGCCCCTCTCGTGATTGCCCGGATCCGCCGTGGCGGTCGAGCGACGGTTGCGTGCTGCGTCACCGATGTCGTGCGTCCAGCCCATACCTCGACGTCTGCCCGTGCCTCATGGTCGGTAACCGCCCGTCCGTCAGCCAATTGGCCTATGCGGCGGGCAATTGGCGTTCGTCGGACAACCGTGCGTGCGCGGCTACCGGTCGGGCTCGGTGTCCTTGAGCCAGTTGATGAGTTCGGCTGAGAACCCGGCCGGATCCTCCTCGTGCGGGAAGTGCCCCAGACCGTCGAAAAGTCGCCAACGGTACGGCGCCTCGACGTACTCGCCGGACCCCGCCGCGCTCCGGGTACGGACCGCCGGATCGAGTGAGCCGTGCAGATGCAGCGTGGGGACGCGTACCGGCAGCTTCATTCGCCGGTTGAACTGGATTCCGTCCGGACGGGCCAGGGAGCGCACCATCCACCGGTACGGCTCGATCGAGCAGTGCGCGGTCGACGGGATGCACATCGCGCGCCGGTAGACGTCGAGCGTCGCGTCGTCGGGGAACTCAGGCGTCCGGGGACCCGCCCAGTCATGGATCAGCCGCCCCACCAACGCCGCGTCGTCCGCGACGAGCTGACGCTCCGGCACCCAAGGGCGCTGGAAGCCCCACACGTACGACCCCGCGCGGGACTGCGCGAAGTCGGAGAGCATCGAGGAGCGCCAACGGCGCGGATGCGGCATCGAGGAGACCACGAGACGGCGCACCAGCTTCGGCCGCATCACGGCGGCCGTCCACGCGAGGTAGCCGCCCAGGTCATGACCGACGAGTGCCGCGTCCGGTTCGCCGAGCGAGCGGATCACACCGGTGACGTCGAGCGCCAGATTGGCGGGGTCGTACCCCCGGGGCGTACGGTCGCTGCCGCCCACGCCCCGCAGATCCATCGCCACGGCACGGTATCCGGCGTCGGCCAGGGCGGTGAGCTGGTGTCGCCAGGTCCACCAGAACTGCGGGAAACCGTGCAGCAGCAGGACGAGCGGTCCCTCGCCGAGCTCGGCGATGTGGAAGCGGGCGCCGTTCGCCGCCACGTCGCGGTGGGTCCACGGTCCGTCGAGCCGGACCGGCCCTCCGGCACCGGCCGGTCCGGGCCTGTCGGCGTCGGAGGGCGTGCTGTCCCGGCCCGACCGGCCCTTCGGATCTCCCGACCGGTCTTTTGGATCTCCTGACCGGCCTTTCGGACCTACCGGGTCGGACGCACTGGAATCGTGGACCATCATGTGGTCGAGCGTGCCACAGTCGGCGCCTCGTTCTGTGCCGGAGCCGCCTCCAGAGCCTTGTCCGCCCGGGTGCTGCCAGTGACGGCCGGCCGGCCCGTCCCCGCTGCGGCGGTGGCGCGCGGATGGGGCTTGACGCCCTGGAGGACCGCCGCCGTCTGCTTCGCCGAGGCGATGGACCGCTCCGGCGGCTTCACCTTCTTGAACTTGGCGACGGCGAACAGAGCGAGTAGCGCACCCAGGACGATGAACGCTCCGCCCACGATCAGGAACGACCAGGCCAGCCCGAGTCCCAGGTTGTGGATTCCGTACGCTGCCGCGAAGCTCAGCACCGGGATCGCGAACAGAAGCAGCACGCCCGCGATGATGATCACCACACTGCCGGTGACTCCACGCTTGACGTCCTGGCGTACCTCCGCCTTGGCCAGGGCGATCTCGTCGTGCACCAGTGCGGACATCTCGGCCGTCGCCGCGGCGACCAGCTGTCCGAGACTGCGGTCGGTGTTGCCCGCCATGTTGCCGGGGTCGCTCATCCCTGACTCCCTACTTCTGCTCTCCTGCTCAACACATCTGGTGTCAGATCATGCCGGACTGTCCGGCTTGCTGCTCGCTGCCCCCGCCAGTCGGGCAAGGCGTCGGTGCTCGGCCGCCTTCTTCTCGTGGATCGCGGCCATCCGCAGGTGGTACTCCGGATCGCCCTGCTCATAGACGTCGGGCACGCCGTCCTGGTCCTCGTCGAGCTCCTCGGCCTCGTGCAGCATCCGATATTTGCGTACGCGGAGTTTGAGCAGCGTTCCGGAGAACAGCGCGGACGTGAGGGAACCGATCAGCACGGCGGCCTTGATCTCGTTGATCGTGTCCGCGTCGCCGACGAAGGCCAGCTCGCCGATGAGGAGCGAGACGGTGAAGCCGATGCCCGCCAGCGACGCGACCGCGAAGACGTCCGCCCAGGCCAGATCCTTGTTCAGTTCCGCCTTGGTGAAGCGGGTGGCCAGCCAGGTGCCCCCGAAGATGCCGATCGTCTTGCCGACGACCAGTCCCAGGACGACGCCGAGCGTCTCGGGCCGGGTGAAGACGTTCGCCAGCGCTCCCCCGGAGAGGGGCACCCCGGCGGAGAAGAGGGCGAACAGCGGTACGGCAACACCGGCCGAGAGGGGGCGTACCAGGTGCTCGATGCGCTCACCGGGGGAGTGCGTCTCGCCGTCCTGCCGGGTGCAGCGCAGCATGAGGCCCATGGCGACCCCGGCGATGGTGGCGTGGATGCCGCTGTTGTACATCAGGCCCCAGATCACCACGGCTAGCGGTACGTAGATGTACCAGCCGCGTACCTTGGCGCGCAGCAGCAGGTAGAACACGACGAGGCCGACGAAGGCGCCGATCAACGCCATGAAGTTGATCTTCTCGGTGAAGAAGACAGCGATGATCAGGATCGCGAAGAGGTCGTCGACTACGGCGAGCGTCAGCAGGAAGGCACGCAGCGCGTTCGGCAGCGAGGTGCCGATGACCGCGAGGACGGCGAGCGCGAAGGCGATGTCGGTGGCGGTGGGGACGGCCCAGCCGTCGGTGGAACCACCGCCGATCAGGACCTCGGCCGTGTAGACGACGGCCGGGACGGCCATGCCGCAGAGCGCGGCGATGACCGGCAGCGCGGCCGCCTTGGGGTCGCGCAGTTCGCCCGCGACCAGTTCCCGTTTGAGTTCGACGCCTGCGACGAAGAAGAAGATCGCCAGCAGCCCGTCCGCCGCCCAGTGCTCGACGGAGAGGTCGAGGCCCAGCGAGGCGGGACCGAGGTGGAATTCGCTGACGGCCGCGTAACTGGAGCCGAAGGCGTTCGCCCATATCAGGGCCGCCACTGCCGCGACCAGCAGAATGACCCCGCCGACGGTCTCGGTGCGCAGGGCGTCCGCGAGGTAGTTCCGCTCGGGAAGGGACAACCGCCCCAGGAAGGTACGGCGGGACGAGGGCGTGGGGGTGGGCGCGGCCACGAGAGGAGACCTCCGGGTCGGTCGGTACGGCGGCGATGGCATGGCTGATGCACTTGCCGACCAGACTTCCCGGCACACCCAGTGAAGATTTTTTGTTGAGCTGTTGACGCGCTTGCCACTGTACCCGGGATGCGCCGGGTTGTATCTGGTGATCTCCGCCCCAACAATGCCCGAGGGGCATCCGGCGCGTTGCCGGATGCCCCTCGGGGGCGTGCTCGGGCCTTGGTGCCCAGGCACTCGTTGCCCCCTGTCCGAGGGCCCGCAGCTCAGATCCGTCGCCAGGGGCCCGCTGCCCGGACCCTGGTGCCCGGGGTTCTGCGGCCCGGGCACCGGTGCCTCACTCGGTTACGGGGTGTGTTCAGTCCTCGGACGAGCCGGAGGACGACGGCAGCTGGTTCTGGATGAGATCCATGACCGAGGAGTCGGTGAGCGTCGTGACATCTCCCAGCTCGCGGTTCTCCGCGACATCCCGCAGCAGCCGCCTCATGATCTTGCCGGAGCGGGTCTTCGGCAGCTCGGCGACCGGCAGGATCCGCTTGGGCTTGGCGATCGGGCCCAGCGTGGCGCCGACGTGGTTGCGCAGGTCCGCGACCAGTTCGTCGGACGCGGTGGCCGAACCGCGCAGTATCACGAACGCGACGATGGCTTGGCCGGTCGTCTCGTCGGCGGCGCCGACCACGGCGGCCTCCGCGACCGAGGGGTGCGACACGAGCGCCGATTCGACCTCGGTGGTCGAGATGTTGTGACCGGACACGAGCATCACGTCGTCGACCCGGCCGAGCAGCCAGATGTCGCCGTCCTCGTCCTTCTTCGCGCCGTCGCCGGCGAAGTACTTGCCCTCGAACCGCGACCAGTAGGTGTCGATGAAGCGCTGGTCGTCGCCCCAGATGGTGCGGAGCATCGACGGCCACGGCTCCGTGAGGACGAGATAGCCGCCCCCGCCGTTCGGCACCTCATTGGCCTCGTCGTCGACCACCGTGGCGCTGATGCCGGGCAGGGCGCGCTGGGCGCTTCCCGGCTTGGTCTCCGTGACGCCCGGCAGCGGCGCGATCATCATCGCGCCCGTCTCGGTCTGCCACCAGGTGTCCACGATCGGGCACTTGTCGGCGCCGATGTGCGTGCGGTACCACATCCACGCCTCGGGGTTGATCGGCTCACCGACCGACCCCAGGACCCGAAGGCTGCTCAGGTCGAACTTGGCGGGGATGTCGTCTCCCCACTTCATGAACGTGCGGATCGCGGTCGGCGCGGTGTAGAGGATCGTGACGCCGTACTTCTGCACGATCTCCCAGAAACGGCCCTGGTGCGGGCTGTCGGGCGTGCCCTCGTACATGACCTGCGTCGCGCCGTTGGCCAGCGGGCCGTAGACGATGTACGAGTGTCCGGTCACCCAGCCGATGTCGGCGGTGCACCAGAAGACGTCGGTCTCCGGCTTGAGGTCGAAGACCGCGTGGTGCGTGTACGCGGCCTGCGTGAGGTAGCCGCCGGAGGTGTGCAGGATGCCCTTCGGCTTACCCGTCGTGCCGGAGGTGTACAGGATGAAGAGCGGCTGCTCCGCCTCGAACGCCTCGGGGGTGTGCTCGGCGGACTGCCGACCGGTGATCTCGTGCCACCAGACGTCACGGCCCTCGGTCCATGCGGTGTCCTGGCCGGTGCGCCGGACCACCAGGACGTGCTCGACGCCGTCGATGCGGGAGACGGCCTCGTCCACGGCCGGCTTGAGCGCGGACGGCTTGCCCCGGCGGTAGCCGCCGTCGGCGGTGATGACGACCTTGGCGTCCGCGTCCTGGATACGGGCGGCGATGGCGTCGGCCGAGAAGCCGCCGAACACCACCGAGTGCGCGGCGCCGATGCGGGCACAGGCCAGCATCGCGACGGCGGCCTCGGGGATCATCGGGAGGTAGACGGCGACCCGGTCGCCCTTGCCGACACCGAGCTCGGTGAGAGCGTTCGCGGCGCGGGAGACCTCGTCCTTCAGATCGGCGTACGTGATGGCGCGGCTGTCGCCGGGCTCGCCCTCGAAGTGGATGGCGACCCGGTCGCCGTGACCGGCCTCGACGTGGCGGTCCACACAGTTGTACGCGACGTTGAGCTTGCCGTCCGCGAACCACTTGGCGAAGGGCGGGTTGCTCCAGTCGAGCGTCTCGGTCGGCTCCGTGGCCCAGGTCAGACGGCGGGCCTGCTCGGCCCAGAAGCCCAGCCGGTCAGCCTCGGCCTGCTCGTAAGCTTCCGCTGTGACGTTGGCGTTCGCGGCCAGATCGGCAGGCGGCGCGAATCGGCGCTCCTCACGAAGCAGATTGGCCAGGCTGTCATTGCTCACGACATCTCCCATTCCCAGGGTGTCCGTTGTGTCCCGTGCATAGCTCATCAGGCCGGAGGGCCGGGTGACAAGGGTTTGCCGAGAATTGGTTTAGACCTGTGTTTCGGTGTATGGGGACATGGCCCCGCGTTTCCATGCTGCGCGGCACCGCGCGACGCGGCGCGCAGTGACACGACGCGGTGCGACGTGATGCGCTCCAGGTGGCGGCGGGAAAGCGGGGGCATGAGATCTCACGGAATTTCCTACGGACCCGGTGCGTATCCGGTTCAGCCGGTTCAGCTTTGGTCCGCTTTCGCTCCGGAGCGGGTGCCCTCGGGCGGCCGAAGGGCTGCCGTCCGAGGGCACCTGGCGTCGGAGCGCATCGGGCATCGGGGCACACTCGGCGTCCGAGGGAACTGGGCATCCGAGGACACCGGGCGGTCCGTGCCGTCCCACGCGCCCATGGTGTTCTGCAGGCCCGGGTTCTCGGGGGTGAGCCGCCCAAGTCAGACGCCGGTGCGTTCCAGACCGTCCGGGTCGGAAGGGGTGCCTGGTCTCCCCGGTGTATCCGGTCTCGACGGTGTTCCGGCGGTTCCCGGTGTTCCGGACGAGTCCTCGGTTCCCGCGGCTCCCGGTCTCCCCGACGAGATCCCGGGGGCGGCGCAGACGTCGCCGGGGCCCACCCGGTCGAAGACCTCGTCGAGTGCGATGCCGACGCTCGCGGGCCCGGTCAGCAGATACGCCTGGGCCTCGCCCACGTGGAAGTACATCCCGTGCAGTTGAAGGGTGCCTTCGGACAGCCGTCGTGCCACCGAATCATGGGCCCGCAGATGCTCCATCTGCTGCACCACGTTGGTGAGGCAGAGCTGTTCCACCGCGTCCGTGGGCAGACGGCCGGAGATCCGGGCCCAGGGGTGACGCCGTGATGCCATTCGCTTCAGGCTGGGCAGTCCGTGTCTCAGCCAGCGCCACAGGGACGTCTGTGGAGTGTCCGGGGTTCGTGTGCCGTCGAGCAGTGCCTGCATCGCACCGCACCCGGAGTGCCCGCAAATGGTGATGGAATCCACCCCCAGCACGTCCACCGCGTATTCGATGGCGGCGCCCACCGAATCGTCCCCGGACTCGGTGTTCGGCGGCGGCACCAGATTGCCGATGTTCCGGACGGTGAACAGATCGCCCGGCCCGCTTGCCGTGATCATGCTGGTGACGAGACGGGAATCGGCGCAGGTGATGAAGAGCTGGGAGGGGCGCTGTCCCTCCCGGGCCAATCGGGCCAGCTCCTCACGCACCAACGGGGCGGTGTGGCGCTGGAACGTGCTCAGGCCGCTCACCAGGCGGTTTCCGCCTGTCTGACGCCGGTCGGCGGTCGATGCGCCCACTGGGGCCGGGGCGCTGTCGCCTCCGGCAACGGGGCGAGCGGCGGCAGGGCCGGCGGGAGCAGGGCCAGGGTCGGTTGCAAGGGGACAAGCACCGGTCGGATCGTCGGAGCCACGGCTGTGGCCGGCACCTTGGCCGGGCCCCTGATCGGGGCCGAGGCCATGGCCGTGGTCGCGCCCGAGACCTGGACCGCGATCGCGGCTGACGCCCGCAGCGATGCCGGATCCGTGGCCGTGGCCGATGCCGGGAAGGTCGTCGGGGGTGGCGTCAGAGCTGGGAGGGGCGTCCGGGGCGATGTCGGAGCCGGGAGGGGCGCTGTCGGCGGTGCCACGATGGGGAGAGGTGAAGGCATCGGATCCGGGGACCGGCGCGGTGGCGCCGCACGTGTGGAAGGCGCGTTTCGCGCCGGAGTCCGGGGCAGTGGCAACGTGCGCTTCGGGGGCGTCGCAGGACGGCGTGCCACCGCCCTCGGGAAGACCGTGCTTCTGCTCGGACCGGTCGTGACAGTGATGGTTGCGCCACGGTGTCCAGGGGCTGCAACAAGAATGGGCGGCCGAGGCGGGCTCCGCGATCCGGCTCCCGGACCTGCCGGTGAAGACGACCCGGCCGCCGTGGGCCCTCTGCGCGATGCTCCAGTCCTGGATCGTCTCGTATGCAGCGTGGTCCATGAAGAAACCGTCCAGTTCGACGACCACATCTCCGTCCTGCGGCAGCCGCCCGAACGTCCGGCTGAGCCTGGGGACCGCGAGGAACGTCAACTGGCCCTGTACGACGACCAGGTGCCGTCCTTCATGGTCGGTGACGGTGATTCTGGTACGGGCCAGCCGGTGGAGGGCGACGACCACTGCCACCGCGATGCCGATCGCCACACCCTTGAGGACGCCGAACAGGATCACACCGCTGATCGTCGCGCCGTACACCAGGAATTCCCGGTGCTTATGGACATTGCGGATGTGGGCGAAACTCACCATTTGGATGCCGACCATCATGACCAGCGCGGCGAGCGCGGCCAACGGGATCAGCTCCAGGACGGCGACCAGGAGCCCGGTGGCAAGGACCACCCAGATGCCGTGCAGCACGGTGGAGGCGCGGCTGGTGGCCCCGGCCCGTACGTTCGCCGAACTGCGCACCGCGCCCCCGGACACCGCAAGTCCGCCCACCAGCCCGGACAAGGTGTTGGCGATGCCTTGCGCACGTAGTTCGCGGTCGAGGTCGGAGCGCCCGACCGGCGGGCCGGGCGGGCCGGGCGGGTCCGACGAGGCGGGCTCGGAGGGGACGGCAGGAGGGGTGCAGACGGCTGCCGCAGCTGAATTGCCGGGCGAGACAGGCACGTTGGGCGCTGTTGCCGTAGCCGACACCGGCGGCGACGAGGGTGTGTCCCTGTTCCGGTCGGCGGCTCGTCCGCCGAAGCGGTCGGCCGTCAGCTTGTCCACGGCGACTGCCGCGAGCAGTGATTCCAGACTGGCCACCAGCATCACCGTGAACACTGCGGTGGCGAGAGCGAGCACCGGACCGTGCGGCAGTTCCGGTAGGGCGTGCGAGCGCCAGGACGGCAGATCGACGCGGGCGACTCCCGGCGTTGCGACCCCGGCCACCACCGTCGCGGTCACCACCGCGACGAGGGCCGCCGGCACCCGTCGTACCGTCCGGCCGAGTCGGCCCGGAGTCCGCGGCCACAGGACCAGGACGGTGATGGTCAGCATTCCGATGAGCGGCGCCGACGGGCTCACCCGATCCAACTGGTCGGGCAGGGCAAGGAGGTTGGATACCGCGGAACTCTGAGGCGAGCCGCCGAGCACGATGTGCAGCTGAGCGAGCGCGATGGCCACGCCGATGCCGGCGAGCGTGCCGTGGACGATGGCGGGGCTGACCGCAAGGGCGCTGCGTGCCGCCCGCAGCGACCCCAGCACGATCTGGAGCAGTCCGGCACCGATGGTGATCGCGCAGGTGGTGCGCCAGCCGTAGATCTGGATCAACTCGGCTGTTACCACGGTCAGTCCGGCGGATGGGCCGCTGACCTGAAGAGGTGTGCCGCCGAGCAGTCCGGCGACGATACCGCCGATCGCGGCGGAGATCAGTCCGGCCGTCAGTGGGGCGTCCATGGCGACGGCCAGCCCGAGCGACATGGGGACTGCTAGGAGAAAGACCGTGATGGACGCGGAGAGATCGGCGCCCGAGATGCGGAGTCGTGGACCGCCCAGTGGCGACGGCGGCGGGCTGTGTGGTCGCTTGACCCCCGATGAGCGGGGTGGACGCGAACTCCGGGACGCGCGGTCATGACGTGTGGGTACGCAAGCGGACATGTTTCCGTCTCCTCCGGACAGCGTGGGCGCGAAACATGAGGGAAAGCGGCCGCGAAGCAGGGCGCCCGACGGCGACATTTCCCAACTCTTGGTAAATAGATCGTAATGGAGAGTAAAGACTTGCGTCCATACTTGGGGTCAAATGATCTATTCATTCATCCATTTCGGTGAATAGGCATTTTTTTGTGTGACCCACCGCTTGGCTGTTGCCGCTAGTACTCCAGCCGTAGATCGTGATCTTCAGGTCGGATTCGCAGCTTGCCGGCGGTAATGGCTGGCTTGGGCTCGGGCCTGGTGGCGACGTTGCCAGGCGGACCACGCGAGCCGGTGGGCTGCATCGTGCATGGGCCG
>NZ_JBIARH010000039.1:0-64967 GCF_042889785.1 Streptomyces sp. NPDC002476 | reverse complement strand
ACGGGATCTCGCGCCCGAGGATCACACCACGGCGCTGGCGCTCCTGGACGAACGGCGTGTGAACCTGGCCCAGGCCCGGGTGCGCACGGTCAACCTGAGGTTCCCCCGAGATGCGGGGTCTGATGTGCGACGGCGACCCCGCCCGACTGATCAACCTGTGGGAAGCCGCCGACCTCGCCATCGTGGTGGACGCCGCATACGCGCACCCCAGGCATCCCGGTCGGTTCCATCGCCTGAATCTGGATGGTGGGCAGCTGTCGCAGACAGGCAGTGCGACGAGTTCCCACGGACTCGGGCTCGGCGACGCCGTCGAACTCGCCCGTGAACTGGACCGCCTGCCCGGGCAACTGGTCGTCTACGCCATCGAGGGAGCCAACAGCAGCCTGGGCGTCGGCCTGTCAGCGCCCGTCGCAGCCATCGTGGAACCGCTCACCGATCGGATCGCGAAAGAAATCGCGCAGCACGTGGGTTCTGCCAGCAGCCGATAGGCGCGAACTGGCACGACGACGGCGGGACAATGGGCACGCGCGGCCACGGCCAGGCTGACCGGGTCGGGCAGTGGTCCGGTGAGCCCGCCACGGCCTCGCTCCCCGGTGATCAGCGCCTCGGCATTTCGCCCCTCGTGCAAAAACCCCCGCGTCCGCGGGCGTCACCTCGACCGAGACGTCGACGTCCAGATGACGGCGGCGGCGAAACTCTCGACGGCGTTGTCGCGCCGATCGGCACCCGGTACGCGGCGCCAGGGCGGACGCGTGAAAGCTGACGTGCAGCCGACCTGGCTCCCGTACGCGGGGCGGAGAATCTTTGATCGCCGTCCGCCTCACTTCGGCAGGTCGGCCGGAATCCTGTCGGCCTGAGATTCACAGCCATGACTTGTGCCTACGGAGGCATGGCTCGGTCAGCCTCCTGCAGTGCGTGCACCCTGCGGGCCACCGCACCAGGACGTACCTTCCCTCCGGCGCCGCCCCGAGTCGGAGGTCGGCCTCACCACCCGACCGAGACCGCGAACGGGCGAACCTGTGCGTCGGATGGCGGGCCGAAGCAGGCGTGGACTCGATCCTGCTGGTAGTCCTCGGTAGGTAGGCGCCATACCGGGAAAGGGGTGGCCACGATGGAAGTCGGACCGATGCACCCAGAACATGTGCTGAATGCGCCCGCGGATCTGAGTGGCACCGGGTACTACGTCCACTGGGGCGTACTGCAGATCTCGGCGGCAAACCTTGTGGTCATCGCCCTGATGCTGATCGTTTTCGCGCTGGCGCTGCTGCTGCCCTTCCCCCGCGGTCGGCAGCGGCGATGAGCGGCGCCGCAGGGGGGCGGACCCGTGGCCCGGATGACAACTCGGCAGGAGGGTGGACCGGCGCTGTGCAGCGGCGCGCCCTGCGCGCATTGCCCCCGGACAAGCTGCTGCCCACCACCCAGCCGGAGTACGTGGCCTCCTGGATCTACGTGTTCGGCGTCCTCACCCTGTCCAGTCTGGTGGTCGTCATCACCACCGGATGCGTCCTGGCGCTCTTTGGCCCCGCGTGGTGGCACGTATCAGGCGTCGGCAGGTACATCAACAGCCTGCACTTGTGGAGCGTCGAACTGTTCATGTTCGTCATGGTCGTCCACCTGTGGGGGAAGTTCTTCATGGCCGCCTGGCGCGGACGGCGGGCACTGACCTGGATCACCGGGGCGGTCGTCTTCATCGCCTCGATCGGCGCCGCCTTCACCGGCTATCTGGTGCAGCAGAATTTCGACTCCCAGTGGATCGCGGGCCAAGCCAAGGACGGCCTGAACTCGGTGGGCATCGGCGCCTGGTTCAACGTGCTGGACTTCGGTCAGATGTTCATGTGGCACATCGTGCTGCTGCCTATAGCGGTGGCCATCCTCGCGGTGTGGCACATGCTGCTTGTGCGGCTGCGTGGCGTGGTGCCACCCATCGGGACCGCTACTCCCGAGCCTGTCCCGGACCGATCGCGAGAGCCCGCATGAGCGCACCAAAGGCACGCCACGAGCCGGTGCCCGACCCCGGTGCCTTCCCTCAGCGGCCGTACGACCTGGTCAAGGAATTCACCATCGCGCTGGTGGCGACCACACTGCTGACGGTCGGACTCGCGGCGGTCTTCTCCTCACCCGACGAGAAACCGATCACCCTGGCCCGCTGGGCGAGGGCCGCCCCCAACGACTTCACCGCCACCGCCGTCGCCGAACTGGGCAGCACCAGTGGCACCGCCCAGTACGGCCCCCCGTACACCACCACCCCGGGTACCGGACAGAAGATCGGACCGGTGAACCTCCAACGCGCCGCCGGGGTTACCACACCGATCGACACCGCACGCGACTTCGTACTCCGCCCGCTCACCGCCGCACCGGAACCTGCTGCCGTACCCTCCGGGCTGGCCGCTTGGCGAACCGCCCCCGCCCGCCGTCAACAGCAATGGGCCGCCGCCTACACCAACGCGCTCGGCAAGGCCCCCGGAGGCGCCCCGGCCCTGGTCCCGCCCGGCGACTACGGCCCCGTTCCCGTCCTGACCTCCCGGCTGCTGGAGCTCGCAAAGACGGGGGCACTCGACGGCCAACTACTGGCTGTCGGACACTTCTACGAGACGGACTACACCAAACCGCTGCTCTTCCTGGGCGACGGCTCCTACCTCGAAGACCAGGCCCGCGCCCAACACCTGGCCGGCGACCAGTGGGGGATGATGAACGAGACCGGCAACTATCCCGGTCAGCCCTGGTTGTGGCTGTACACGTTCTGGTACCAGATCGAACCGTTCAGCAGCTCAGGCAACGCCGACGCCCTGGTCTGGGGCCTGATGGCTCTGCTCACCCTCGCGTTCGTCCTGGTGCCGTTCATTCCAGGCGTCCGGTCGATCCCGCGATGGACTGGGATCTACCGCCTCGTCTGGCGCGACTACTACCGCTCACGCCGGACGACACGGCAGCACTGACGGTACGGGCACCCGTATCACCCCGGACTCGCCGATCACGATGTACTCGACGGCGGCCTGCTTACCCATGACTTGCGAGGGCCTTGCCGTGCAAGGCGGCATCCAGGTTCGCGCGGTCCGGGCCGAGCGGACCTTGGGCAGGTCCGCAAGTCACCTGGACGGGACTGATGTCGGGCGGGGCCGGGATGTTGCCCCTCCCGGTGCTCACCGCGTTCAGGGTCTACCGGAACGCGGCGGCGTAGCTCGCCTCGTCCGGCGGTGGTGCGCCGCTGCTTCAAGCCCTCCCCGGAGGCGATCGCGGAGCTCACCAGCCCGCTCGCACCCGGCGACCGCATGCGCTGCGGCGCCGCTCGGGGGATGGGCGGCGGTACGGCGACCGCACGCGGCGATCGATCTTCAGGCCGCGGGCATGAGCCCCTGGGGCCGTTCGGCCCAGCACCGCGGAAGCCATGCCCCCGATTTCCCTCGAAGGCGTTCCTCACCCACGCTGGAATTGAGGGAACCAGCCAAAGGAAGTGATCGGCATGATGTGGTACGACGGCGGCTGGGGCTGGGGCGGCTGGTTCGTCATGACCGTGGTCATGGTGCTGTTCTTCGCATTGCTCATCGCTGGCATCGTTGCCCCTATCCACTACCTGACCAGCGCCCACCGTGGCCACCAGCCCGGCTCGCCTCCTCCCTCCGGCGAGCATGGGTGGGGAGGCAGGCGGGCAGAGGACCTGCTCTCCGAGCGGTTCGCCCGCGGGGAAATCGACGAGGACGAATACAAACATCGCCTCGCGCTGCTGCGGGAACAGCGATGAACACGGACCGCCAACGCCGGATGTGGCTGGTCCTGGGTGGTGCCGCCGCGGCGCTGCTGCTGGGCATTGCCACGACGGCGCTGTGGGCCACGACCGGCGCCTTCCGCAGTCCACCCCTCGCCATCTGGCGCGCCGAGCGCCGCGCGGTGCACAGCGCCCCCGCTGCCCGGTCAGGTGGTGCAGGTGACCTTGGCCGATTTGGGCCACCCCAGCGGTCCAAGCCCCGGCTGGAGCAGAATGCGCATGATGCGCCTGATCGCTCACCCCACCACCGTCACGGCCGGAACAGTGTCGCTGCGCGCGGTCAACGCCGGATACCTCACGCACGAGGTGATGGTGCTGCCGCTGTCCGCGGCCCAGGCCCCAGGACAGCGGCCTACCGGTCCGGACAGGCGCATCGATGAGACAGGCAACCTCGGCGAGGCGTCACGCAGCTGCGGCGCGGGCGCGGGAGACGGCATCGCCCCGGGAACGACCGGATGGATCACGCTGACGCTGCGGCCCGGCCGCTACGAACTGGTCTGCAACATCCCCGGCCACTACCTGGCCGGCATGTACACCGAACTCGACGTCACCGGCCGCTAGTGCCGCTCCCGGCAACGTTTGCCCCGTCGCGCCGCCCAGCACGCACGCTCGCGGCGTTGGCCAAAAGCCCACGTAGCCCCGCTACGAGGGCTTCCGGCCGCCTTGCGATCGCCCGCACCGGACGACGCTCCTTACGGGGCAAACCTTGCCGGTCACGGCACTAGCTAGGGCCAGCCGGCAGAAGACCTGGCCCGGTGCGGTCGTTTCACCGACCCGGGCGACAAGCCGGGCTCTGCCGCGCCGGCTCTCCGCACATGGGAGAACCCGCCAAACACGGGGCGACCAGTCCGCACTCGTCCAAGGTGGCGGCCGGAGTCGGGCAGCCCAAGTCGGCACCCATAGCCGGGGCCACGGCATGTACCGCTTCGAAGTCGCTACGGGCCTCTTCCGGCGGCGCAACGGCCGGGCGCACCCGCTGGAACGGCGGTCGAAATTGACGAAGGCGCCCTCCTTCTCCAGCCAGGACGCGACCGGCAGCACGACATCGGCTCTCCGGGCCGTCTCGGACGCGAGATGCCGACTGGCCTGAGCGGCGAAGCACGCGGTCGCCGAACAGACCCGGACAGGCCGACGGCCGTGCGCGGCGGCGAGGTCCACGTAGTAGCCGGCCGGTCCGAGCGTGGCGGTAGCGGGCAGGCCGAGACGAGCGGCGACCCCCGGAGCCCACCGGGTCCGCGCAGCGAAGCCCGTTCGGCGCTGACGCTTGACTTCGCGCATGGTCTTCTCCGTAACGTCGTCCCATGTCGGACGGGAAAGGCTCGGGCGAGCCCGGAAAGCTGCCGCGCTCGCTGTACGAGCGGGAGCTGTACCGGCTCCAGACCGAGCTCGTGAAGCTTCAGAAGTGGGTACGCGCCGAAGGCGCGCGGCTCGTCGTGGTGTTCGAGGGACGTGACGCGGCGGGCAAGGGGAGCACGATCAAGCGCGTCACCGAACATCTCAATCCTCGAGTGGCACGCATCGTCGCTCTGCCGCGACCCACCGAGGGCGAGCGCGGCCAGTCGTATTTCCAGCGCTACGCCGAGCATCTTCCAGCCGCAGGGGAAGTGGTCCTGCTCGACCGGAGCTGGTACAACCGCGCGGGCGTCGAGCGCGTCATGGGTTTTTGCACCATGGAGGAATACCAACGGTTCCTCCGCCAGTGCCCGATCTTCGAGCGGATGCTGGTGGAGGACGGCATTCTGTTGCGCAAATACTGGTTCTCCGTGAGTGACGCGGTGCAGGAGGAGCGGTTCCGACGCCGACTGCACGATCCCACCCGCCGGTGGAAGCTCTCGCCGATGGACCTGGAATCGATCGCCGATGGGAGGCCTACTCGCGGGCGAAGGACGAGATGTTCGTCCATACTGACATCTCGGATGCTCCCTGGTACGTCGTCGAGAGCGACGACAAGCGCCGGGCCCGGCTGAACATGATCGCCCATCTTCTGTCGACCGTGCCGTACGAGGCAGTCGCTCCGCCGGTGATCGAATTGCCTCGGCGGCCTCCGGCCACCGGGTACCAACGGCCGCCGAGGGACCTTCAGGCGTACGTCCCCGACCACGCATCGCAACTCAGGAAGTGAGGCGAGGGGTCTCACACCACAAGGCCCCCAGAGGTACGACGGCCACCGGACAATCGGCGTGGTGGAGAGTCGGAGTCCGCCGGCGGAACGACACCTCGGCTGGGGCCTGTGCCTGCCTGCCCGCCCCGGGTCGGGCAGGCAGGCACGGGCGCGTTCCGACTGCACGTTCCTCAGGTGAGTGGTCCGCCCCGGCGCCTCCAGCGGACAGCTGCGCGCACGACGGGACCGCCGGCGGCCCACAGGACAGTTCGCTCACGGCTCATCTCGTCGGGCGGTGTGGCGCCGCACGGTGGCCGACATGGACGGCGCGGACGATAACGTCGAGCATGGCGAGGGCTTCGTTGTCGCCCCCTTCAGGGCGCCACGTCGGCTGTGGTGGCTCGGCTCCGTCGCCCTGTCCCCGTACCAGCAGCTGTGAAGCACAGATCCCGATCGGCTGCGCCTGCAAGATCAGCTCTGCCCAGCGGCCTCGGACTTGGTGCACGGGCGAGATGGCCCGGGGGCTGTGATGAGGCCGGGACTGCAACTACTGGCAGACCGCGGCCTGTCGACGGCCGCCTTGCAGGTCGGGCCGTCGTTCCGGGGACAGGCGGTAGGAGAAGGCTGGCGATGATATGCACGCCCCGTCGGTCGGAGTGGCGGACTGCTGCTGGTCAAGGAAGGGTGGAAGCGGAACCGCTCGGAAGCAGGCAGGTGGACGAATGAGTAACAACGCAACGTCCGCTCCACGGATCGTGGTGGGCATCGACGGCTCCGAGCCGTCGAAAGCAGCACTGCGGTGGGCGGCCGACCAGGCTGAGCTGATCGATGGTGTGGTCGACGCGATCATCGCCTGGGAGTTCCCGACGAGTTGGTACGGTCTGGCACCGCCCGCGAACACAAAGCCGGCCGACTACCAGGAGCAGGCGCGCAAGCTCCTCAACCGGGTGATCGACGAGGTCCTCGAGCCGGAACAACCGGTCGAGATCCGTCCCCGCTCTGCCCAAGGACACCCAGCTGCCGTCTTGCTGGATGCCTCCGCTGGGGCACAGCTGCTCGTCGTGGGCAACCGAGGTTACGGCGGATTCGCCGAGGCACTGCTCGGCTCGGTCAGCCAGCACTGCGTCCAGCACGCCTCGTGTCCCGTCGTCGTACGCAGTCCCCGTCACCACGAGAAATGAACTCGCCTGCCGCGATCGGACGTTGACGCCGCGGCCCGTCCCCCGCGAGACGCTTCGGTTCACCAACAGCGCGGAATCGTGCGTCCGGCGGCCATGAGCCGGCATCCCACAGCTGCTGGGGCACGGGCCGGAGCTGACGGCAAGGTGGATAGCCCACTGACTCTGACCGGAGTTCGTTCCGTCGTCGCCAGCCCGAAACAGGACGGACGCATTGCGGCGGCCGGGGCACTCGCTGCTCGCCCTGTCCTTTTCTGCCTCGCATACAAAGCGAACCACCGCCGAACGGCACCAAGATCCGGACCATTCCCGGACCACCTCACCCACGAGGAACGCCAGATCCAACGTTTCCACTGGTCAGCGACATGTATGACGTGTACCACCAGCAGACGAAGAATCTTCTGGTGTCGTACTCGCCGAAGGAGCTGGGCTTCTTCTAGACGCATACGAAAAGGCGCCTGACCTGGGGTTTCACCCGTCAGGCGTCTTTCGCTCAGCCCGCTCTCGACCGAGCCCGGCTTGCGTGCTAACTCCCATTTCCTCCCACTGCTGCACCCCTCCCGACCAGTGCTTCCGGACCAGTCACGGACCAATCCCCCGGTTCAGCCCTCGGGTGCGTCACCTTGGCTGACGCGCTGCCACTCGTTGACCGCGCGGGGGAAGCCACGCGATGTGGTGTGGATGAGGGTGACGGCGTCGTCGATGAAGAGCGGGTCGCTGCGGCCGGCGAGGCCGAGGTGGTGCTTGATGTAGCTGGCGGTCTCGGTGGAGGTCATGCCGGGCATGGTGTAGCGCAGGGCGGTCCGCTGTTCGAAAGCGGCCAGGACGGCGAGTTTCATGGTCCGCCGTCCCGCAATGGGGCTCCCGGCCTCCGGGATCGGCATGACTGCTCCCCCCTGTTGAACGTATGGCCCGGGGGGTGGTGTCACCGGTCCCGGAGGCACAGGACGGCTGGGAGCTCGTGGAACAGCTCCCGGGCAGACTTCGCACCGACGATCATGACCTGGACGCTGGGAACGCCCGCGTGCCCTCCATCGTGCGCTGCGGCGCATCCCGACAGTCCTGGCGTCCGGCTGGTCCGCGGCGGCCGGACGGGTCCCCGGGGCCCGGTGTCCGGGACGCCTCCGGCACGGGGACGGCGGCAGGGACGACGATTCAGGGGACGAGGAGTTTCTGGTCACCGCGTCACACGGCGGAGGCCGTCGGAGCAGCGGGTCATAGGGCAGCTCAGGAGCGCCGAACGTCAGCGCAACGAGGACGTGCCCCGGGCGGCCACGCACCGCTGCCGTGGAAGAGATCCGGCCGTGGAAGCCAGTGCCGTCCCGGCCTCGCCATGCTGCCGAGCCGCCACACCCACGTCACGGAGAGCTCTTCCGGTTTGGGTGAAGCCGGTGCTCAAGCCTCTCATCGGTGGTCTGGCGCTTCCGGGCCCGGTGACAGCCCCCGGACGTGGCCATGTCTCACGCACCGCATCGGACCGGATGGCCCCGGCATCGAGGTGTGATGAACCGGGTTCGGGCCGAGGATGGACGGCATGGGGTGCTCATGAAGCATTTCTCCGCAACGAGGTCGGCAGCCGTCGTTTCCGCGCGACTGGAGTCGGCTCTTTTCGGCGTCACGGCAGCTGCGCTGGCAGCTGGCGGCGTGGCCTGGATCACCGGTGCGGGCAGCCTCGCGGACCTGTTCTGGGGTCTGGGGACCGTGTTCGCCGTCGTCCCGGCGGTGGGGTGGGTCGTGGCTGCGTTGCGGCGGGGGCATGCGGGCGTGGACCTGATCGCCGTTCTGGCCCTCGGCGGCACCCTGGCCGTGCGCGAGTACCTGGCCGGCGCGCTGATCGCCCTGATGCTGGCCACCGGCCGCACTCTCGAAGCCGCCGCTCAACGGCACGCCTCCCATGATGTGCGGGCCCTTCTGGAACGTGCGCCGCGCACGGCCCGGCGCCTCACCGACGCCGGGGTGCGCACGGTGCCGCTCGCCGAGGTGGAAGCCGGTGACCTGCTCGTGGTGGGCCCGGGGGAAGCAGTACCCGTCGACGGCCGGGTGGAGAGCGCCGTCGCCGTGTTGGACGAGTCGGTGCTCACCGGGGAGCCGCTGCAGGTCGAGCGGGCGAACGGCGAAGAGGTGCGCAGCGGTGTGGTCAACGCGGGCGGCGCCTTCGACCTGCGGGCCACTGCCACCGAGCAGGACAGTACCTATGCCGGGATTGTGACGCTGGCGCGGCAGGCCGACGCGGAATCCGCTCCCGTGGTCCGCCTGGCGGACCGGTACGCGGCGTGGTTCCTTCCCTTGTCGCTCGCGGTGGCGGGCCTGGCCTGGCTCCTGAGCGGTTCCCCGGTACGGGCGGTCGCGGTCCTGGTGGTCGCCACGCCGTGCCCGCTGCTGCTGGCCGCGCCGGTGGCGATTGTCTCCGGGCTGTCCCGCGCGTCCCGTCTCGGCGTGGTGATTCGTGACGGCGGCGCGCTGGAGAACCTCGGCCGAGCCCGCACTCTGCTGCTGGACAAGACCGGCACGCTTACCGGCGGCCGTCCTTGCGTCCTCGACGTCGCCGCCGCACCAGGGTGGAAACCGGCGCAGGTGCTGCGCGTGGCGGCGTCGGTCGACCAGTACTCGCCGCACGTGCTGGCCCGCGCCATCGTCGACGGGGCTCGGGAACGGGGGCTGGATCTGTCGGTGCCGTCGAACGTCACCGAGGAGCCTGGCCGGGGAGCCGCAGGCATCGTGGACGGGCACCGGGTGTCCGTCGGCCGGATCGGCGCCTCGGACGCCATGTCGTCCTGGGCCCGGGCGGCGGACAACCGTGCGCTGCTCGACGGCGCAGCCGTCGCCTGGCTGACCGTCGATGGGCATCTGGCGGGCGCGGTCCTTCTGCGTGACCCGATCCGCACGGACGCCCCCAGAACCCTGCGCCACCTGCGCACGGCGGGGATCGAGCGGATCATGATGCTCACGGGTGACCGCGCCGAACCCGCCCATGAGGTGGCTGCGGTCCTCGGCCTCGACGGTGTTCGGGCCGAACTCGCCCCCGCGGACAAGGTCGCTGCGGTTCGCGTCGAGCGTGACCGCGCCGTCACCGTCATGGTCGGTGACGGCGTCAACGACGCCCCCGCCCTCGCCGCGGCGGATGTAGGGGTGGCCATGGGGGCCCATGGTTCCACCGCCTCCTCAGAAGCCGCCGACATCGTCCTGACCACAGACCGCGTGGACCGCCTCGCCGATGCGGTGGCCATCGCCAAACGCGCCCGGCACATCGCGGTGCAGAGCGCGCTGGGCGGCATGCTGATGTCGCTGGCGGCCATGGCCGCCGCTGCTGTTGGTCTCCTCCCGCCCGCCGCCGGCGCCCTGCTCCAGGAGGGCATCGACGTCGCAGTCATCCTCAACGCCCTGCGGGCGCTGCGCGTCGACCGCGAGATACGTCCGGCGCTCACTCCCACCGCCGAAGCGCTCATCCGCCGCTTCGCCGCCGAACACGACGATCTGCAGGACGTCCTCGAAGCGGTACGCGCCGCCGCAGACCGGCTCTCCGACACCCCGGGCCCCGAGGCCATGGAAGCCGTCGAGGAAACCCACCGGCTGCTGACCCAACGGCTCCTGCCCCACGAGCACGCCGAGGAGCACCAGCTCTACCCCGCGCTCGCCCCCACGCTCGGCGGCCCCGAGGCCACCGCCACCATGAGCCGCGCCCATACCGAGATCGAACGCCTCTCCCGCCGCATCGCCACCCATCTGCACCTGGCCCACGCCCGCGGCGGCCTGGACACCGACCAACTCGACGACCTGCGTTCTTGTCTCTACGGACTGCACACCGTTTTGCACCTGCATTTCTCCCAGGAAGAAGAGAACTACTTCTCCCTGGCCCCATGAGGCCCGTTGATCACCCCTGACGCCACCTGTCACACCCTGCGACCTGGCGCAGGGTGTGACAGCCTTGCGGAAAGGGCAGCTCACGCACCGTCGTTCGGCTTCTCGCGGAACGGAGGCAGTCTCATGGAGCCAGTCGTCACCGTCGGCCTCGACGGATCGCCCGAGAGCCTGGCCGCCGCCCTCTGGGCCGCCGACGAAGCCGGACGGCGCAGGCTCACGCTGCGCCTGCTCCATGCCTGGCCTCTGCTGGTGCCGGAACCTACCCGTATTCCCGCTGAGATAGACCAGAACTACTGGGCGAGGCGGATCTTGCGCAACGCACGGGCGGAGATCCAGGCACATCACCCGGGCCTCTCCGTCGTCGGCAGCCTGGTCGCCGACGACGCCGAGAGCGCGCTCGTGCGAGCGGCAGCAGAGTCCGAGATGACCGTGCTCGGTTCGCGAGGGCTGCTGCCCGTCGAGAGCTACTTCCTCGGGGACATCAGCCTGTCCGTCGTGGCACGGGCCGAGCGTCCGGTGGTCCTGGTACGGGCTGAAACGAGCGAAGAAGGTCGGCGGCCCGCGCGAACCCTACGACGCGATGTGGTGGTGGGGCTGAAGCTGCATGGTCCCTGCGACGACCTGCTCGAGTTCGCTTTCAAGACCGCCGCGGCGCGTGGTGTGACTCTCCGAGTCGTCCACGGCCGGAGTCTGCCCGTGGACGCATACGCGCCCTGGGGTGTGGATCACGACGTGACGGAGGGAATCGCCAGGGACGCACAGAAGCTCCTCAGCCAGACTCTCCGCCCCTGGCGTGGCAGATTCCCACTGGTGGAGGTGACCGACAGCGCCGTACTCGTCAGCCCGGCCAAGGCTGTGGTACGGGCAGCCGACGGTGCTGACCTGCTGGTCGTCGGCCGACGGCGGCGCCGCGCCGCCCTGGCGCCACGTCTCGGCGCCGTGGTCCAGGCCGCCGTTCATCATGCGCGCTGCCCTGTCGCAGTCGTTCCCCATGAATGACACGAGGAGCGTACGGCACCAACGCCCTTGATTGACACACCAGGCTGGCCATGGGGTCCCTCGGGCTTGTTCGTGTGAGCACGCCGATCGCCGCCGATCGGGACGGGCCCCTGACCGGAACCGCTCACGGGGCAAACGAGGATGCACTGCTTACCGATGCCGTCCTTTCCGGTGACCGGCTGACGTGGAAACAGGCCGTCACCCGCCCCCATGCCCCGTTGACCGGCCGGATGTTCTTGCCGTGCTTCCGGCCGGTCCCGCGGCTCATCGAGGAGTCAGTGCAGCTGGTTGAGTGCCTGCTGGAAGGCCGCTGCGTGCCTGGCCTCATCGGCGGCGGTGTCGCGGAAGTAGCCGGCGGCGGCGGTGTCGCCGATGGATGCGGCCCGCTTGGCGAACCCCGGGTACAGACCGGTCGCTTCGTTGCGCTCCCCGGTGATGGCCTTGCGCAGGTTCGTCTTCGTGGTGCGGACCAGCCCGGCCAGGGCCGCCTCGCTGGCGAAGTGCTCGTGCAGCTCGACCCCGGCGGTGCCCTCGAACAGGCGGGCCAGCGCCGGGTTTCCGGTCTGCCGCGCGCGGGTCGCGAAGAGCATGTACTTGGCGTGGGCGAGTGCCTCACCGTGCATCGCGGTGTCGAGGTTGGCCATGGTGCGGGCGGCCTTCACCTTCGGCAGCCCAGCCGGTACCGGCACTGTGTCGGCTTTCGGCGGCGCAGGGATGGAGCCGCGGCCGGTGGTCACGACCGTGAGCGCGGCGCGGTAGGCATCACGGTGCCGGCCTTCGTCCGCGGCGATCTCGGTGAACAGTTTGGCGGCCTCCGGGTCGCCGTCCTTGCGTGCCTGGTCGGCGAAGCCGCGGTACATGACCTGGTGCTCGTAGGTCTCGCCGTTGATGGCTTGGCGCAAGTTTGCGGCGTCCGATCCGATGGTGCCGGTCAGGGTGGCAGCCTCGCGCAGGTGCTCGTTCAGCTCGGTGTGCGCTGTACTGCGGAAGAGCTTGCCGACAGCCGGGCGGGCCTGGCGGTCGGCTTCGGCGGCGAAGAGGCTGTAGGAGACGTAGGCGAACGCCTCACCCTTCATGCCGGTGGTCAGGTCGGAGAGGGTCTGCGGACGCAGCGCCCGGGCGGCGGAGGTGTGCGCGGCCTGGCGCTGATCGGTCGGTGTCGTGAGGGCCATAGCCGTGGCCGTCTGGCACGCGGCGGTCAGCGTGCACAGGCCGACCACCAGAGCGCGTATGGGGTGGCGGAACATGACGTCCTCCTTCCGGGGCGCGCCCTTCTGGGTGCGGCGCCCCTCCTCATGTCACCCGCACATGCACGCTCCCTGCCCCTTCACGTCACCCTTTCGAGTGACTACACTCAGTCATGGTCAGGCTTTTGATCAAGGCTGAGTGCTTCGCCACCCGCTCGTGTGTGAAATCGCCGAAACAAGCCCAAAAGAGGTCACGGGATGATCTTGAAGCCTTGAGCATCCGGCCCGTCACTCGTTCGGCGCAACGTCGTTGGTTATGACGTCGGGTTGTCCTCTTGGCCGGGCGGGATTGCGACCTCGATCGAACGGACCACGTACCCGCGGTTCAAGCGGCTGATCACCGTGCATGAGATGCATCTGCGGGAGACAAGACCGCACGGACCCAACTTCGTGATCACGCGCGAAGAACTCGTGCGGCTGTTGCCGCGTCACGGGCTGCCGCCGCCCACAGCCTCGTCGTCCTCGGCCTCAGCGCGCGAGCGCATCCGCGGTGACGCGGGCGAAGGCGTCCGCATTGTCCAGCATGATGTTGTGTCCGCAGTCCGGGATCGGCGCCACGGTCAGTGCTTCAGCGAGGGCATCCGCGTGCGCCTCCAGGGTGTAGTGGAAGCCCATCGGGCAGTCGCTGATGCCGTGACCGAGCAAGTCGATCAGCAAGGAACGACGGCCGGCCAGCAGAGGATGGACCGCAATCTCCGCGAAGTAGGCAGGCGACGTGTGATTCCCGCCCCGGCAACTCGATCCAGCGGATCCGGTCACCCTCGGTCGTCACGACAGCGTTACGCACAGCATTGCTCCCTTCAACTGTGATCGCCAGAGAAACGACCGCAGTTGCCGCGCTCTCCGCCTCTCCATCCCTCTCATGCAACCCGTGGCACGAGCATCGGAGAAGCTCACCCGTTTCCGCTCACAACTTCACTATCTCGACGATCCCCCTTGAAGGCGCATGACTAAGGGCTGTCCCGTAATCCCTGGCGGGCGCGCGACGACGGCTGCGGCACCTCGCCACGTTGTCGGAACGTCCGCATACATCCGGTATGCGGACGCCCCTCCGCCTTGCGATTCACCACATCCGACGCCGCACGCTGATCCACCATGGATTACGGGACAGCCCTTACCGAGCGGCGACCACCCTCGACTTGCCGCTCCGCCTGTGGGCCGTTCCAGGAAACCAGCCAATTCGTACTGATCAGCGCGGCGAGGGAGGCTACCCTCGGGCTCGGGCTGTGCCCGGGGTGAGGTCGGGTGAGGTCAGGCGTGTGTAGAGGCGGCAGGAAGAGTGAGCGTCACTGAGAGCAACCACCCATCGTCGTACGTGGGTTCGAGCGTGCCGCCCATCGCCTCGGTGAGGTCCTGGGAGAGTCGCAGCGTGAGGCTGTCGGCGCGCGGGGTGCCGTCGGGGCCGCTGGTGAGGCGGATACGAAGCCTGCCGTCGAAGGCTTCGGCGGTCAGTGTCGGGGGCTGCCCGGCTGGGCTGTGGCATAGGGCGTCGGCCGCGAGGGCTGTCAGGACCCGGGTGAGCTGGGCGCCATCGGCGATCACGTCGGGCTCCTGCTCCGGTAGTCGGACCTGGATGGTGCGGCCACCGGGGCCCAGGTCGTCCAGCACCGCGGTCAGCACCTCGTCCAGGCCGACGGGGCGCAGGTAGAGGTCGAGGGCCCCGCCCTGGAGCCGGTCGAGGTCGGCGAGGTCGGTGACGACCTGGGCAGCGCGCTGGACCGCCGCCCAAGCCGCATCCGTGTCCTGGCGGGCGAGGGCTTGTTCCGCCTCGCGCAGCCGTTCCCGCAGGTCGCGATCAGCTGCTCGGATGAGGGAGGCGCGGGTGCGTTCGGCGGCGGTGAAGGTGTCCGTCTCGGCGGCATGCCGGGCGAGCTTGCCGTGCAGGTAGGCCATGCCGAGTTGGGCCGCGCACACGCTCAGGACCCGCTGGTCCTCGGTGGCCAGGACGCCACGGGCCGCCAGCGTGAGGGTGTCGCCGACCGGGCTTTCGACGTCGGCTGCGTACGGCTGCTCCGGCGGGTGCGTACCGGTGCTGGCGACCACGTACCAGCGTGGTGCCGGTGTTGCCTCGGGAGCACGTTCGAGCAGGCTGACGGCGGTCAGCCCGAAGCTCTCCCGTACCTGTTCGACAAGGCTGGGCAGGTCCTGGCTGTGCATCATGGCGGTCGCCAGCCGGCTCAGCACTCGCGCCTCCCATGTTGCGTGTACGGCCTGCCGGGTGCGCCGGGCGGCTGCGTCCGCGGCCCCTCCCACCACGGTGGCGGCGATGACGAAGCCCGCCAGCGCGAGGATGTCGCCGCCGTGCTCGACCCGCAGCGAGTGGACGGGTGCGGTGAAGTAGTAGTCGGCGAGCAGCGCCGCCGCGAGGGCTGCGCCCAATGCGGGAACCAGCCCGCCGGCCAGGGCGATGCCCACGGTGGCGAGCAGGTAGACCACCAGCACCCCGGACAGGGTGAGCCGTGGGGCGGGCGCGGTCAGGAGCAGGGTCAGCGCCGGCAGGAACAGTGCGGCACCCACCGTCGCCGACCAGAAGCGGCGTGGCCCGGTGCCATGGCCGGGGCGTGGCCGCCGCGTCGTGAGGGCGGAGCTGGCGGCCGCCTCGTGGGTGACCACATGGACGTCGATGGGGCCCGAGCCGAGGATCGTGCGATGTCCCACCCCGGCGTCCAGCAGCAGTGACAGTCGGCCACGGCGGCTGGCGCCGAGCACGATCTGGGTGACGTTCTCGGCCCGGGCGAACTGCAGCAGTGCCTCGACCACCGACTCGCCCGTCGTCTGGTGGTAGGTGCCGCCCAGGGACTCCACCAGGGTGCGCTGGGCTGCGAGGGCCGTCGGATCGGCGTGGGTGAGCCCGTCGGTCGGTACGACGTGGAGCGCCAGCAGTTCGCTGCCCGGAGTACGCGCGGCGATCCGGGCAGCGCGGCGGATCAGTGTCTCGCCTTCCGGACCGCCGGTCAGCCCCACCATGATCCGCTCACGGGTCTCCCAGGGGATGGCGATGCCGTGCTCCGCGCGGTAGCGCTGCAGTCCCTCCTCCACCCGGTCGGCGAGCCACAACAGCGCCAGCTCGCGCAGCGCGATGAGATTACCCACCCGGAAGTAGTGGGTGAGAGCCGCCTCGATCCGATCCGGCGGGTAGATGTCGCCGTGCGCCAAGCGGCGGCGCAGCACCTCCGGCGGCAGATCGACCAGCTCGATCTGATCGGCTCGGCGGGCCACTTCGTCTGGCAGCGTCTCGCGCTGGAGCACCCCCGTGATCTGCCGGACGACATCGTTCAGGGACTCCAGGTGCTGGACGTTGAGTGTGGTGATGACATCGATCCCCGCCCCCAGCAGCTCCTCCACGTCCTGCCACCGCTTGGCGTTGCGAGTTCCCCTGCCGGGGATATTGGTGTGGGCGAGCTCGTCCACCAGCGCGACCTGCGGGCGGCGGGCCAACACCGCGTCGAGGTCCATCTCGGTGAACGCCGCTCCTCGGTGGGATACCGCGCGCCGCGGCACCGTCTCCAGACCCTCGGCCACGGCAGCGGTCGGCCGCCGACCGTGCGGCTCGATGAAACCCGCGACCACGTCGGCTCCGGCGGCACGCAGACGCTGGCCCTCTTCGAGCATGGTGTACGTCTTCCCCACACCCGGGGCTGCCCCCAGGTAGATCTGCAGCCGTCCACGCGCCATCCCCGGGCTCCCGTCGGCTCGTCGCACCGATCGCCGCGCACCTCCCTCCATGGTGTACCCGGAGGGACGGAGCGCAGCGAGGCACCACCTGCCCAGGTGACGGCGCAACAGCCCATACGGTGCGGTCTCCCGTTCTGGCCGGGGAGCGGAACCCGGTCCGGCACGTCTGTGGCGTCGCGGCAGCTGGTGTCATGCCCCGGTCTGCTCAGGGCGCAGAATCGGCACCCGGATCACCGCTGCCTGTTGTTCTGGCGGCGATGCACACCGCATCCGAGACGCGCTCCGGCCGCGCCTCGGATGCGGGTCGGGGCGACCGGCATAAAGATGGAGTACAGGCTCAGGACGTCCAGGAGGCGACGCGATGCCGGGGAGGGCGTCCACGGATGGCGACCCCGAGAAGACGACCACCGGGGAACGCGCCCAGGAAAGAGCGTTCCCAGCGGAGAACCGTTCGGCGACCGCGGGCACGGACATCAAGCTGGTGCCGGAGGCGATGGAGGACTACCAGATCCATCGGCTGCCCATCGTGGACGAGGAAGAGTGGCTGGTCGACATCACCAGCGAAGCCGAACCGGCATGTGTCCCCCACAGGGAGGGCGCCAACGGGGCTTGAGTACACCCGGGAAGGGAGCGGTGACATGCGGCATCACATGGTCGAAGATGTCATGACCACAGCCGTTGTGAGTGCGCGGCCGGATGCAGGCTTCAAGGACATCGCCCGGCACCTCGCGGAGCATGACATCACGGCGATGCCGGTCGTCGACGACCAAGGCCGCCCGATCGGCGTGGTGTCGGAGGCGGACCTGCTACGCAAACAGGAGAGCCAGGCGGATCCGGGCGGACACTTGACCATCGCCTACCTGCAGCCCGCGGAACGCGCCAAGGCGCAGGCACTGACCGCCGAGGGGGTGATGACCAGCCCAGCCGTCACGGCGCGACTGCGGTGGTCGGTCGTAGAGGCGGCCCGTGCCATGGCTCGCCACCACGTCAAGCGGCTGCCTGTGGTGGACGACGCCGACAGGCTGGTGGGCATCGTGAGCCGTGGTGACCTGCTGCGTGTCTTCCTGCGGCGCGACCCGGCGATCCGCGAGGAGATCGCGACGGATGTCCTGACCCGGACCCTCGGCGTGGCTCC
Organism: Streptomyces sp. NPDC002476; assembly: GCF_042889785.1. Lineage (NCBI taxonomy): Bacteria > Bacillati > Actinomycetota > Actinomycetes > Kitasatosporales > Streptomycetaceae > Streptomyces > Streptomyces sp. NPDC002476. The sequence continues at coordinate 47,008 of NZ_JBIARH010000039.1, read as the reverse complement.
CGGCGCGGTCACCGTCCAGGTCACCGACAGACGGGTGACGCTCAGCGGCACCATGCCGCAGAGCAGCCTCATCCCCATCGCCGTACGCCTGTGCCAGAGCGTCGACGGTGTCGTCGACGTCACCCACCACCTCCGCGCGGAGCCTGACACCGCAGTCGGCACACCGCCGCAGTGACCGGTCTTACGACCTGGGGAGCAATAGGGGGTGGATCAGCGAGCGGCGTCATGCGGCTTCGAATCCAAGGCGGAGGAGGGAGGCGACGCGGCGCGTCGGTGACCGACGACAACGCGGGAGGCGGAGTCGCAGGGCGCCGGGAGCGTCCCGCGCTGACCTGATCCGAGCGGGTCGCTGTGTCAGCGCCTTTACACGGCGGTGGGGCGAACGTCCACTGCCGTCGCCACCCGATGTCGGCCATCAGCCGAACCCGCGGGCCCAGCCGTCTCCAGCCTGGCACCGCATCGTGGCCACTCATCCGCCGGAGACGTCCTTTGGGACCCACGGGCCGGTTGACACGGGTTCGTGGCCGTGGGTGTGCGCCTGAGCAAACTGCAGCCTGCGGTCACTCACTGGTCTGCCGGCCCGATGCGGCGGCCGGTGAGGCGCGTGGGCTGGATGCATATCCACATCCCGCGCTCGCCCCCGGCCCACGGCTCGGTATGGGCTCGATCGGCCAGCCGCCGCATGGCGCCGGGCTCCGAAACGACGCGGGCCGGGCCGACGACGAGCACGCTCCAGCCCTGGCTCATGGCCTCGTCGATGTGGTCGACTTCGAAGGCGACGTTCGTTCCCACGGCTGCGGCGGGGGCTGAGCCAGGAGCGGTACGGAAGACGACAGCGTCGTCGACGACCTCGTAATTCACCGGGATGATCGCCGGGCCGTCCGGGGTGGACACCGCGACGCGCCCCACGCCGTGAGTGGAGAGGCGGACGCGGCACTCGTCACGGCTGAGAGCCTGCAGTCGGGGGTGGAGGAGCGCCTGCCCCTGGCCGGGCGGTGCCTCGATGCCGACTCCGCGCAGCGACGCGACGGTCGTGCCCAGGGCGTCGGCCAGCCTGATGAGCGTCGCCAGGCTCGGATCGGCTGGCCGTTCTTCAAGGTAGGCGAGGTATTCGCGCGCCATGCCGGCCCGGTCGGCGATTTCCTCGCGGGACAGTCCTTGCCGTGTACGTTCGGCGACCACGCGTCGGCCGATGTCACCAGGACTGGCGGTGCCGTCGGGCGGGGGCGCGGCGGATATGGCACTGGCTTCGTCCACACCAGGCCGGGAAGGCGCCTGGCGTCCGCCGGGCGCATGCGCGAGGTGACGGACGTGCGCGTCGGGCCCGGGGAACACGAGCGTCACCTCGCCCGTTTCCGACCAGCGCACGTCGTAGGGAGGTGTTCCGTCCTCATGGTGGAGTCCGATGATCTCGCCGTCGCGCCTGACAGCACCGGTTGCCGGGCTTTCGATCACGAGTTGGTCGCCGAGGTGAGCTTGCATGGTCCCTACCGCCTCCTGCCGATGCCGTTGTAGCCAACGTGCCACGCGTAGCGTGCCGCCGCATCGGATGCCACGCGGGATCTGCGGCCATACGGACGTGTAGGCGCAGACGCTCGCGCACCGAGCGTCCCTCACGATCGCGCACCTCGGCCGACACAGGCACCATCCTGTCCCGGGGCCGCCGCTCGGACCGGTGCCCCAGACCGCTATCCCGCACACACGCCGCCCCGTCGCCGTCGTCCCGCACGGTCGAGCCCGGTCACCTGCGGATGGCCCGTTTCGTGCTCCGCCTCAGAAGGAGACTCGGTACGAGTGCGCCTACGTGATGTCAGGGCCGGCCCCTTGTCCTGGTGGGCCGGGAGGCTCTTCCAGGACGCTCCAGGCGATGGGGCCGCCGAGCAGGTCGGCCATCCGGCGGAAGACATCCATGAGCATGTCGTCGACGGTCAGGACCCCGATGACCTGCCGTTCGTCAAGGACAGGCAGGCGGCGCACACCGCACCGGCGGAAGATCCGGTACGCCTCCTGCGCCCCGTCGTTCACATCCACCGTGATCACCGGGCTCGACATCGCACCACTCACAGGAGACTCGGGGTTCAGACCGCCGACCAGGACGCGCAGAGCGAGGTCGCGGTCGGTGACGATCCCGGCGGGGTACCCGCTCTCCGTCATCACCACGGCACCGACGCCGTACTCGTCCATCAACCTGCCCACATTCCGCAGAGACGTTGCAGGAGCGGCGGTCACCGCCGGCGAGCTCATCAGTTCGGAGACCTTCATCGCTGTGCTCTTCTCTCTTCGTCCAACCGTCTCGGCGTCACCTCGCCCGCTCCTGCCGGAGGCTCGATGCGCCCGTATGGTCCGCCGGGTCGAGCGGGCAGGACGCCGTCCGCCTAGCTGCGTTACTGGCGCAGGACGTCGAGGACGACGGAACCGTCGACGGTCTCGTGGGTGACCAGTTCTCCGGCCAGGCGTTCCAGGGCGGGCCGGTGGCCGCGCAGCAGCGTGAGCGCGCGCTCTTCGGCCTGGCGCAGCAGCCGGGCGACCTCCTGGTCAACGATGCGTTGGGTCTGCTCCGAATACGCTGGCCTGCCGGGCTCCTCGGCGGTCTCATCAAGGAAATGCTGGTGGGACGAGGCGTAGCCGATCGGGCCGAGTTCAGGAGAGAGGCCGAACTCGCGGACCATGCGGGTGGCGATCTGAGTGGCTCCGGCCAGGTCGTTGGCGGCTCCCGTCGATCCCTCACCGAAGACCACGAGCTCGGCCGCACGCCCGCCCAGGCGCACCGCCAGAAGGTCGTTCAGGTAGCTCTCGCTGTACAAGCGGCGTTCTGCTTCCGGGAGTTGTTCGGTGACGCCGAGGGAGACGCCGGCCGGCAGAATGGTGACCTTCGCCACCGGATCGGCGTGTCTACACAACGCCGCGACCAGGGCGTGGCCCGATTCGTGTACGGCCACCGAGCGACGTTCCTCGGGCAGCAGCGCGTTCGAGGACTCCCGGCGTCCGAGCAGGACGCGATCGCGAGCGGCGTCCAGGTCGTGCGGCTCGATCCGGGTTCGGTCGTCCCGTACGGCATTGATGGCGCCCTCGTTGACCAGGTTGGCGAGATCCGCCCCGGAGAATCCGGGTGTGGCACGGGCGACGACGTCCAGGTCGATGTCCGGAGCCAGGTTCTTGTCGCGGGTGTGTACGGAGAGAATTGCGGCCCGTTCGGCCTGGTTGGGCAGCGGTACGGCGACCTGCCGGTCGAATCGTCCGGGGCGCAGCAGGGCCGGATCGAGGGCGTCGGGCCGGTTGGTGGCGGCGAGGACGACGATGCCGCTGGACTGGTCGAAGCCGTCCATCTCGGACAGCAGCTGGTTGAGAGTCTGCTCGCGCTCGTCATTGCCGCCCAGCCGTGTTCCACCGCCGCGGCGCGATCCGAGCGCGTCGATCTCGTCGATGAAGATGATCGACGGAGCACGTTTGCGGGCATCGCCGAACAGGTCGCGTACTCGGGATGCGCCGACGCCGACGAACATCTCCACGAACGCGGAGCCCGTCACCGACAGGAACGGTACGTCGGCCTCGCCGGCGACGGCCCGGGCGAAGAGTGTCTTGCCCGTACCGGGCGGCCCCACCATGATCACGCCACGGGGTCCCTTGGCGCCTGCGGCGGTGTACCGGGCGGGATTGCGCAGGAAGTCGACGACCTCGCTGATCTCCTGCTTGACCCCGTCATAGCCGGCGATGTCGTTGAAACCGGTGGTCGGCCGTTCCGCCTCGATGATCTTCGCGCGAGAGCGTCCGATGGCGCTCAGCCCGCCGGTCACCGACCCCGCGGCCCGGCGCCCCATCCACACGAAGAAGCCGATCAACAGCAGGAACGGCAGGAATGCGAAGAGCACGGACAACCACGCCGAGCCGCCACTGCTGCTCTGACTGGCTTTGATCTGCACGTGGTGTGAGGTCAGCTGTTTCTGGAGCTGGGCGCCGGTGTCCAGCGCGGTGGGGATTTGCGTGGTGAATTTCGTTCCGTTTTTCAGGGTGCCGCTGATCGCGCCTCTGTCGTTGACGTCGACCGTCTGCACCTGGCTGGTGCCGACCTTGCCGATGAAGTTGCTGTAGGAGAGTGAGGTCGGATGTGGCCCGGAGCGGGCGCGAGCGAGCAACAGGACGATGATGAGCGTCATCAGGATCCACCAGAAGAGCCACCGTCCGCCGACCGGCTGCGGTTGCCGGGGCGGGGGCGTGGGCGGCTCGCGCGGCGGCCCGGGTTTGGCGGGCGGCGTCAGGTGCCTGTGCGGCATCCGCACTCGTGTGATCACTGATCCCACGCCCTTCCGTCGGCATGAACCCCGCGGACGGCCCTGAGGGGGGCGTCCGGGCAGAGTCCGCCCGGGCTCACGGCCGCCAGTCGGCGACCAGGCACCGATCGACAGACGTGCACGCGTCTCGCAGTCACATCAACACAGCGCGCTGCCGCGAGAGCGGGCACCCTCTCGACGACTTCCTTCAGCCGATTTCCCAGCGAGGCGGTCGGCGCGCGGCACGGTCATCTCATATGCCCTTGTGCGGCCTTCTGGCGTCGTCGGTCCGATAGGCGATGTGCTCGTGCACGGACACCACGCCGTCAACGCTCTGGCACAGCCGTTCGATGATCGGAATCAGGCTCTTGAGCTCGACGCTTCCGCTGAGAGCCACCTCTCCCTGCCTGACCTCGGCCGTTACTGCCGACGGAGCGAGCCCCATTGTTTCTTGCAGTACGTCCCGGTGGATCTCTTCCTGGATGGCCTCGTCCCGGCGGAGGAAGATCCGCAGGAGGTCGCTGCGGCTGACGATGCCCAGCAGTTTGTCGGTCTGGTCCACGACGGGCAGGCGTTTCACGTTCTGTGCCTCCATGAGGCGGGCTGCCTCGACCACGGTCCATTCCGGACGCGCGCACACGGCGGGGGCCGACATCAGCTCCTCCGCCCTGGCCCCCTCCGCCTTGGCCCTTTCCCACGCCTCCAGATGCGGGACCGGGACCAGGCCGGACGGGTCGGCCCGGTCGGCGGACTTGCGCAGCAGATCGGCCTCGGACACCACGCCGATGGGCCGGTCCTGATCGTCCACCACGGGCACCGCGGTGACATCATTCGCTGCCAGCAGCCTGGCGATCTCCTTGAACGGCAGATCGTGCCGCGCCCGGACGACATCGTGGGTCATGAGCTCTGCAACCGTGCGATGACGCATCTGACTTTCCCTTCCGGGCGTCTTGAACGCTGAGGCGGCGCCGCCTCAGCGGAAGCAGGAGACGGAATGACACAGGGGCCCTGACGCCGAAATGATCCCTCAGCACGTCGGCGCGGCGGTCCTTCAGCTGGTTCACCGCGCGACTGACGTCGGACAGCGACAGGGCTCTGACCAGTCTGCCCTGCTTCCAGGCCGAGACGCGGCGCTCGGCGCCGGGCTCCATGCGAAAAAGAACCGCACTCGATTGCTCCCGGTACTCGATCCCGCGTTCCGCGCCCGCAGCAGGTCCCGCGACGAGAACCGCGCACCGCACCAGCGGTTCGCTCGGGGCCCGAGCCGATTGCCGCCCCGGCCTTTTGCGGCTACTCGGCCCCGTGGCACCCGGTCGGTACCTCGTCACTGCGCCGTCATATGCCCTTGGCCCGCGGCACAGGGCGGCGCTCGGTCAGCGGGTCGAGAGCCGGTCCGCCTGGTCAGGTGCCGGTGATCTCGATGTGCCGGGGCTTGACGGTCTGCGCCTTGGGCACGGTGACGGTCAGCACGCCGTCGCCGAGGCCGGCGCTGACGTCGTCCGGCCTGACGTCGGACGGCAGGTGTGCACGGTACTCGAAGTGCCCGGTCCGCCGGGTGCTGCGCCGCAGTACCCCTTCCCGCTCACGCTCCTTGAGGTCTCCGGTGATACGCAGTTCCCGGCCGCTGATCTCGATGTCGATGTCGTCCCGCTTGATGCCCGGGAGTTCTGCCTCGATGACGTAGGCGTCATCGGTGTCCCGTATGTCCGCCGCGGGGGACCATGTGAGCCCGGCCGGTGCGGAGGCGGCGGAGCCCAGCAACTGGTTCATCCGCTCGAACAATTCGTCGAACTCTGCGGCGACCGGCTCGTTCCATCCCAGACCGGGAAAAGACCTTTCGAGCAGACCGCCGGGCCGATGTCGTGCAGGCAGTGTCATCGCGGTTCGCCTCCGCGGAGCAGGGTTTTCAGGTCACTATCCATGGTGCGCGTCGCGCCGGAATCAGGCGACCGCTTCCCTGGGGGCTGCCCTGCCGGGTGGACGCGGCCGCGGAGGCGAGGGCCGCCGAGGGAAAGGAGGACATCGATGAAGCCGCTCACCCGTACGGCGGTCATCGGGATCGGGAACGAGTTCCGCCGCGACGACGGGGTGGGGTGGGCCGTGGTCGCGCTGCTGGGAGAGCAGAGCACGAGGCTGCCGTTGCCCGTGGACACCGTCCTCGCACAGTCCGACGGCGAACCGGGCCGGTTGATCGCGCTGTGGGAGAACGCCGGTCTCGCGGTCGTCGTCGACGCCTGCTTTCCCCCTTCGGCACGTCCCGGGCGGACGCACCGATGGTGCGACGACCCGACCGGTGTTCTGCGTGCCGCCGCCGGACGGCACAGCACCCACGGACTCGGCCTCGCCGAAGCCCTGCGGCTCGGTGAGAGCCTCGGGAGCCTCCCGGACCGTCTCGTCCTGTACGCGGTGGAGGGAGCGGACCACTCACCGGGCCTCGGACTGACCCCGGAGGTGGCGCACGCGGTACCCCGTCTGGCCAGGCGGATCACGGTCGACATCGAGGAGCGCGGCAGACCGCCGTCGCGCGGCCACCGCGCCGACTGAGCGGCGCACCGGCCGTTCGGGCGTGGGAGCACACCGGCAGGCCGGACACGCCGTCCAGGTCCGGGCACGGATCACAGCCGCCTGACACTCTGTCGTGGACAGCCACACCCCGTGCGGCGAAGTGATCGGGTCATGGTGGGCCCCGTCCCTTCGGCGAGCGGCACGGTGACGCGAGGGCGCGGAGACGACGGAGACGAGGGACAGGCGGATGAACGACCTCGAAGACGACCGAGCGGACTCCGGCGACCGGGCGGAGGCGGTGCTCGACCCTGGCGGACTCGACGCGCTCGTGCGTGCCCTCAAGCGGCGCGGGCGCACCGTGATCGGCCCGACCGTGCGCGACGGGGCGATCGTCCTGGACGAACTGGATTCCGCGGACGAGCTGCCCCACGGCTGGGGGGTCGAACTGGAGGCGGGGCAGTACCGGATCCGCCGCCGTCCGGACGGGGCGGCCTTCGCGCACAGCGCGGGGCCGCAGTCGTGGAAGACGTATCTGCACCCCGAACGCGCCCGGCAGTGGACCGTGGACCGCGATGCCGCGAACGGACCGGTCGTGCGCGCCGAGGAACCGAGGAGCGTCTCCTATGCGTTCCTCGGTGTACGGCCGTGCGATCTGCGGGCCATCCGAATTCTGGACCGGGTCATGGGCGGTGGCCGCTACCGGGACCCCGACTACCTGTCCCGGCGGACGGGCGCCTTCCTGGTCGCGGTCGAGTGCACCGAGCCGGGAGCCACCTGCTTCTGCGTGTCCATGGGAGCGGGACCGGGCGTGGACGCCGGGTACGATCTCGCGCTCACCGAGCTCGTGGACGCGTCCGGCCACCGCTTCCTGTGCCGGAGCGGGAGTGAGGAGGGCGCCGCCGTGCTCGCGGAACTCCCCCGCCGGAGCGCCGACGAGTCCGTGCGGACGGCCGCGGCCGGGGTCGTGCGTGAGGCCGCCGAGCACATGGGCCGGTCCATGCCCCCGGTGGATCTGCGTTCCCTGATGCGGGACAGCCTTGAGGCGGAACGCTGGGACGACGTGACTTCCCGGTGCCTGAGCTGCGGCAACTGCACCATGGTCTGTCCCACCTGCTTCTGCACCACCACCGAGGACGTCACCGACCTCACCGGTGACCACGCCGAGCGGTGGCGCCGCTGGGACTCCTGCTACGACCTGGACTTCTCCTTCCTGCACGGTGGACCGGTGCGGGCCACGCCGCGCAGCCGGTACCGCCAGTGGCTCACGCACAAGCTGGGGACCTGGCACGACCAGTTCGACAGCTCCGGCTGTGTCGGCTGCGGTCGCTGCATCGTCTGGTGTCCCACCGGCATCGACCTCACCGAGGAGGCCGGTGCCCTGCATCGGGAGGCGTCGCGGAAGGAGGCCGCGCCGTGATCCGGATGGCCGACGGCTTCCCCGGCTCGGGCATGCTCGCGACTCTGCCCGCAGAGCACCGCGGGCCGATGATGGAACTCGCCCGCGACGCCGCGTTCCCCGGCGCCACGCGGATCTTCGAGGAGGGCGGCAGGGCCGACCGCTTCTGGATCATCCGTTCCGGCACGGTCGCGCTCGACATCCAGGTGCCCGGTCGCGGACGCGCGGTCGTCGAGACCATCGGCGCGGGCGATCTGCTCGGCTGGTCATGGCTGTGCCCGCCCCGGCAGTGGCACCTCGGTGCCGAGGCCAGGGACCCCGTTCTGGCCTGGGAGTTCGACGCGCCCGCGGTGCGCGCCCTGTGCGCCGAACGCCCGGCGCTGGGCCTGGCGCTGGTCACCCTCGTCGCCGAGACCATCGGCGACCGGCTGCGCGCCACCCGCACCCGGCTGCTCGACCTGTACGGACCGCACGAGTGCGGACCGGCGCCATGTCCCTGATCCCCCGTCCCTACCGGGTGGTGGATCGACGGGAGGAGACCCACGACACGGTCACACTCGTGCTGGATCCCGCCGGGGAGCCGCTGGAACGCTTCGCACCGGGCCAGTTCGCGATGCTGTACGCGTTCGGCGTCGGCGAGATTCCCGTGTCCCTGTCCAGAGCCCCGGGCGGGCACCGGCTCATGCACACGGTACGCGCCGTCGGAGCCGTCTCGCGCGCCTTGTGCGGGCTCACAACCGGCGCGTTCGTCGGAGTGCGCGGCCCCTTCGGCACGCCCTGGGACATCGCGGCCGCCCGCGGCCGCGACCTGCTCGCCATCGGCGGCGGTATCGGCCTGGCACCCCTGCGGCCCCTGGTCGACACGGTCCTGGCCCAGCCGCACCGGTACGGACGGCTGAACGTCCTCGCCGGTGCCCGGACCCCCGACGATCTTCTGTACCAGGACGAGTTCCCCGCCTGGGGAAGGCCGTTGAGCGCCACCACCGTCGACCGGCCTTCCGGCGACTGGGGCGGCAGGGTCGGAGTCGTCACGACGCTCCTTCGTGAGGCCCGGTTCCGGCCGGCGAGGACCATCGCCTTCCTCTGCGGCCCAGAGGTCATGATCCGCGCGACCGCCCGCGCACTGATCCACCGCGGCGTGCGCCCGGGCCATGTACAGGTCTCTCTCGAACGCACCATGCGCTGTGCCACCGGCCACTGCGGACACTGCCAGCTCGGGCCCCTGCTGCTCTGCCGGGACGGCCCGGTCGTCGGCTACGACCTGGCCGAACCCCTGCTCAGCGTGAGGGAACTGTGAGATGAGCGCTTCCACCGCCACATCCCGACCGCCGTCCCGCCCCCGGCTCGGCGTGTTCAAGTTCGCCTCGTGCGACGGCTGCCAGCTCACCCTCCTCGACTGCGAGGACGAACTGCTCGGCCTCGGGGACGAGTGGGAGATCGCCCACTTCCTGGAGGCATCCAGCGCGGTCGCCGCCGGCCCGTACGACCTGTCCCTCGTCGAGGGATCGGTCAGCACGCCCGAACACCTGGAACGCGTGCGGCGCGTCCGCGCCGAATCCCGGTACCTCGTCACCATCGGCGCCTGCGCCACCGCAGGCGGTGTGCAGGCACTGCGTAACTACGCCGGAATCGAGGAGTACCTGGCGACCGTCTACGCCCGCCCCGACTACATCGAGAGCCTCGCCACCTCCACGCCCATCGCCGCACACGTGCCCGTCGACTTCGAGCTGCGGGGCTGCCCCATCGACCGCGGCCAGCTCCTGGAGGTCATCACGGCCTTCCTTGCCGGCCGGAAACCCGGAATCCCGAACCACTCCGTCTGCTTCTCCTGCAAGCGGCGGGGCAATGTCTGCGTCACCGTCGCCCATGGGGTGCCCTGCCTCGGGCCCGTCACGCACGCGGGCTGCGGAGCCCTGTGCCCGACCTACGGACGCGGCTGCTACGGCTGCTTCGGACCGGCCGACACCACGAACCTCCCCGCGCTCCTCCCGCTGATGCACCGAGACGGCATGGACGACACGGACATCGCCAGGTACCTGCACACCTTCAACGTGACCGCCTTCACTGCCGTGGAGGAGGAAGGACCCGGATGAACCAGCCCTCGGACCGCTCCCGGGTCCTGCGCGTCCCCGCACTCACGCGTGTCGAGGGGGAGACCGCGCTGCGCCTGCGGATCCATGACGGGACCGTCACCGAGGCCCGGCTCGGCATCTACGAGGCCCCCCGGTTCTTCGAAGCCCTTCTCCGGGGCCGAGCCCACACCGAACCCCCCGACCTCACCTCCCGCATCTGCGGTATCTGCCCGGTCGCGTACCAGCTGAGCGCCTGCCGGGCCGTCGAGGACGCGTGCGGTGTCGGCGTCGACGGCCCGCTCGCCTCCCTGAGACGTCTGCTGTACTGCGGAGAATGGATCGAGAGCCAGACACTGCACATTTACCTGCTGCACGCTCCCGACTTCCTCGGCCACGACGACGTGATCGGCATGTCCCGCTCCCACCCGGCCCACGTCAGACGCGGACTGCGGCTCAAGCAGACCGGCAACGCCGTCATCGAGCTGCTCGGGGGACGCGCCGTCCACCCCATCGGCGTGCGCCTCGGCGGCTTCCACCGCGCCCCCACCCGCACCGAACTCCGCCCCCTGGCGGAGCGACTGCGCCTGGCTCTCGACGATGCCTGGGAGACCGTCCACTGGGTGGCCGGTTTCGACTTCCCCGAGACCGAGTGCGAGGCCGACCTGCTCGCCCTGGCCGAGCCGGGCACCTACGCCATCGAGTCCGGTGTGCCCACCGTCGTCCCGTACGACGCCACACGCCCGTCATGGAGCTTCCCCCTCCGGACCTTCTCCGACCACGTCACGGAAGCGCAGGTGCCCCATTCCACCGCTCTCCACTCCCGTCTCGACGGACGACGGCACCTCACCGGCGCCCTCGCCCGCTACGCCGTGAGCGGACACCTGCTCTCCCCGACCGCGCTGGAAGCGGCAGCGGCGGCCGGACTGGACAATCCCCCGCTGTGCGCGGTCACCGACGGTGCCAGGCCGGGCACGGTCTGCAGGAACCCCTTCCGGAGCATCCTGGTCCGCGCCGTGGAGGTCTTCTACGCCGTGGAGGAGGCGCTCCGCATCATCGCGGAGTACGAACGGCCGACGCCTCCGTACGTGCCCGTGCCTGCCCGGCGCGGCATCGGTCACGGCGCCACCGAGGCACCCCGGGGGCTGCTCTACCACCGCTACGTACTCGACGATGAGGGACGCGTCACCGACGCCTCCATCGTTCCGCCGACCGCTCAGAACCAGGGGGCCATCGAGGAGGACCTGCGCCGGAACGTCCAGGCCGCACTCGATCGCGGACAGGAGTCCGAGGCCGAACTCGTCCGACTGTGCGAACGCGTCATCCGTAACCACGACCCTTGCATCTCGTGTTCGGCCCACTTCCTGGACCTGGAGATCGAGCAGACTCCGGAAGGCTCCTGACCGGAGCCGCCACGCGGACCCACGCAAGGCGTCCGGGCACGGAGGTCAACGCACTGATCGCCCGCAGCACGGAGACCGCCCCTGGAACACCTGATGAGTTCCTGGCGGGACACACCGAACTCCCGACGGCGCCCTCCTCGTCGCCGGTGACGCTCACCGGCGTTCCGCTGCCCGTCCGTGTCCGGGGACCGTTCCGCGGTCCGGCGTCCCGTCGGCGGTCGCGGGGCCCGGTGGGACGGTCGTCCCTTCGTCGTCGTTCGTGTGCGATTCAGCGGCGTACACGTGCTGCTTGACCGCGGCGAAGCTGTCCGGTGCCACCGAGATGGAATCGATGCCGGTCCGCACCAGGAACTCGGTGAACGAGGGGTCGTCGCTGGGGCGCTGGCCGCACAGGCCGACCGGCCGTCCGGCGGAGTGGGCGCGGGCGATGAGTGACCGGACGCTGCGCGCGACTGCGGGGGCGGTCTCGTCGAAGACATGGGCGAGCAGTTCGGAGTCGCGGTCGACGCCCAGGGTGAGCTGGGTGAGATCGTTGCTCCCGATCGAGAAGCCGTCGAACCGCTCGGCGAAGTCCTCGGCCAGGATGATGTTGGAGGGAATCTCCGCCATCACGTACACCTTCAGACCGTGCTCGCCCCTGCGCAGTCCCTGTTCCGCCATGCCGTCGAGAACGCGGTCGGCCTCTTCGGTGGTCCGGCAGAAGGGGATCATCACGATCACGTTCGTCAGCCCCATCTCGTCCCGCACCCGGCGCAGCGCCCGGCACTCCAGCGCGAAGCCCTCGCGGTAACCGTCGCTGTAGTAGCGGCTCGCGCCGCGCCAGCCGATCATGGGATTCGCCTCGGCCGGTTCGAAGGGCCGGCCGCCTAGCAGGCGCGCGTATTCGTTGGTCTTGAAGTCGCTGGTGCGCACGACCACCGGTTCGGGCCAGCGGGACGCCGCGATGCGTGCCACGCCGAAGGCCAGTCTGTCGACGAAGTACTGGCCGCGGTCCGGGTATCCCTCGGTGAGCTGCTCGACGGCGCGACGGTCGTGCCGGTCCAGTCGCTCGGGGTGAAGCAGTGCCATGGGGTGGATCTTGACCTGATGGGCGACGATGAACTCCAGGCGTGCGAGCCCGACGCCGTCGGCGGGCAGGCGCCACCAGCGGAAGGAGGCGGACGGGTCGGCCAGATTGAGCATCACGCGCGTCCGGGTGGCGGGAAGCCCGGAGAGGTCGGTCTCCTCTTCCTCGTAGGGCAGCAGCCCCGCGTAGACGTGGCCGCGGGCGCCCTCGGCGCACGACACCGTCGCATCGACGCCGTCGTGCAGGACCTCGGTGGCCCGCCCCGTGCCGACGACCGCCGGGACGCCCAGTTCGCGGCTGACGATGGCGGCGTGCGAGGTCCGGCCGCCGTGGTCGGTGACGACCGCAGCGGCACGCTTCATGAGCGGTTCCCAGTCCGGGTCGGTGATGCCGGTGACGAGCACCCCGCCGGTCGGGAACCGGTCGAGTTCCACGGGCGAGTCGAGGACGACTGCCGGACCCTCGCCAATGGCCTCGCCGACCGCGATGCCATCGACGAGGCTCCGTCCGGGAGTGGCGGTGAGACGGCAACGGCGGAGCGTCGTCGCACGGCGCCGGGACTGCACGGTCTCGGGACGTGCCTGGACCAGCGCCAGTTCACCGGTCACGCCGTCCTTGGCCCATTCCAGGTCCATGGGGTACCCGTAGTGCTCCTCGACGGCCGCCGCCCATGCGGCGAGCAGGCGGACCTCTGCGTCCGAGAGGACCCTGCGGGCGCGTTCGGCCGTGGTGGTGTCGACGGTCCTGGTGAGTTCGTGTTCGCCGTAAACGGCCTTCCGCCGCTTCGCTCCGATCCGGATGTCGATCACGGGGTCGAGCGCCGGATCTTTCAGACTCGGTTTGAAGACCGTGTACTCGTCGGGGTCGGTCCGGCCGCTGACGACCGTCTCTCCCAGTCCCCAGGCCGCGCTGACCACGACGACCCCGGGAAAGCCACTCTCCGGGTCGAGGGTGAAGATCACGCCGGCCCCCGCGAGGTCCGAACGGACCATGACCTGAACGCCGATGGAGAGCGCGACCGTGAGGTGGTCGAAGCCCATGCGTTCCCGGTAGTCGATCGCCCTGTCGGTGAAGAGGGAGGCGTAGCACCGGTGGCAGCACTCCAGCAGCCGGGCCGCTCCGCGCACGTTCAGGTAGGTCTCCTGCTGCCCGGCGAAACTCGCCTCGGGGAGGTCCTCGGCGGTGGCGCTGCTGCGCACGGCGACATCGGGGTCCTCGCGGCTCTGCTCGTGCGCGAGCCGTTCGTAGGCGGCGACGACTTCGGTGCGCAGTCCGTTCGGCAGAGGCTCCGCCATGATCATCGAGCGGACGGCCGCTCCCACCTCGTCCAGCGCCGCCCCGCCGTGCAGGCGTGCGATCTGTTCCTCGATGCGTGCCCGCAGGCCGTGTCCGGCCAGCAGTTCCCGGTACGCGTCGGCGGTCGTTGCGAACCCGGGCGGTACCCGCACTCCGGCGGACGTCAGATGCGCGGTCATCTCCCCCAGTGAGGCGTTCTTCCCACCGACGAGGGGGACGTCTTCGCGGCGGATCTCTCCGAACGGCAGGATGCGTGGCGTGGTGGGCATGCTGTCCTCCGCTGTGCGCACGGGATGGGCGGGTTCAGTAGGGCATCGGGCGGCCGGAAGGGGTACGCAGGTCCTGCGGGAAGGGCTTGCGGGGTTTCGGTGGTCTGATCCGGATCCGTACGGACCACATCGCTCTCTCCTCTTCTGGGGGGCCTCTCCAGGTCTCTCCGGAAAACGCGGGCTCTCGTTGTGCCGAGTGGTCCCTGCGCAAAGGGGCCGAACCGTTTCCTGCCCTGGATCGCCGGGGCTGGAATCGCTGTCAGGCGCCCTGGTAGAGACGCTCAAGATCGACGAGCATGACCTCACCGCGTGCTTGGGCGGAGTGCAGTTCCGGGCTGAATCCGCAGGCGCCGTAGAGCGTCAGACGGACGGGGCCGACTCTGTCTCGGGGATCGAGACGGTCCAGGATGTTGCGCAGGTGCCGCAGATGGTGCGTGTCCATGCCGGTGTGCCGGCGGGTGAGTCCCAACGACACCAGCGGGTCGCTCAAGAGGCCGTCCGTTCGCCGGACCACGACTTCGGCGTCGAGTCCGGCCTTCGCCGAGGGGTCGCTGAGGCAGCCGTGCGATGCCGTGACGCGTTCGGTCCCCAGGCCCCAGTCGGCGAAGGAGACCGCCCAGTCCCGGCAGACCTGGGCGAATCCGGGTCCGGCGACCAGCGTGTCGAAGTCAGGGCGTGCCTCCTCCCACACGGTCCGGGCGTCGCTCTGTTCCAGAGCGGCCCTGCGAGGGCGTGCCACGGCGTGTTCGAAGGAGAGGAGCGGGTCGGCGATGTGGTGGCGTGTGATTCCCGGCTGCAGTCCGTCCGGCTGGGACCGGAGCAGACTGCGGTCGCGGAGCTCGGCCAGGGCACGTGAGGTGTCGGTGAGTTGCTGTCCCAGGAAGCCGGCTATTTCTCCGTGGGTCGTGCGGCCTGTGGCCAGCGCGGCGAGCACGGAGTGGAAGACACCGCGGTTCCACGGTCCGGTCTCCTCGTCGAGCAGATGGCGGGCCTCGTGGTACAGGGGCATGCGTGGGTTCAGGACGGTGCGGCATACCCAGGCGTCGAAGTCGTCCCGGTCGGCCGGGACGTCGTTGTTCACGTAGTCGTGCCGGTAGGCGGGGGTGCCCCCGACCACCGTGTAGACGAGGAGGGCCAGATCGGGGTCGTCGAGGCCCCACAGGCGCGCCGCTCCCCGGAAGTCCACGGGTTGCACGTCGAGTATCAGCCCGGTGCGGGCACGCAGAGGTGAGGACGAGGCGAACAGCCGGGTCATCACGGGGGCGGTCTCGCCTCCGAGTAGCAGCCGCGCGCGGTTTTCCGGAGGCGGCCGGTCGAGGTGCCGAAGGGCCCCGTGGATGATGGATGGCAGGGCCGGGCTCGCCGCGACAAGGTCGGGGAACGAGTCGATGACGACGGGCATGGGGCGCTCGTCCCCCAGCGCCAGCAGCGTGTCGAGGCACTCCTTCCAGCCGCGCCAGCGAACGGGCCGCGCGAGCCGTCGGTAGCGCGCGTATTCTCCCCCCGCCCTGCGCAGGGCTTCGGCCTCGGTGGCTTGCTGACCGCAGAAATAGAATCCGCCCGTCGCCTGTGCCAGCGATTCCAACAGGAGCGTCTTGCCCTGGCGGTGACGTCCCATGACGACGCCCAGATCCGTCCCCGGGTGGGGGTGGCCGGCGAAGGATGTCAGGGCCGCCCATTCGCTTTCCCTGTCGAAGAGGCGGTCGGGTTTGGCCGGGCATCCAGGGGCCACGACCGCGGTCGTGCGCTGTCCGTGTAGGGCATTCACACCGGGCACCTCCGGAAGTCGCTGAGGGCGTATCCATTGTCGGACGGGCGGGCGGCGGGCGCCCGCCGTACCGGTCGTCCCGTCGCGGGGGCCGCCCCGGACCCATCGCATGTCCGGGCCCGGGGCGGAGGGGCTATGCGGAGCCGTACGGCCCGGTGCCGGGCCGGCCGATTCGTACCGGCCGGCCATCCGCGCCACCCTGAAATTGTCGGCACCGGAAGACGTCGGCACGCCGCACCGCGTGAGATGCCTGCATGCCGCGCCGCGTCGTGGCGAATCGTCCAGGGCGCGGATTCCCAGCCGCGCGCATCGAGGCGGGCGGCACCCGAGCATGAGGTCTTCTGGCGGGCGGAGACCGATGGTGTGCCCGCCGGACTCGAAGCCGTCCAGGCACGCGATGAGGGGCACGTTCAGATCGGCCGGAAGGAGGTTGCGGCCGCTGGCTCCGTCGTGCAGCCGCCTGAGGTCGTCGAAGCCTTTGACGAGCCGTGCAGCGCGGCACGCCGAGGAGCTCGCCGGGTCCAACAGTGTCGCGCGTGAGCTGGGATGGGTCCGACGGGGCACCCGGCCTCGGTCGGCGTCGGCCGAAGTATCGCCGCTGAACGCGGGCGAAAGGGCTCACCAAGCAGACACAGCCCGCCACGGCAGAAACCGTGCCTCCCGATCAGGCGTCAGAACCGTGTGAGTGAGGCGGGGAAGTCTCGTACGGTCAAGTCGCCAGAGGTATGACAGCCACTGGACAATCGGATTGGTGCAGCAGGGTACGTGCGACCCGGCCGAGGTGGGGGCCGAGATGACTACGGCGACGATGTGCCCCGATGATGATCAGATCCGCAGCGGCCGAGCGCTGGACCAGCGTTTTCGCGGCCGTTCCCTCGATCGCTGCCGAGTGCAGCCGGACCGTCGGGTGCTCACGCACGGAGTCGGCCACCGCGAGGTCGATCAGGGTCGCTGCGCGTTCCTTGCAGTAGAGGTGCGGCTCGCTGGCAGTACGAGGATGATCGGCGCGATTGCGCGGCGGGCAGTGCCAGGCATGGACGGCGTCCAGGACACAGTCCCTTGCTCCGGCCTCACGGAAAGCGAACCGGACCGCCGCCGATCCTCCTTCTGCTTCCTTCACACCGGTGAGGATCCGCCCGTGCATACTTTCGATGCCGGCCTTGTCCCCACGCACAACGATGACGGGGCAAGGGTGCGACGCAGCCACGGCGAGGCTGACGGAGCCGAGGAGGAGTCCGGTGACTCCGCCGTGGCCTCGTTCGCCGACGATCAGTGCCCCGGCATTGTGCCCCTCACGCAGGAGGGCGGTCACCGCGTCCCCGGGCAGCACCTCGGCCGTGATGCTAACGTCCGGATTCCGGCGGCGGGCGCGCTCGGCGGCAGTATCGACGATGTTGTCGGCGAGCGCCTGCTCCGAACGGCGACCGGGGCCGAGCGCCTGGGCGGCGTCCCCACGGTGCTCCTCCTCGGACACGTACACCACTCGCAGCGGCAGCCCATGCAGGGCCGCCTCGTCGACGGCCCAGTCGACCGCCCTCAGGCTGGTCTGCGATCCGTCCACACCTGAGACCAGGGGCAGTCTCATCGTCGCCACCGCCTTCCGCTGGACCGATAGGAAGCACCTGTCCTCACAGTTTCACTGGAGCGGGCCGAATGCGAGGGCCGGTTCGGCCCGGGTGCGGATCGTTCGGCCCCCGTCCCCGCACCACAATGGGTCCCGGCACCCAGCAGTGAGCGGGCGTCTTTGTCCACGGGAGCGGACTCCCCGGTGTGCGCTGTCGAGAGAATCCTGCCGTGTCCGAGCACCCAAGCCGGTCCGACTGGTCCCGGCACAGGCCCATTCGGCCCTCCTCATTCCGGTACAGCCAGTGAATCGTGGTTTCTGAACGAGTCGCCCGCATCGCTTCCGTGCGGGTCCCCGTGAGAGAGCAGGAGGTGCCTCCATGAGGCACATCACAGTGGGAGACCTGATGACCGAAGAAGTCGTCTCAGTCGTCTCGGTCACCCCTTTCAAGGAGGTCGCGAAACTGCTCGCTCAGCACGACATCAGCGGACTTCCCGTGCTCGACGACGAAGACCGGGTCATCGGCGTCGTCTCCGAGAGCGACCTGCTGAGTCGGCAGGCGACGGGACATCCGGTGACGGGCGATGCTCCTGACGCCGACACCCGGACCATGGTCTCGTCCGGCACCGAAATCACCGCTGCCGAAGTCATGTCGACGCCGGCCGTGACCGTCCACGCGGAGAAGACCGCACCGGACGCCGCCCGTCTGATGACCCGCCGTGCCGTGGACAGGCTCCCGGTCGTGGACGACGAGGAACGGCTCGTCGGCATCGTCACACGCCGGGATTTGCTGCGTCTCTTCCTGCGACCCGACGCGGAGATACGACGACGCCTCGTCGAGGACGTGCTCGAAGACACCATGGGGATCGGATCCGCCGCGGTCACCATCCATGTGGTGGACGGCGTCGTCACCCTGGAAGGCCAGCTGGCGAGCCGGAGCCAGATCCTGATCCTGACACGCCTTGCCGAACAACTCGACGGAGTGGTCGGGGTCGTGAACCATGTAAGCACACGTGTGGATGGCCCCGTGCCCGATTCCCCGCCGCGTACCGCGCACGGACCGTCCGCAGAGCCGTGACGCCGCACTGGCGGCGTCACCGCCACCACGAACGCCGGAATGCCTCCTTCAGGATTCCTGAGCGAGGACAAGGACTCGACCATGAACCACCGCGGCATCCGCAAGCAGCCTGGGCCCGACGCCGCCTTCATGCGCCAGGACTATGACCGGATCCGCACCAAATTCGCCTGGGACAAGGTTCGGTCGCAGTCGGCCGGGCTGCCTGGTGGTGGGCTGAACATGGGATAGGAGCCGTGGACCGTCAGGTGGCCTCAGGCATCAGCAGGCGGGAGGCGTTGCGCTGCATCGCAGCGGACGACACGGTCACTCGTATCAGTTATGGCGAGCTCGCCGGCCTCACGGGGCGCTTCGCCAATGCACTCACGTCCCTGGGGGTGGCCCGGCAGGAAATGGTGTTCACGCTCCTGGGCCGTTGCCCTGAGCGCAGCACCTGGAGCAGGTCGAGCCCTCGGGCCACCGACATGCCGGTCTCCAGCAGCAGGGCCGCTTCGGCAGGGCCACGCTCCACGACATCGAGGCGCCCCAGGAGATCGTCCGGCAACGTACTGAGCCGATGGCGCTCCTTGCTGCAGCGGTCGGTTCCGTTGTCGCTCACGGTGCCCCGTCGTGACTCCCGCGGATCCCGGGCGGGCCACACACCTCCACGGCAATGGGCGCACGCCGAGCGGCACCGCGTGGACTGCAATCGGCTCAGCCCATACAGTCGGGCGTTTCCTCCAGACCGGTGACCACAGTCCGCAGGCAGTCGGGATCGGTCATCCCGTCACGGTCCACCAGCCGGCCTTCGACGAGATCGCTCGGTGGCAAGGCGGATCTCCAGGTCAGTCACGGGAGGAGCTTTCGGTGATCAGTCCGGCAGCCACTGGATGAGCCGCGAAGAGGCATGCCTCGGTGCGGGCCGATCGGCCCAGTCCAGGGCGACAGCGGCCCCGCAGCCATGGAGACTGAAGAGGGGACGCGGCTTGAGGAGCTTTCGTGACGGCGTTCCGGGACTTCCTGATGCGGTTCCGTCCGGCCGGTTCGCCGGGCCCGGCGGCCACAATGGGTGTGCCCGCAGATCGTTCAGCGGACCTCGCGGCCGAACTGGACCCAGTGCTCTCGTGCCTGGGACAGGCGGAGACCGAGGCACAACAGATCCGCGAAGCGGCCGCTCAGCTGGCGGAACAGAACCGACGGGCCGCTGCCGACAAAGCCGCGGAGATCGTGGGGCTGGCCCGGACCCGCGCACGTGAGGTGCGGATGGAGAGCGCCGCGAATACCTACGGCCTGGCCAAGACCGAGGCAGCGGAGTGTCTTGCGGAGTCGGAGCGCAAAGCTGTCCTGCTGAAGCGCCGAGCGCAGCACCGCATGGCTTCCCTCGTTGAGCACGCGCTGGCGGACATCGGACAGATCAGCGCCTCGGCGGTGCACGCAGGGGAACACGCCGAGGGGAGGTCTCGGTGGGAGCGCAATGGGTCGCGGGGGTGACCCGGGCCAGAGCCATGGCGTCGCACCGTCCGGGAATCCGCGCGGCCCGTGAAGTGGCGGCCGCAGCCACGCTCGATGATGCCCTCGGACAGCTGGCAGCTACGCCGTACCGGCGCATGCTCGACACAGAGGCCGGGCTGGCGGCCGCACAGCGGTCCGTAGCAGCGACCCTGCTGTGGCATCTGCGGGTGGTCGCGGGTTGGCTGCCGCGTCAAGGGGCAGGCACGGTCCGCCTACTGGCGGCGGGCTTCGAGATCTCCAACGTGGAGGAGCACCTGCGGGTGCTGTCAGGCGCGGCCGTCGACAGGCCGTGCCCGTACAGGCTCGGCGGGTTGGCGACGGCCTGGCCTCGGTTGGCCGAAAGCCGGTCCCCGGCCGAACTCCGGGCCGCGCTGGCCTCCTGCGCATGGGGGGATCCGGGGGACGACTCGGCGGCTGCGGTGGGCATCGGCATGCGGGTCTCTGCCACCACCCGCACAGCGGGGGCCGTGCCGGAGGCAGTGTCCTGGGCAGCAGGACGTCTTGCCCTGCTGGTCGCCCGTGAGCTGTTCGTTCACGGGCGTCGGCTGACGGAACCGTCCGGTCGGCGCGCTGCCCGGGTCCTCGGCCCCGGAGTCCTTCGCGCCGCCTCCTTCGTCGACTTCCGTCGGCAGCTGCCGGGCACGGCGCGCTGGGCGGTGGACGGCATCGACGAGTCGGCCGACCTCTGGCGAGCCGAGGCGCGCTGGTGGAATCGGGTCGAAAAGGAAGGCTCCGCGCTGCTGCGCGGCTCGCGCCTGGACGCCGCCCCGGTCGTCGGTGCTGTCGCATTGCTCTCGACGGACGCCTGGCGGGTACGGGCGGCGCTGGAGTCGGCCGCACGGGGCGACGCGCTGGAGGCATTCGATGCGCTGGGCTGAGGCCATGACACCGGTCCGCATGCAGCGGGTGGCGATCGTCGCGCCGCGTGAGGCACTCCGGGAGACGCTGGTGCGGCTCGCGGACGCCGGGTGCGTCGAGATCGACCGGACCGAAGGCTCCGGGCAGGGCGAGCGTGGACCGGCAGCGCGTCGGCTGAAGCTCCTGCGCACCGAGCCGCCGAGAGCGATGCTCTCCGCCGATCCTCCCGACCTCGACGCCCTCGAACACGAGGGCCACGCGAGTTTGCTGGCGGGCGAGGCACAGCTTGAGGAGCGTTCCGCCAGCGCTGTGCGGCGCGGAAGCGTGGTGGCGCTGGCCGGCTGGTGCCCAGCCGACGAGGTACCAGCGACGGCCGGGCGGCTGGCCGAACTCGGCGGCGCGCTCGTGGCGTTGAAAGCGCCGCAGGGTGTCGACCCGCCGACCCTGTTGCGCAGCACCGGACCGGTGCACCGTTCGTTCACTTCGCTGGTGCGCACCTACGGGACAGTGCCGTACGTCGATGTCGACCCGACGTGGCCCTCCGGGATCGCGTACGTGGTGATGTTCGGCATGATGTTCGGCGACGCGGGGCACGGCGCACTGCTGCTCCTGATGGCGCTCCTGCTGCGGACCGGCCGCCCCCGCAGGCTGGGACGGCTCCGTGCGATGTGGCCCTTCTTCGCAGGGGCTGGGGGCACAAGCATTGCGTTCGGCTTCGCCTACGGCGAGTTCTTGGGTCCGACGAAGGTCCTCCCCGTACTGTGGCTGGCCCCTCTGGACCACCCCGAACGGCTGCTTGTGGCCGCTGGCGGAGTCGGCGTAGTGCTGCTCGCGTGGGCATATGGCGCGGGCATCGTCAATCGCTGGCGGGAGGGCGGCCCGGCGCGGGCTTTGTATGCGGTCTCCGGCATCGCGGGTTCAGCCCTGTTCGTCGGCTTCGTCGGCCTCGCCGCAGGTGGGTATCTGCACCACACATACCTGACCCTCACGGGAGCCGGGATCGCGGCCAGCGGTCTCATGCTGGCCGCCTCGGGACTGTTCACCACTTCGGGGGGCGGTGTCGCCGGGGTGATGCAGACCGCGGTTCAGCTCTTCGACTCGGTGGTACGGATCTTCTCGAACACCGTCTCCTTCGCACGGCTGGCCGCCTTCGGGCTGACGCACGCAGCGCTCGGCGCTGTCGTGTGGAGGGGAACGACCACACTTGCGCACATGGGTCCGGGCGGGCTGATAGCAGCGGCTGCGGTCTTCACCATCGGCAATACCCTGGCGTTCTCACTGGAGGCGCTGGTCGCCGGGGTACAGGCCCTGCGGCTGGAGTTCTACGAGCTTTTCTCCCGGGTCTTCGAAACCTGGGGCCGTCCCTTCCACCCTTGGCATGTACCCACGCAACACACGGAGGTGGCACCGTGATCGCCTGGCTCATCGCCCTTCCCTCCCTCGCGGTCATCTGTGCTGTCACCCGCCAGTTGGCACGTCGGCACGGACGAGCCGCCCTCCGGTTGATCATCGCGGCTGACGTCCTGCTGTTCGGCGGCGCGCTCGCTGTGCTGATCGTCGCGCTCAGCGGCGGCGCGGCGCGGGCGGCATCCAGCACGGCCGCTGCCGGGTCCGGTGCCGGGTCCGCCGCTCTGATCGGCGCCGCGATCGCGGTGGCAGGGGCCTCGATCGGCGCGTCGATCGCCGTCGCCTACACCGGGGCTGCGGCACTGGCCGCCATGAGCGAGCGTCCCGAGCTGTTCGGCAGGGCGATGGTCATCGTCGGACTCGCCGAAGGAATCGCCATCTACGGGCTGGTCGTCGCGGTCCTGTTGCTGGGGAAGGCCTGATCATGGGACGGGTGGTGGCCATCGGAGCACAGGCACGGGTGGCCGGGCTGTCGCTGGCGGGGGTGGGCGTCCTCGTCGCAGAAGACCCCGAGGCGGTACGCCGGGCCTGGCAGAGCGTGTCGGACGAGGTCACGCTGGTGATCGTCACCCCGGCAGCAGCCGAGGTGCTCAGCCAGACGCAGTTGCAGGGCACGCGGCCCCTGGTCGCGGTGATGCCGGAATGACGACACCGGGCGCTGACCGGACAGACACCCTCACGACGGTACGGGCCGAATTGCTGCGCTCGGCCCGGGCCGACGCCGAAGCACTGATCGTCCAGGCTGCATGCGATGCCGAGGCGGTGCTCGAACGCGCCAGGAACGAGGCCGAGGAGATCGTGGAACAGGCCCGTCGCGAGGGTGCGGCAGAGGGCACTGCCGCCGGAGCGTCGGAGCTGCTGCGGGCCCGCCGCACTGCCAGGGCCCGCGAGCAGGCCGCCCGCCTGGAAGCTTACGAGGAGCTCCGGCGCCAGGTGACGGAACGCTTCCGGGCCCTGCGGTACACGGCGGACTACCCCGGCCTGCGCGACAGGTTGGAACGGCGGGCGCGGCAGCTCCTCGGTCCCGACGCCACCGTTACGGAACAGCCCGGTGGCGGGGTGGCCGCCCACGCTGCCGGCCGTCGGGCCGACTTCACTTTGGACGCCCTGGCCGGCCGCGCACTCGACCGCCTGGGCGCGGACACGGAAGCCTTGTGGGCGCCATGACCGGCTCGCCCCGAGCCGGTCCCGCGATCCTGCGGGTCACGGGACCGCTGGTCGAGCTGGAGTACACCGGAGACACCGCTATGAACGACCTGGTCTCCCTCGGACAGGCCGGACTGCCCGGCGAGGTGGTGGCGATCACTGACACGGTGGTGACCGTCCAGGCGTACGAGTACACCGGTGGCCTGGCACCCGGAGACCGCGCCCGCCCCCGGGGCAGCCCGCTGTCGGCCCGGCTGGGCCCCGGTCTGCTCGGCGGGATCTTCGATGGCCTCCTCCGCCCGCTGTCCGGCTCTGGCGACTGGCTGCTGCCCGGAAGCGGGGGGAGCGAGGACGAGGCGCGTGCCTGGGGATTCACCCCTGCCGTGGAGGTCGGCGATCGGGTGACAGGGGGGCAAACACTCGGCGAGGTCCGGGAGGCGGGCCCTGTGCAGACGCAGATCCTG
Organism: Streptomyces sp. NPDC002476; assembly: GCF_042889785.1. Classification (NCBI taxonomy): domain Bacteria; kingdom Bacillati; phylum Actinomycetota; class Actinomycetes; order Kitasatosporales; family Streptomycetaceae; genus Streptomyces; species Streptomyces sp. NPDC002476. The sequence continues at coordinate 22,963 of NZ_JBIARH010000039.1, read as the reverse complement.
GCACCGCCCGGCTGCACCGGCCCGGTGGAGGAGATCGTCCCGGAAGGGGACTACACCCAGGACTCGCTGCTGGCTGTCGTCGGCGGCGCCGAGGTCCGGATGACCGCCGACTGGCCGATCCGCCGGCCGCGCCCCGTGCGTGAACGCCTTGACGCCCGCCAGCCGCTGCACACCGGTCAGCGTGCGATCGACCTGCTCTTCCCTGTCGCCCGGGGCAGCACGGTAGCCGTCCCCGGCGGATTCGGGACCGGCAAGACCCTGCTGCTCCAGCAGATCGCCAAGTGGTGCGAAGCCGATGTCATCGTCTATGTCGGCTGCGGCGAGCGCGGCAACGAGATGGCCGATGTCATCGCCGAACTTTCCGATCTCGCGGACCCGCGCACCGGAGGCCGGCTGGTCGAGCGCACGGTGGTCATCGCCAACACCTCCAACATGCCGATGATGGCCCGGGAGGCCAGCATCTACACCGGTGCGACGGTCGCCGAGTACTTCCGGGACATGGGGCGCGACGTAGTGGTCATCGCCGACTCCACGTCGCGGTGGGCCGAAGCGCTGCGCGAATTCGCCTCCCGCACTGGCGCACTGCCGGCCGAGGAGGGCTATCCAGCGGGTCTCGCCTCGGCGATCGCCGCGTTCTACGAGCGCGCCGGTGCGGTGACCACCCTCGGGGGTGACCGGGGCTCGGTCACCGTGATCGGTGCGGTCTCCCCACCCGGGGCGGACATGGCCGAGCCGGTGACCGCCCACACCGAGCGCTTCGTACGCTGCCTGTGGACGCTCGACCGCGAGCTCGCCTATGCCCGCCGCTACCCGGCCATCTCCTGGGCGGGCTCCTTCTCGCGCGACGCCGACGCCCTCGCGGCCGGGCACGCGGAGGCCGGCGACCCAGCGTGGCCGGGCAGGCAGGCAGAGATCAGCTCCCTGCTGGCGGAGGCCGACCGGCTCACCGATCTCGTCGACCTGGTCGGCATCACCGCACTCCCCAGCCAGGAACGTGTCAGCGTGCTCGGTGGCCGACTGGTGCGCGAAGGGGTCCTCCAACAGAGTGCCCTGTCCGGCCGGGACGCCTACTGCGGTCCGGAGAAGACCGCTGCGCTGGCCGAAGCGGTCCTCACGGTTATCGCGCAATGCCGGGAGCTGGCCGAGGCCGGTGTGCCGGCAGGCTCCATCGAGGAGGCGGACTTCGGCCCCCTGCTGCGCGCCCGCGAGGAAGTCGGCCCGCACGATACTGCGGGCGTGGCCCTCCGGCGGGACTCCGTGCTCGCCGCACTGCGGGAGCTGATGTGACCGCCTGGGGCGAGGTCGAATACACGGCCATCCGTGAGCTGCGCGGCCCGCTCGCCGTCGTGGACGGGGTGAGCGGAGTCGGCTGGGACGAGTTCGTCCTGGTCACCCTGGAGTCCGGCGAGCAACGGCACGGCCTCGTGCTGGAAGTGGACCGCGAGGTCGCTGTGGTGCAGGTCCTGGAAGACACCGCCGGCATGGATCCCGCATGTGTGCGCATGGCCTTCGCCGGAGGGCCGCTTCGCATCCCTGTCGGCCCCGGCTGGCTGGGCCGCGTCTGCAATGGCCGCGGCGAGCCGGTCGACGGCGGTCCCCCGGTCTTCGGGCCAACCACCGCGGCCGTCGGTGGCACCCCGATCAACCCGGTGCGCCGACAGCCACCCGGAGAGCCCGTACTCACCGGTGTCGCCGCCATCGACGGGCTCACCACACTGGTACGCGGGCAGAAGCTGCCGGTCTTCTCCGTCGCGGGTCTGCCCCATCTGGAGCTGGCCGTCCAGATCGCCGCTCAGTCCACCACTGCTGGCGAGCCGTTCTGCGTGGTCTTTGCCGGTATGGGGCTCACGCATGCCGATGCCTCCTTCGTCCGGGACGCCCTGGAAGGACGCTCCGCCGCCCACGAGCTGGTGCTGCTGCTCAACACAGCTGACGAACCGGTCATCGAGCGGATCCTCACCCCGCGTCTGGCACTCACCATCGCCGAGAACCTCGCGTTCGACGGTGGCAGGCACGTCCTCGTGGTGATGACCGACATGACCAGCTATGCGGAGGCGTTGCGCGAGGTGTCCGCGGCGCGCGGCGAGATCCCGGCGCGTCGCGCCTACCCCGGCTACCTCTACAGCGACCTCGCCTCCCTCTACGAGCGCTGCGGGCGGATCCAGGACCGGCCGGGCTCCGTCACGGTCCTGCCCGTGCTGACCATGCCCGCGGGCGACATCACCCACCCGGTTCCCGATCTGACCGGGTACATCACCGAAGGCCAGGTCGTCCTCTCCCGCGAGACCCACGCCCAGGGCGTGTACCCTCCCGTGGACGCGCTTTCCTCGCTCTCCCGGCTGATGCGCAAGGGCGCCGGGCCCGGCCGCACCCGCGACGACCACCTCGATGTCGCGGCGCAACTGCTGGCCTCGCTCGCCCGCGCCCGCCAGGTCCGCGAGCTCTCCGATCTGGTCGGGGAGACGTCCCTGAGCCCGGCCGACCGCCGGTACCTGGAGTTCGACCGGGCCTTCCTGCGCCGCTTCGTGGATCAGCGACCCGACGAGCTGCGCACCCTGGACCAGACCCTGGACCACGCCTGGCAGGTGCTCCTCACCTTGCCCCGCAGCCAGCTCGCCATGCTGCCAACCGCCCTGCTCGACGCGCACGGGGCAGAGCCGTGAGCACCCTTCACGTCCCGCCCGGACGTGCCGGACGCCTCCGTCTTCGGCACAGCCTGGACGTCGCCGAGCGCGGCGCGGACCTCCTCGAACAGAAGCTCCGCATCCTGCGCGCCGAGCACCAGCGTCTGCAACAGGCCCAGGAAGCCGCCGCGCATGTCTGGCACGAGCGGGTGAAGGAGGCCGAAACCTGGCTGGTACGCGGTGTTCTGCTGAGCGGGGAGGGGGCCCTGGAGGCGGCGGCGCAAGCGCTGGACCGAACCGATGCAACGGCCCGCTGGACCAGCTCGATGGGCGCCCGATACCCGGCGAACGTCTCCTGCACCATGCCCACGCGCCCGCCTGCCGCTGCCGCACCGGCCAACACCGCCTTGGTGCACGCGGAGGCCGCGTACCGAGAGGTGGTCCGGGCGGCCGCCGAGCACGCCGTTGCCGCAGCCGCCGCCCGCATCATCGGCGCGGAGGTGCTGAGCACCCGCCAACGGGTTCGCGCCCTGCAACGCCACTGGATCCCGAATCTGCGCGAAAGACTCGCCCAAACCGAGCTCGCCCTGGAAGAGAGCGAACATGAGGATGCTGTCCGACGGCGCTGGGCCTCTGGCGTGCGTCGGGAAGAAGGACCGCCCTCCCGATGAAACGCCGACCACCGCGGATACGAAACTCAGTGTGCGCCACCGGCCTCCGGGCTTGCGCCCACAGGATGCAGTACCGGCGCCGACAGGCCGCAAGACGTACCGGGCGGACCCGTCCGGCACACCTTGCGGTTCCAATAGGCCCAAGCCGGGGACGCCCCGCACAGCACAGTCTGGAGTCCTGAGCAGGTCGAGGAGACGGTTGCCGCTTCGCCGGCGGGGAGAGGCACGGTGCCGCCGAGTGGCACGCCTTCCAGTCAGCCTGCAGCATTCAGCGGAAGGACCCGACCATGCCCCGGCACACCAGCACCGAGAAATCACGCACCAAGCAGTGGAGCGTGCGTCTGGACCTCTTCGAGGAAGGTGACCTCACCAAGGCTCATGCCGTACTCGACACCGATGACACCACGCTTCAGAGCCGCACCTCCGCACAACGCAACCCTCACGACGTACCCGTCCCCGAGATAGGCGACGAGTACGCTGCCGGCCGGGCCCTGATCGACCTCGGCAATCAGCTGCTCCGCGCCGGAAGCAAGGACGCCGCGCGGAGCGACCTCGCCGCCCCCGAGTGAGGAAGAGCACGATTGGGAGCCGCCCGCGAAGCGGGCGGGCGGCCTCCTGCCAGGCGTCGCGGTCGTCGCGGAGCCACCGTCCGTACTCCAGGACGACGTCGTCGCCGACCGGCGCTGGTCCCCCTGGGGCCCGCACAACGGTCGCACCGAGATCGTGGTGCAGGCTTGGCCGCGCCACGAGCAGAACCGTGCGGTACGGCGTGACAACCGCCGCGCCCGGTCGCGGTGACCGGAAGCGCGAGGAGCTGCCGTAGGACCGGACCCGGACCCCAAGGCCCCCGGGCACCTCACCCGACCAGCGACCTCAACTCCTCCAACGCGTCGTGCAGGTAGTCGGCGATGTGCCAGACATCAGGAACCATCGCACGGTCGACCACGATCCCCATCCCGAGCTCACCGTTGTAGGAGAACCCAGTGATATTCAGGCCGCCGCCGGCATCGTTGATCAGGGACACCGGGTACTGAACGAGGACCGCTCGGCCGCACACGTACAGCGGGACCTGCGGGCCGGGGACGTTCGAGACGGTCAGATTCACCGCCGGGCGCCCCCGGGCCAGCAGGCCGAAGAGCGCGCGATCAGCCAGACCGGTCAACGCGCAAGGCACGCTCTCGCAGAGCCCCTCCAGCCACTGGGCCGGCGCCAGATCGAAGCGTTCCTTGATCTTCTGCATCGCCTCGTGGATGGCCTGTAGCCGCTCACGCGGGTCGGCGATCTGGGTCTCCAGTGAGGTGAGCATCACGGTGACCCGATTACCGGTCTCCTCTGCGCCCTTCTTGCGCAGCGCGAACGGAACGCAGGCCACCAGCGGCTCATCGGGCAGGGCGTCGTGGCCGATCAGCCAACGTCGTACGGCCGTTGCGGCGAGATCCACGATCACGTCGTTGACCGTCACGCCGAAAGCGTTCTTGATGCCTTTCACCTCGTCCAGCGGAAGATCCGAGAAAGCGAAGCGCCGGTGTCGGGAGATCGGTCCGTTGAAGGGCGTCCACGGCACGGCCAGGCTCGGCAGCTCCGGCACCCTCTCAAGCCCAGCGAGGCGCCGGGTCACGGACCGGACCGCCCTCGACACCGGGACCGCCCCCGGCAGCTGGGAGACCAGTGGAATCTCGTCGAGATACGGCACTGTCTCAACGACAGACCGCGTCAGGCGCGCGGGAAGGGCGACCATCCCAGCGACGGACCTCGCCAGGATCTCAGCCCTGGGCGGGACGCGATCAGGCTGCGCACACGGGCCGGATTGCTGGCGCGGCGGGCTCGGCTCCCGGTCCATGAAAGCGTTCAGCAGCACCGCCCCGCCCACGCCGTCGACCGTCGCGTGATGCGCCTTGACGTACACCGCTGCACGCCTGCCGCGCAGCCCGCTGATCACGTACACCTCCCACAGCGGATAGCGGCGGTCCAGGCGCTGCTCGTGCAGCCAAGCAACCAGCTCAGCCAACTGTTGGTCGTTGCCGGGTCGCGGCAGGGCCAGCTCGCGTACGTGGTAGCCAAGGTCAACGGCCTCGTCCTCCACCCAGTACGGACGGTCCAGGCCCAACGGCACCGTCATCAGTCTCTGCCGCAGCATCGGGGTGACCGCGCAGCGCTCCTTTGCCAGTTCGATCAAGTCGCCCCGGGAGAGCTGCCCGTCGGCGATCGACAAGCCTCCGATGTTGGCGACATTGATGTCGCTCTCGTAACCGAGGAACTGCGTATCGAGCGCGCTCAATTGCCGCAAGACCCCTCCTTGCCCCCACCGACTGGCCTCCCGCCGTGCTGGGACGATCGCAGCCGAGACCGCTCAGCCCTTGATCTCGATAGCGGGGCTCGGTGGTCTACGCCTCGAGGATGGTTACTGTCGGCCTCATCGTGGGACGCGCTGGCCTCTCCGGCTCCGGCTTCCGTACGGCGGCGGCACTCGGAATTGCAGGTCACATCCGCGCCGCACTGCGGCATTCGGGTCGCCTCCATCCTGACCTGACCCCAACCGCCCCGCAATCCGGGTCCCGGCCCAGCACGTCTGCGCCCGCCCTGGCCGGTATCCAAGAAGACAACTGCCCCACCTGGTCGACCTACGAAGGCAGGACGTACCTGGGAACGGCCGAGCACCTGCGGTCACCGTCCGGGGGTCCTTGCCCTGGGCGAGCGGTCTGCGGGGAGGACGACCGCCTCCACGGGATCATCACCGACCGTGACATCGTGGTGAAATGTCGGGAGGGCTCCGATGCCCAGCTCTTTCATCGTGCGCGCCGCGTCGGCCAAGCGTCTCGTTCTCCCGGATGCAGGTCGCGCCCGATGTGCATGATCTCCCGTGCAGTGGTCATGGCCTTCTCCCTAGAGCGTCGAGGGATCCGGCACCGAGAGAGCTCTGAGTCCGGCCCACCCTCGGTCGCACGTTTATGGTTCATTCTGGGCGCTTCCTATGTCGTATGCACGCCGAGCGAGCGTCAAGCATCAGGGCGTGATCGCGTGGCCAGGACGGCGGGCTTGCTCATCAATCCGCGAGTCGGCGTGTGCCCGTCGGCGGACCGAAGGGCACCGCTCGCGGGGGTGAACAGCGGGCGCCCGCTGTGGCGCGTGCAGAGCAGCCACGAAGCCCAGCAGGCCTCGGTGACGCGGTCCGCGCGCTGACAGGCTCGAACAGGGCAAGCCGATCACGGTTGACGCAGACGCAGACACCGAAGGGGTCCTTCGGACCATGGAGGAGCACAGGATCCGGCGGCTGCCAGTCATCGAGAACCACCGCCTCGTAGGGATGATCAGTGAGGCGGATCTCGCACGCCACCTGCCGGATGAACAGGTGGGCCACTTCGTCGAGGTTGTCTGCGCAGCCTCCTGATTCGCCGACATCACGAATGCCGATCACGTCTCAGACACCCGGTGGGGTCCTTTGGGGCGCATTCGGCAAGCAAACACGCGGTAGGCCACGATCTGTTCTGGCGGCTGGGGGCTCAGGAATTGGCGGATCTGGCGGTGTGGTCGATGTCGCCAGGAAGGTCCCTGAGACCTTTCATGAGTAGGCAGAAGGGCCGGGTGCGCGACTCCCACCCGCTTCGGCGGTCCTGTCACTGTCCGCCCTCGGGTGTGGCCAGGGGGCCGGACTCGCCGGTGAGGTGCGGCTCGACGCCCACCACGCCCTCCACGGCGCTGGCGAGGCGCACGGCAACCGAGACGAGCGAGGTGTCCTGGACCTGCCCGCGGAGAGTGACGACTCCCTCGTACACATTCACGTGGATGGTGTGGCTGAGAGCGGGAAACAGGTAGGACACCACCGTGCGGCGCACCTCTTCCTCGATGTCCTTATCCGCTCGCAGGAAGACCTTCAGCAGGTCCCCGCGGCTGACGATGCCCTTCAGAATGTCCTCGTCATCGACCACGGGAAGGCGCTTAACATGCCTCACTGCCATGATCCGGGCCGCCTGGGCCAGCGTGACGTCGGGATGCACCGTGATGGCGGGCGAGCTCATGACCTCCTCTGCGGTCGCTGCTTCCGCCTTGGTGATGTCGGCCAGACGTTGATGCTGCCCGTACAAGCTCTGAGCGCCGTTGCGGAACTCCTCCTTGGGCAGCAGATCGGCCTCGGAGACCACACCGATGACGCGTCCTTCGCCTTCCAGAACCGGAAGGGCACTGACTTTCCATCGCCCCATGGTCCGGACGAGCTCCTTGAAGGGGGCGTTGCGCCTGACGGCGACCACCTTCCGGGTCATCACATCGCTCACGATGTGCGGAGTTGCATGCACGTCCGGACCTTCCTTCTTTCGCCCATCGGGGCACATCGCCCGCGCCGTAGGACGCGTACAAGTTCGGCAGCCGCACTCTGGCGGCTCTGACCCGGTCCGCCCACCCCGGCCACATGGACAAACAGAGTGCGATCAAGTGCCGGGCCCGTTTCACACGTGCGGGCGGGAAACCGCCTAGGAAAGGCGGGGGTCTTACCGCATGATGTCGGCTTTGTTGGTGACCGCGGTGTGCACGTCGTGGATAAGGTCGCGCTGTGCCTCGGCGAGGCCGCAGAGGATCGGCAGAGCTGTATCGCGCGTCCAGGCGTGAGTGGCATCACGGGACGTGGGGAAGGATGCCCGGCCCCACGTTTCTCTCCACCTCATGCTTGGGTGATCTCGATGTGGTGCGGCCTGGCCGCCTGGCCCTTGGGCGCGGTGATGGTCAGCACCCCGTCGACCAGTTCCGCTGTGATCTCTTCGGCTTTGACGTCCGCAGGCAGCAGTGCCCAGTACTCGAAGCGCCCGGTACGCCGGGTGCTGCGGCGCAGGATGCCCTCGCGCTCGCACTGCTTGTACTCACCGGTGATGCACAGGCCCCGGCGGCGGGCGTGACGCTGGCGGCTTGCAGGAAGCGCGTCATCCGTTCGAAGAGGTCGTCGAACTCGGCGGCGGTCGGCTCTCCCCAGCTCAAGGCCGGGAGCGGGCGTTCCAGGAGCGGGCCGGGCCGGTGGTGTACGGGCAGGGTCATCGCGGTTCACCTCCACGAAACGACAGCCTTGCGTTGATTTCCATGCTGCGTGGTCTCGAATCGCCCCGCGAATCGGGCGGCTTGCGACCGTGCCGCAGCACCTTGAGTGCAGGCTTCGCGCTTCAGCACCTGGTCAGGGCTGAGCACGTGGACGAGCTGTCGGGCGACGGGCCTTCGGCCTGACCCGGCCGGTACGTGGTCCATGCCGTTGTGTGCCCTTCGGTATGGAAACTCCCCGAAGCCGCTGAGGGATGGGCCGCGGCTCACCGGGCGCCCCAACAAAGGTGTAGACCACTGAGCGAAGCCCCCAGGTAGGACGTCGTCCGCCCCTGACATACGTGCCCTCCCGGTCGGGACGGGCTGTTCACGTTTCATGGGTATGGCTGCGGATGACGACGACGGGGCAGGGGGCGTGCTGCACGCAGTGCTGGCTCACCGAGCCCAGAAGTGCCTCGGTGAACCCTCCGTGGCCTCGGTTGCCCACGACCAGCATTCGCGCTCCTGCGGCGGCATCGAGCAGGACGGCGGCCGGGTGTCCGTGCGCCGCGCGGGCGTGGATGGGGACCGGCCGCCCTGAACTCGGGCCGAGGGCCTGGTCGATCGCCTGGTTCAGGAACGTACGCGCCTGCGCCTCGTAGTCCTCCGGCTTCTTGTCCGTGGGCGGCGCCAGGCCGTACCAGGATGTCGGGAATTCCCAGGCGGTGACCGCGTCGACCACCCCACTGGTCAGCTCCGCCTGATCGACCGCCCACCGCAAGGCTGCCTTCGACGGTTCGGAGCCGTCAATGCCCACCACGATCCGCGGAGCGGACGGTGCCTCATCGTTCATCACGCACCTCCTGGTCGTGCTCGGCTTCTTCCGCCGTTTCCGTCTCCTCTGCGGGGAGTGCCTCGGTGCCGGGGACTGCTTGGGGCAGAGGGCCCGGCGACGGGGCGGCCGGTCTCAGGCATTGTGTGTTCCTTCTCATGCGGCGGCACGCCATGCGTGGCAGTTTGAGTACAGCGGAACCATGAGGAAGCGGTGACTGCCATACGAGCCCGTCCCGGCGATCGCCTTGTCGTTGGGGCGTCGGCTGGAAGCCGCCGAACGGGTCGCGGTCCTGACCCGACTCGCCGAGCAGATCAACGGGTGGTCTCGGTGGTCAACCGTGTGACCGTAAACCCGGCGGGTTCGGTGCCCGGCGTGTCCCGGCACCACCGTTCCCGGGCCGGCCGCCGCACCCGGAGACCAACGGCTGCCGCCCGCAACAGGCACGACGACACGTCCCGCACTGCTCCGGGAGTGCGGACCGAGGACGAGGACCCGGTCATGGACAACCGTGTCATCCATCAACGGCCGACCCCCGGGTTCGCCATCGAGCTCCAGGACTATGAACGGGCCCGTGCCGAATTCACCTGGGAAGAGGCCCGGTCGCGGCTGGCCGGACTCCCCGGCGGGGGGCTCAACATGGGTTACGAAGCCGTGGACCGTCAGGTCGCGGCGGGTCTGGGCGGGCGCGAGGCCCTACGGTGCGTCACCGCCGGGGACAGGGTCTCTCGCGTCAGTTACGGCGAGCTCGCCCGCCTCACCGGGCGATTCGCCAACGCGCTCACGTTCATGGGGGTGGCCCGTCAGGAGAGGGTGTTCACGCTGCTGGGCCGCTGCCCGGAGCTCTACACGACGGTTCTGGGCACGCTGCGCGGGGCGAGGGTGCTGTGCCCGTTGTTCTCGGCATTCGGACCGGAGCCCGTCCGGCAGCGGCTGGCGCTGGGCGACGCGCGCGTTCTCGTCACCACCGAGGAGCTGTACCGGCGCAAAGTGGCGGACAACCGGCACCGCCTGCCGTCCCTGGAACACGTCCTGCTCGTCGGTGCCGTCGAGGATCCGCCACCCGGAACGGCGTCGTTCGACGAGATGCTGAGACGGGCTTCGCCCGAGTACACCGTTCCGCCCACCTCGCCGGAGGACATGGCACTGCTGCACTTCACGAGCGGTACCACCGGCGCGCCCAAAGGAGCGGTCCACGTCCACGAGGCGGTCGTCGCCCACCACGCGACGGCAAAGTTCGCGCTCGATCTGCGCCCGGGGGACGTCTACTGGTGCACGGCTGACCCCGGTTGGGTGACCGGTACCTCGTACGGGATCATCGCTCCGCTCACGCACGGGGTCACCGTGGTGGTGGACGAGGGCGAGTTCGACGTGCACCGCTGGTACCGCATCCTGGCCCGCCAGAGAGTCTCGGTCTGGTACACGGCACCGACGGCGATCCGCATGCTGATGCGTGCCTCCCTCAGTAGCGCGCCGAATGGGCTCCCGGGGCCATACGACCTGTCGGCCCTGCGTTTCATCGCCAGCGTGGGAGAACCGCTCAACCCGGAAGCGATCCTGTGGGGGCAGGACGTCCTCGGACTGCCGATCCACGACAACTGGTGGCAGACGGAGACGGGCGCAATCATGATCGCCAACTTCGCCTCCGGCGACATCCGTCCGGGGTCCATGGGACGCCCCCTGCCCGGTGTGGAAGCCGGTCTGCTCGAACGCGGCAAGGACGGGCGCGCCGAGGTCACTGCGGGGCACGTGCGTGTGATCGGTGAATCGGGCCGGGTGGGGGAGCTCGCACTGCGTCCGGGCTGGCCCTCCATGTTCCGTGGCTACCTGCATGACGAAGCCCGCTACGCGGCGTGTTTCGCCGACGGCTGGTATCTCACGGGCGATCTCGCCAGTCGGGACCAAGACGGCTGGTATTGGTTCGTGGGCCGTGCCGACGACGTCATCAAGTCGGCGGGGCATCTGATCGGACCGTTTGAAGTGGAGAGCGCGCTCATGGAACACCCGGCCGTCGCGGAGGCCGGGGTCGTCGGCCGTCCGGACCCCGTGGCCGGTTCGGTCGTCAAGGCATTCGTGTCACTGCGACCAGGGTGTACCCCTGGCATGCCGCTGAAACGCGAGCTCCTGGCGTTCGCACGCCGACGTCTGGGGCCGGCCGTGGCCCCCCGGGAGATCGAGTTCGAGCAGGACCTCCCCAGGACACGGAGCGGCAAGGTGATGCGCCGGCTCCTGCGCGCCCGGGAGACCGGACTGCCCGAAGGGGACCTGTCCACGATCGAGAAGCCGGAGTGAACCGCCCACGAACGGAGGCACGACGATGAGCGGCACCACCGCGCGCACCGAACGACCTGCCCAGCCGCCGGTGCGCAGAAGTACACGCAAGAAGGTCGGCACCACGGCGGAGCGGATCACTTCCGATTCCGGGCACCGCCTGTCGCTGCTGCGGGCCATGCTCGTCATCCGCCGGTTCGAGGAACGCTGCGTCGAGCTGTACAGCAGCACGAAGATCCGGGGGTTCGTCCACCTCTACATCGGCGAGGAGGCCGTCGCCGTAGGCGTCAACGCCGCCCTGCGCCAGGAGGACGCGGTCGTGTCGACCTACCGGGAACACGGACACGCGCTGGCCCGCGGGGTGCCCGCAGACGCGGTGATGGCCGAGATGTACGGAAAGGCCACCGGTTGCAGCCGCGGGCACGGAGGCTCCATGCACCTGTTCGATGCGGATCGCCGCTTCTACGGCGGCAACGCGATCGTGGCGGGCGGACTGCCTCTGGCCGCCGGGCTCGCGCTCGCCGACCGGATGCGTGGAAGCGCACGTGTCACCTGCTGCTTCTTCGGCGACGGAGCCTTCGCCGAAGGCGAGTTTCACGAGACGGCCAATCTCGCGGCGCTGTGGCAGCTGCCCCTGCTGCTGGTGTGCGAGAACAACCTGTACGCAATGGGGACGAGCCTGGCCCGCGAACACGCGCAGACCAATCTTGCGATGCGTGCCGCGTCCTACGGCATGCCTGCCTGGACCGTCGACGGCATGGACGTGCTCGCCGTCGAATCGGCCGCCGACCGGGCCGCGGAATCCGTGCGCGGGGGCGGCGGTCCGCACTTCCTCGAAGCGCAGACGTACCGGTTCCGCGCCCATTCCATGTACGACCCGGACCGCTACCGGCCCAAGTCCGAGATCGAGCAGTGGAAGAAGCGGGATCCGATCCAGGAGCTCGCCGACCGGATGCGCTCCGCAGAACATCTCGACGACAGCACGATGCGGCAGATGGAACAGGATGTGCTCGACGTGATCGAGCGCGCCGTCCAGTCGGCGGAGGACGGACCGACAGAGCCCGTCGCGGACCTGCTCCGCAGCGTGACAAGCGCAGCAAGGGACACCTCATGACCACACGCCGGACATCCACGAGCACTCCACCGCCCACGACGTACCGGGAAGCGCTCCGTGAAGCACTACGCGAAGTGCTGCGGGACGAACGGGTGTTCCTCATGGGCGAGGACATCGGCAGATACGGCGGCTGCTTCGGAGTCAGCCTCGGACTTCTGGAGGAGTTCGGCCCCGATCGCGTCCGCGACACTCCGCTCTCGGAGTCCGCGTTCGTCGGCGCGGGCATCGGTGCCGCGATCGGCGGGATGCGGCCGGTGGTCGAGATCATGACGGTCAATTTCAGCCTCCTCGCAATGGACCAGATCCTCAACAACGCGGCCACCCTGCTGCACATGTCCGGCGGGCAACTGAACGTGCCCGTGGTGATCCGCATGACCACGGGGGCCGGGCGGCAGCTCGGCGCACAGCACTCCCACAGCCTGGAAGGCTGGTACGCCCACATACCGGGCATCCGCGTCCTCGCCCCGGCGACCTTGGAGGACGCACGGCACATGCTGGCGGCCGCGCTCGCCGACCCGGACCCGGTGCTGCTCTTCGAGCACGGCAGCCTCTACAACGCCGCAGGCGTTCTCGACCCCGCAGTCGAGGCCGTCGACCTCGACCGTGCGGCGGTGCGCAGGCCCGGCACGGACGTCTCCGTCGTCACCTACGGCGGCTCGCTGCCGAAGGCCCTGGCCGCCGCGGACATCCTCTCCGGCGAGGGGGTCAGCGCGGAAGTCCTCGACCTGCGCGTCCTGCGCCCGCTGGACGACGCAACGATCATGGAGTCCGTGGGCCGCACCCACCGGGCCGTGATCGTGGACGAGGCCTGGCGCAGCGGAAGCCTCGCCGCCGAGATCTCCGCACGCATCACCGAGCAGGCGTTCTTCGACCTCGACGCCCCGGTGCAGCGCGTGTGCAGCGCGGAAGTGCCCATCCCGTACGCCCGGCAGCTTGAGGAGGCGGCGCTGCCCCAACCGGCCTCCATCGTCGACGCGGTCCGCCAGGTGGTGAGCTGACATGCCCGAGTTCACCATGCCTTCCCTGGGCGCCGACATGGACGCGGGAAGACTGCTGGAGTGGCTGGTCGGCGAGGGCGACACGGTGTCGAGGGGCGACGTCGTAGCAGTCGTCGAGACCTCCAAGTCCACCATCGAGGTCGAGTGCTTCGACTCGGGAACCGTCAGCCGCCTCCTGGTCACCCCGGGTACCACCGTGCCGGTCGGCGCCCCCCTCGCGGTCATCGACACGGCGGCCGAGCCAGTCGCCCCTGTCGCCGCACGGGGCCTGTCGGTTCGGCGGGGCGAGACCGGCCCGGCACCCCTCGGCCTCGACGCCGACTCCGTGTCGACGCCCCTGACGCGACACCTGGCGCGGGAGAAGAACGTCAACCTGGCCACCGTGCGCGGCTCGGGCAGTGGAGGGCGCGTCACCCGCGCCGACGTGGAACGGGCGGCGTCCCGGCCGCGAGGCCGCGTCCCGGCGTCGCCGCTGGCCCGTCGGCTGGCGGAGTCGCTGGACGTGGACCTGGGCCGGGTCCGGGGAACGGGACGTCATGGTGCCATCAGAGCCGACGACGTGCGTGCCGCGGCGGAGCAACGCACTGCGCGTTCCCACGCCCGCCGCCCCACAGCGGAGAAGCATCCGGGGCCGGTTCCCCCGCGGTCGGCCGGGCCCGCTACGGAGGAACCAGCCCCGCGTGCGGCGATCTCCGCTCTGATGGCGCGCGCCAACCGCGAGATACCGCACTACTACCTGTCCACGACGATCGACCTCGCGGCCGCCATGGCATGGATGCGCGACCGGAACGCGAGCAGCCCCGTGCAAGAACGCCTGGTACCCGCAGCCCTGCTTCTGAAGTCCGTCGCTCTCGCAGCACGCCAGGTACCCCGGATGAACGGCTACTGGAAGGACGACAGCTTCGCGGAGGCCGCGACCGTGCGGCTCGGCGTCGCGGTCTCGCTGCGCGGTGACGGCCTCGCGGCACCGGCGCTCGCGAACGCCGACACCATGACCCTGCCGGAACTCATGGCGGCGCTCAGGGACCTGGTCTCACGGGCCCGTGGAGGGCACCTGCGCGCCTCGGAGACGGCTGATCCCACGCTCACGGTGACGAATCTCGGCGACCAGGGAGTCGAAACCGTCTTCGGGGTGATCTACCCGCCGCAGGTGGCGCTCGTGGGCCTCGGGTGTGTCGTCGAGCGCCCCGTGGCCGTGCACGGGATGCTCACGGTGCACCCGACCGTGACAGCCACGCTCTCCGCCGACCACCGGGCGAGCGACGGCGCGACCGGCGCCCGCTTCCTGACAGCACTCGACCGACTGCTCCAACGACCGGAGGAACTGTGAACCAGGACAAGGCCCTCGAACTGATCAAACAGATCCTGACAGATGTGGTGCCCGGCGCCGACATCTCAGCACTCTCACCCGACGAGGACTTCCGGGTCGCACTGGAGATGGATTCGCTGGACTTCCTCAACTTCGTCGAGCGCCTGAGCGGGCGAACGGGCCTCACACTCCCGGAGAAGGACTACCCCTCACTGACCACGCTCAGCGGCTGCGCGGACTACGTCGCATCGCGGACGTCAAGCGCGTAGGTGCCGGCCGACGGTCTGGCCGGAAGTCTCAAGGCACTTCACTCGCGTCTCCGGTCGCGGCATGCCACGGAAACATGACATCCTCAGTGGAGTTCCGCCCGCCGACGGCCACCTTGCTCCGTGTCCGGACCCGTACGGGCGGCTCCGGACACGCGGGGCGGAAGAAGCCAACCGCTTCTCGCGGTTCCCGATTGTGCGGTGCGCGGCCGTGAGCCGCTTCTCCGCATCCTCGAATCAGGCTCCCTCCGCACATTTCATTGAAACACGGTTCCCGCCGTTCGGCAGGGCCGAATGGTCGCTTCCGATGCGTCCGGTCCTGGCATCGAGCGGACGCTGCCTGCGTCGGAGCGGGACGAAGCCGCGTATGCTCCGGACAATCGGCGCGGGCCCGGCCGTGCCGGCACAGGGTCGGCGCGGCCGGGCCCGCAAACCGTGGCCGACACGAGCGGCGTCCACTGGGATCACGCGTCCAACGTGATCGGGCCGTCCGGAATCCATCCTTCGACATAGCTGGTCATCAGCGCACCGAGTTCCGACGGGAACACATCCCGGCTCCCGAGTTCCGTGATGGGCTACCAACGGGCAGTGGGGCGGGTGGTTTGTCTGTTCCGATTCGTTCATTGCTTACAGGTGATTCGTGCACTGGATCTTGAAGGACTGGGTACATTCGCGTGCCTGTGGGGGATGGGGGCGTGCAGGCCGAGACGACTTGCCGCTTACACGCGGGTCGCGAGGACCTGGCCCAGACCGATGCCGCCGCAGCCGCCCATGACGGACGCGTCGGCGGCCGGAGTGGTGGCCAGACGGGCCTGTCCGGATTCACACCGTCGTACGCGGCGGTCGGCTGAGAGACGCCGACTCCCCCCACCGGTCTGCCGGGCGGCCCACCCGGACCTCGGTCGCGACCCCGACCATGCGGGGCGGGCAGAGGGTCGGCTCTGCACGTGCTGAGAAGCCGCGTTCCAAGGCGGTCCGGCGCGGCAGTGTTCACGGTCATCGGTCCAGGACGCGGGCAGGTACAGCTCCCGGTCGATCAGCGTGTGACCGGCATCAGTGGCATAGGCCAGGAATGTGCCGACCTGGCTGTTCTCGACCCGACCCGCCATGCCGGTGTACTGGCGCTGGACCCCGGCCGAGCGAATCCCCCTCTTCAGGAAACCGGTGTCGTCCACGACGAGCACCGCGTCCTGGTCGCCAAGGTGTCCGATCACGAACTCCCGCACGTCATCACGGACTTCGTCAGCATCCCAGTCACACGTGTTGAGCAGCTGCTGCAAGCGGTCCGGCGGGTCATGCCCCGCCTGCTCGGCGACCGTCCGCGCGTTCTTCCGCTCCAGCGACGACACCAGCCCACGCATATAGGCAGGGTCTGCTTCATCTCCCGGTAGTCGTGTTCAACGCGCCAGCGGAGCTTGGCCAGGCGGACCAGCGTGGTCAGCGGGCAGGTCGGAGAGCCAGAAATGGACCGGCTCGGGCGCGGTGGCGGGCCACTCGGCCAGCAGCCAGCACGTGGGCAGTTCCGGACCGTCGATGGCCTGCCGGATCTCGCGTCCGGCGGGCCGGATCCTCAGGGCGACGAACCGCGAGTACATCCGCTTCAGGCCGCTCTTGCTCTTGCCGGGGCGGGATCCCTCCCGCCATTGCACGGGTTTGGCCGCCTTCCGGCCCGCCGCGATGACCAGCTGCTTCACCGACTGTGGCTTGGCCGGGTACTTCGCCACCGGCGGCCGTCCGGTCCCGCAGTAGGGCTCGGTCACCGGCACCGCTTCGCCGGGCTGGACCGAAAGCGTGGTAAAGATCCCCACCACATAGTTGAGGCCACGGGCCTGCACCCCGTGCCGGAAAGCGGCGGCGTCTGCGTATCCGGCATCGGCGACGGCCAATGGCACCTCGATCCCCCACGAGCGGGTCTCATCGAGCATGTCCAGGGCCAGCTGCCACTTCTCCACGTGCCCGACGTCCTCGGGGATCCGGCACGCGGTGCGGCGGGCGACCTTATGCGGATCCGCCTTCGGCGAGCCGGGCGCCCAGGTCTCCGGCAGGAACAGCCGCCAGTCGACCGCCGCCGATGCATACGCCGAGGCCAGATGCAGCGACACACCTACCACAAGCGCGTCGGACGGGTGATGCGCACGCACGGCATCGCCGGACTGCGGCTGCGCAGGCGCCAGGTCACCACTGTGCCCGAGCCGTCTGCCGCTGCCCTGCCGGACCTGCTGCGGCGCGACTTCACCGCTGCGGCACCGAACACCAAGTACGTCGGAGACATCACCTACCTGCCAGTGGGCGACGGCGAGTTTCTGTATCCGGCGACCGTGATCGACTGCTTCTCACGCCGCCCGGTGGGCTGGGCCATCGCCGACCACATGCGCACCTCGCTGATAAGCGATGCTCTCCAGGCCGCCGCAGCCACCCGTGGCAGCCTGGCCGGAGCCATCTTCCACAGCGATCACGGGTCGCAGTACAAGTCTCGTGAATTCGCTTCCGTATGCGCCGAGTTGGGAGTGAGCCGGTCCATGGGCGCGGTGGGCACATCGGCGGACAACGCCCTCGCCGAGTCGTTCAACGCAGCCCTCAAACGCGAGACGCTCAAGGGCACCCGCCGCTTCGAGGACGCCCGCGCCTGCCGCCAGGCCGTCTTCCGCTGGCTCACCCGCTACAACACCCGCCGACGGCACTCGGCCAACGGACAGCAAGCCCCGATCGTCCACGAGCAGCAGTCAGCTACCCTGACACTTGCCGCATAACGACACGAATGGTGTCCACCCTCAAGGGACAAGGCCCGTTACCGGTATTGAGCTTAGGCCGCGGTTTCTGCGATGAGGACGGCGGCGGTTACCGGGCCCGAGGTGTCACTGGTGGCTGCGTCGGCTACCGCCGCCCGGACAGCGAGTGCTACTTCCAGCGGGTGGTACCCGGGTGCGACCGCAAGCTGGACCTCGATGTGCCGGCCTGGTGGATGGTCATGTTGCTCCACTTTGACCGGACGGCTTCCCAGCACGGCGGTGAGGCGGGCCACTCCCGGAACAGCCGCTGCGACATCGGCGAGCTCCCCGATGAGGCCCCGCATGGGTCGCGTTCCGGTCGTTGGGAGCGAGCTTCGCGCGGCTGCAGCCTCCGGTGGGGGCCCCATGGCCTTCTCTGCGGTCTGTGGCCTGACGCCTCTCTCCGGGCCTTCGTGGAGATCCGTGACGCGCAGATCAGCTGCCTCAGTGGCCAGACCGAGCCTTTCAGTGGCCACGTTGAGCAATGCGTTCCTCAACTGCTCCGCGGTGCGGGGCAGTGGCTGCCCCATGAATGCTGTGAATGCCGCCTCGATCCTGAGCGGGCCAGGCGGTAGCGCGCTGGCCGGCGGACGGACGGACGGCTCGAACACGGGCCCGAGCGATGCCGGTCCGATGCGCAGGCTTTCCAGCCAAACGCCGGGAATCTCAGCGGCAGTGCGTCCGAGGGCCAGGACGGCCGCTTGCTCGGTGATCCACGTCCCGTCGTCAGGCCCTCCGACAGGGAGCAACCGACCCAGGTCGAGCTGGCGCCGTACTGCCTGCATCCACGCCTCAGTTTGCACCGGCCTCTCACCCTCTTCCATGGCCGCGGTTCTCTTCCTCTCACATTGCGCCCTGACTCCGCAGTGCCCCTGCAGGGGCACTGCGGACCACTCGTTGGACCACCCCGTCTCATGACCCACACCTCTGATAAAACCCACTAAAACGAATATAATCCGATTAAAGAGTGCTAGGTGATCTCCTTCAGGGAGGAACAGCCCGATGACTGAGAACACCGGCGGAAAGCACGGCAGCGCGCCCGGCTCTCGCGGTCGGACGACCATTGCCGACGTAGTGGTAGAGAAGATCGCCGGAATGGCGGCACGCGATGTGCCCGGCGTCCATGCCCTGGGCAGTGGATTCGCACGCTCGATGGGATCCATGCGGGAGCGGATTCCCGGCGCCGGTAGTGGCAGATCCGTCACGCGCGGGGTCAGTGTCGAGGTGGGAGAGGTACAGGCGGCCATCGATCTGGAGATCGTCGTCGACTACGGCGTCTCAATCACGGACGTGGCCAGTGACGTGCGCGAGAACGTGATCTCCGCAGTGGAGCGGATGGCGGGCCTGGAAGTCGTGGAAGTCAACATCGCGGTCAGCGATGTGAAGCTGCCCGACGAGGAGGACGAAGAGGAAGAGCGGCAGCGGGTTCAGTAGCCAAGGGGGAGCAGCCCGCTTGAGCGAAGGAGCGCGTGATGAGCAAGGCTGTGGTCGGCTTGATTGCCGGAATGGCACTGGGCTTCGCCGGGTACTTCGGTGGCTTCTGGGCCTTCCTGCTGGTGCTGGTATTGGGCGCCGTCGGCCTTGTCGCCGGGCGCTTGATGGAAGGTGATCTCGAGCCGGGTGACTTCATCCGCCGCCGCCATGACGACCACCAGCGGATGCGCGATAACCGGCGACAGGCTCGGGGAGACTGACGGCAGTGACCAGTGACGTCGATCGCCGGCCGGGCATTCCTCGCGGAGAGCGGGGTGCGACCACCGTCTCCGACCATGCCGTCGCGAAGATCGCTTCCCACGTGGCCCGCGAGGCGCTGAGCCGGTTCACCGATTCGGCCCGCCATGTACCGCCCGGCCGCCGGACACCACGCGTGACGACATCTGTGCGGCCGGCACCGGAGCGCAACGAGCACGCCGCAGGACGGGGCGGCGATCCCGCCAATAGCCGTCCAGCCCTGCTCGGCGAAGTACGGATGCACATCGCCGTGGAGCTCGGCTATCCGTCCGACATCGGGGCTCAGTGCGCTGCGGTGCGCCGCGAGATCATCGAGCGGCTCAGAACATGGACCGGCATGGACGTGTCCGAACTCACGGTGTCGGTCGAGAGGCTGCACTCGGTGCACTCGCGGCATAGAGACCGGGAGAGAGTGAGATGAGCGCGAACACCAGGCGGCAGCCGACCGGCGAAGGCAACATTCCCTCCGGTACGGGACATGCGGCTTCGTCCCCGGGCGACCCCCCGGGCACGGGCGCGACGGCAGCGGTCCATAAAGCGGGCCGGCCGGCGCGCCGCTTCTGGTGCGCGCGACGGATCCCCGCAGCCATTGTGGCGCTGCTGTCCGTCGCAGCCATTGGGCTGCTCCTGTACGACGTGGTCTCGGTGCGGGCAGACCGCCCCGGGATGAGCTGGCGACAGCGACTCGCCGAGGAACTGGCCACACGACCACTGCATGACATCTGGATGACCGTCGGGGCCGCAGTGGCAATGGCCCTTGGCCTGTGGCTTTTCCTGCTGGCAGTGACGCCGGGACTGCGCAGACTGCTACCCATGCGGCAGCCCACCGGAATCCCCAGAACAGGGGAGGTCCGCGCCGGGCTCCACCGCCACGCAGCCGCCCTGATTCTGCGCGACCGAGCCGTACGGGTGTCCGGTGTGCAATCGGCACGGGTCGATGTCGGCCGCCGGAAGGTCAAAGCCCGGGCACAGGCCCATTTCCGCGATCTCAACGAGGTCCACGCGGATCTGGACGCCGCGCTGAGCAAAGCCGTGGCGAACTTGGGTCTCGCCCAGCAGCCCAAGCTGGACGTGCGCGTCCGGCGCCCGAAGAAGGGGTGAGATGTCCCATGCTAAAGGCAGTGAACCGGGTGCTGCTGGGGCTACTCGGCCTTGGACTGTTCGCCCTGGGTGGCGGTGTGCTGCTGGGTGGGCTGGATCTGCAGCGCCACTGGGGATTCGACGTGCCGGGCTGGTGGCCCTTCCGAGGTCCGAACGATGTCGTGCTGGGCACCGAGGGACGCACCCGATGGCGGGAAGAGGACTGGTGGTGGCCGACCGTCATTGCGGTGCTCGCAGTGCTTCTCGCCCTGCTGCTGTGGTGGCTTCTGGCGCAGCTGCACAGACACCGGCTGGGCCAGGTCCTCATCGAGAGCGAAGGCGACGCGGCGGCCCGACTCAATGGCCGTGCGCTGGAGGACGCAATCGAGGAAGAGGCGCAGGTCCTGGACGGGATCTCGCGGGCTCATGTGCGGCTGACGGGTCGGCGTGCTGCTCCGGCCGCACGAGTACGGCTGTTGCTCAGGCCTCACGCAGAACCGGCGCGGACTCTGGAGCAACTGAGCGGGGAAACGCTCGCACACGCACGGGACTCGGCAGGCTTGGACCGCCTTCCGTCGGATATCCGGCTCCGGGAAGTCCGCCACCGCGCCCGCCGCGTCGCCTAATACTCCAGTGTGGTTTCGTGATCTATCCAGCGGGTTCGTCGTCGGTAGTGGCTGCGGCGGGCTGTTGCCTGGTGGTGTCTGCGCCAGTTGGACCAGTGCAGCAGTCTGGCTGTAGCTACGGCTGGTGGTCTGAAGACGGTGACGAGTAGGTGTCGGATCTCCGGGACGGTCAGCGTGATCGGATCGCGGCTGCGGGCGAAGTGGTACGTGTCTGCGGGTGGTTCGGGTGCCGCGTCGGCGGCGAGGGCGGTCAGGAAGGCCAGGGCGAGCATGGCGAGGGTGATGTGCCGGTGCCACGAGGTCCAGTGTCTGACCTGGTAGTGGTCGAGTCCGACCTGTCCCTTGGCAGTTTGGAAGCACTCCTCCACGCTCCAGCGGGCACCGGCGACACGGACCAGCTCGGCCAGGGGTACTTCGGTGGGTGACCAGCACAGGTAGAAGGCGAGTTCGCCGGTGGTGCGGTTGCGGCGGACGAGCAGGTGGTGGCGGTTGCCGG
The DNA here is from genome assembly GCF_042889785.1 of Streptomyces sp. NPDC002476. Classification (NCBI taxonomy): domain Bacteria; kingdom Bacillati; phylum Actinomycetota; class Actinomycetes; order Kitasatosporales; family Streptomycetaceae; genus Streptomyces; species Streptomyces sp. NPDC002476. Next base: position 1,179 of record NZ_JBIARH010000039.1, on the reverse strand, counting down.
TTCCGATGCGGATCCAGGCCCAGTCGTAGTAGCGCGGGCCCTTCGCGCCGATTCCGGCGCTCTGCCGTTGCCAGGCGGTGACCGGCAAGCGCCCGACGACGGTGTCCGCCCGCAGGGAAGTGCGGCCGTGGTTGATCCGTACCCGTGTCGAGCAGGCGACGGCCAGCACGTAGCCGGTCCCGCGTGCCTCCAGGGCGGCACGCAGCTGCGGGTCCTGCCCGTAGGCCTCGTCACCGGTCACCCACGGTGCCTCCACCCCGGCGTCCAGCGCGGCGGCGATCATCTCCCAGGCCAGACGTGGCTTGGTGGCGAACCGCACCGCCTCGGGTATCCCGGCAGCCTCGCGACGCTCGGCATCGGTGCACCAGGCCAGCCGGGGACGGGCGTTGATCGACCGGCGGCTTTACCTGCCCGAGGACTCCTGGTGCTCCGATCCCGAACGCCGCCACACTGCCGGGATACCCGATGAAGTGCAGTTCACGACCAAGCCCCGCCTGGCCGGGGAGATGATCGCCGCCGCACTGGACGCCGGGATCACCGCTTCCTGGGTGACCGGCGACGAAGCCTACGGCCAGGACCCGCACCTGCGTGCCCGCCTGGAAGAACGCGGCATCGGCTACGTCCTGGCCGTCGCCTGCTCGACCAGGGTGCGGATCAACCACGGCCGCACCCCCGTCCGCGCGGACACCGCCGCAGGCCACCTGCCCGCCACTGCCTGGCACCCGGCAGAGCGTCGGCCCTGGTGCGAAAGGCCCGCGCTACTACGACTGGGCCTGGATCCACATCGGCAGCGACAGCCACCGCCACCTGCTCGTCCGCCGCAACCGCACCACCAGGGAACTCGCCTTCTACCTGTGCTGGTCACCTGCCACGGTCACCCTTGCGGAGCTGGTCCGCGTCGCCGGTGTCCGCTGGAGCGTCGAGGAATGCTTCCAGGCCGCCAAGGGACAGGTCGGACTCGACCACTACCAGGTCAGACACTGGACCTCGTGGCACCGGCACATCACGCTCGCCATGCTCGCCCTGGCGTTCCTGACCGCCCTCGCTGCCAGCGCGGCCCCCGACCGGCTCGCCGACCCGCAGCCCCCCCCGTTACCTTTTTCGTGCCCCGCAATGGGGCGCCTGGCCCCCGGGTCCGGTATGGCTGTGTGCCCCCTGTCGAAGTCGATGACCTGGGGG